>JBFWLP010000073.1:0-16452 GCA_050252075.1 Burkholderiaceae bacterium | reverse complement strand
CGTGGTGAGCCGGCGCGAACCCAACTAACGCCCCTGCGCCTTAGGCAGGGGCAGGCACGTATGAAACTTGCTGCGATTCACCACAATAAAAGTACGCACATTGCGTACGTTGTGCTGCGCCGTTAACCATCGATGCGTTAACGCGTGATAGCCCGCCATATCGGCTACATGCACCACCAGCACGAAATCGGGCCCCGACGACACCCGATAACATTGCTGAACCTGCGGCACATCGTCCATTGCCTGCTCGAACGCCTGCAAACGCTCAGCGCCTTGATCGTTCAGGGTGACCTCGAGAATTGCCGTCAGCAACGCGCCCAACCGGCCCGGATCCAGAATCGCCACCTGCCGTTGAACAACCCCTTGCGCAACCAGCCGCCGCACCCGACGCAAACACGTCGGCGGCGACGCATGTACACGCCGGGCCAATTCATGGTTCGTCAATCCGCTGTCTTGCTGTAGCTGATTCAGTATCCGCAGATCAAGATCATCCAGTGTCATCCTGCCACTCCGTTGATGCCTGTTCGCGCCCCTGCCACAAACCAGCGGTCGTGGCCTGCCTTACCCTGGCGCAGGAAGTCGCACAGGCCATCGATATGAAATAATATTTCATGATGATAGATAATTGAAATATTATTTCATATAAGGCCAAATTAAGAAATCTTATTTCTTCAGATAACCCCCACAATACTCACTATTCTTTTTCTGGAGTACCGCTATGTGTGGCATCGTCGGCGCCGTTGGACAACGTGACATCACCCCCATCCTGCTTGAAGGCCTGAAACGGCTGGAATACCGGGGCTACGACTCCTGCGGGGTAGCCGTGTACAGCGACGGCCGGCTGCGCCGCGCACGCAGCACCGAACGCGTAGCCGAATTGATGGAGCAGGTAGCCGGCGAACACGTACAAGGTTTCACCGGCATTGCCCACACACGCTGGGCGACCCACGGTGCGCCTGCCACCCACAACGCCCACCCCCACTTTTCGGGCAGAAACGGAACAGCGCCCCGCATTGCCCTGGTACACAACGGCATTATCGAAAACCACGACGAACTGCGCGCCGAACTGCAAGCGGCCGGCTACGTGTTCGAAAGCCAGACCGACACCGAAGTCATTGCCCACCTGATCGACCACCTGTATGTCGACGACCTGTTCACCACGGTGCAGCAAGCCGCGCACCGGCTGGAAGGCGCTTATGCCATCGCCGTCTTCTGCCGCGATGAACCACACCGCGTCGTGGGCGCCCGCCAAGGCTCTCCGCTGGTGGTGGGGCGCGGCCAAAACGAGAATTTCCTGGCGTCCGACGCCCTGGCACTGGCCGGCACCACCGACCAGATCATGTACCTGGAAGACGGCGACGTGATCGACCTGCAACTGGGCGGCGTATGGGTCGTTGACAGCACCGGCAACCCGGTTGACCGCCCCGTGCAAACCGTGCACGTGCATACGGGCGCCGCCGAGCTGGGGCCCTACCGCCACTACATGCAGAAGGAAATTTTCGAGCAACCCCGGGCCGTGGGCGACACTCTGCAAGACATAGAATCCATTACCCCCGAACTGTTCGGCGACGCCGCCTACAAGGTATTCAACGACATCGACCGCATCCTGATCCTGGCGTGCGGCACCAGCTATTACGCCGGCCTGACCGCACGGTACTGGATCGAATCCATCGCCAAGATTCCCGTGAACGTGGAAATTGCCAGCGAATACCGCTATCGCGACAGCGTACCGAACCCGCGCACGCTGGTCGTTACCATTTCCCAGTCGGGGGAAACGGCCGACACCCTGGCCGCCCTGAAACACGCGCGCAGCCTGGGCATGCAACATACGCTCACCATCTGCAACGTGGCCACCAGCGCCATGGTGCGTGAGTGCAAACTGCACTACATCACGCGGGCCGGCGTAGAAATTGGTGTGGCCTCTACCAAAGCCTTCACCACCCAGCTGACCGCCCTGTTCCTGCTAACGCTTGCCCTGGCCCAAACCCGCGGCCTGCTGACCGAAGAACGCGAAGCCGACATGCTGAAAGCCTTGCGCCACCTGCCGGTGGCCATTGGCGCCGTTCTGGCGCTGGAACCGCAAATCATGGCATGGGCCGACCGCTTCGCCAGCAAGGAACACGCCCTGTTCCTGGGCCGCGGCATGCACTACCCCATTGCCCTGGAAGGCGCCCTGAAACTGAAAGAAATCAGCTACATACACGCCGAAGCCTACCCCGCCGGCGAACTGAAGCACGGCCCGCTGGCGCTGGTGACCGAAGCCATGCCTGTCGTCACTATTGCCCCGCGCGATGAACTGCTGGAAAAGCTGAAGTCGAACATGCAGGAAGTGCAGGCACGCGGCGGCGAACTCTACGTTTTCGCCGACGCCGACACCAAAATTGCCGCCACCAAAGGCATGCATGTCATTCGCATGCCCGAGCACTACGGCAAGCTTTCCCCTATTCTGCACACCATTCCCTTGCAGCTGCTGGCGTATCACACCGCCTGCGCCAGGGGAACAGATGTGGATAAACCCAGGAATCTGGCGAAGAGCGTGACGGTGGAGTGAGGGTGGGCTTCAAAACACAACCAATAATTTTCGGCGGAGAACGCCTGCTCTCGTAGCGTCTCCCCGCGTCGGGCCTGTGCGCTGATGGATGTTTCACGTTCCGATTTGTATTACACGCTGAAGATGTCGACGAAGGATGCGCCGGTGATTGAGGTTATGCAACGCCTTGTAGCGGGCTCCCAGTCTCGGCCATGCCCCCCCTAAATCCTTGGCAACATCTGATTTCTCCATCGCAGCCCTATGGGCTAGGGCTTAGTACTGCCCCATGTAATCACGCTTGCCGATATCAACGCCGTTATGCCTCAAAATTGCATAGGCAGTCGTCACGTGAAAGAAAAACTGGGGCAAGCCATAGCTGAGAAGATAAGACTGGGCATCGAATCTGCGTTCTTTAGGCGTCCCTGGGCGGGTAACGATTTCGCGGTTTTCCTGCCCGTCTATGCTTGACGGATCGATCCCCTCGATGAAGGCCAGAGTTTTGCCGATAAGATTGCGCAAATCCTGGAAGCTGCTCTCCGTGTCATCGTTCTTGGGAACGTCAAGACCGGCCAAGCGAGCCGATACGCCACGCGAAAAGTCGCAAGCCACCTGAACCTGCCGGGCCAGGACAAACATATCGGGAAACAAGCGCGCCTGTAGCAACGCTTCCGGTTCGATTTTCCGATCCGCAGCATGGGCTTCTGCCTTGCTGATCAAAACATCCAGGCTGCCCAACATTTGTTTGAACACGGGCACCGAAGCGGCGTAAAGGGAAATGGTCATGACGACTCCATAAGGAAGTGAGCCATCATTATAGGCAGGAGTGGAAGGCGCATTGGCAGACCAGGGCTCTTCAGATTGACTCAACCCAGAAACTGCAGAGGCTGATTGTTTAAATAAACAGGGCTCCGCAATCGGTGCTGCGTGGCTTTCATTGCGTCCACTTTGCGGGTAGAACTGATGGCCCAAGAAAAGTAGCCCACAAAAAAACTCCTAAGCCGCCGGTTCGCCGCGTGCGCTGAACACGGGCACGGAAATGCCGGCAATACGATCTCTTGCATATTGAATGACAGAGCGTAGACGTGGTTGAGCTTGGCCACGGCGGGCCCAGGCGAGTAGCGCCCGTCAGCCCGGCGCTGTACGAAGCCAAAATGAATCAATGGCGCCAACAGCCGCAGAACGGTACTGGGCACCAGCCCTATGGGTTCGCTCAGCTCGCTGAGCGCCAGATTCTGGTCTGTCTCCTGGAATGACGTGAGTACCGTAAGTGCACATTCCTCGCCAGTGGCGCCAACCATTCCAACCACCGACAGCCCCATTTCGTCGGACACGCTTCAACAAGACGCCGCCGGCCTGCTCGATGTCGTCTACAACGGGGGCGTTGGCATTATTCCGCTCGATGTTGCCTATGCTCTGGTCGCCCACACGGAAAAGGCCGTGAAAAACGATCTTTTCCGCCAAGAACCGCAGCTACGAAAAACCCAACGGCATGCTCTCCGACGTAGCCATGAGCGACGCCATTCACATTCTTCCCGACAACAAACGGGCGATGATTCATACGATCATCGAGAAACATAACCTTCCATTTTCAGTCGTGGCCCCCTTTGACGCCTCACACCGGCTTTTCAGTGAACTGAACCGATTCGTGAAATAGCCGATTTCAGCCTGGATTACGGGGTTTCAAAATATGCCAACGACAAAGGCCGTTCCAGTTCCATTATTGATTTTCGGGACTTCACGGTGATCCGTGTCGGTGTGATGTTTGACACGCTGAAACAGATTTTCCGGGAAGAGTTTGATACGGAACTGATCATCACGCCCAGCACCAGTGGTGCCGGATAGGCTGCGCGGCGGTAGAAAGGGCTTACAACGATCTGAACTGCTAAGCCCCCGCCAAATTGTTAACAATTGACATGTTAACAAACTAAGCGCACAATCCCCAAAATAGAAGTCTCAGGAACCCAATGTGCCACCCGCCGCCTTAAGCAACGTTTTAGTCTCTCAACTAGAAAGCGCAGTCGCTTTTCGACTGTTTTCCGATCGCGCCCTTCCCACCTTAACGGCGCCCGAACAGATCGCCGTTCAAATCGGAGACGACATCATCGAAGGCACACTCGCGGCGGGTGCTCCACTTAACGAAACCCAACTCGCTGACAGTTTTGCGGTTAGTCGGGGGCCGATTCGCGACGCCATACGCATTCTGGAGCGCGAAGGCCTGGTGACAATTTATCCACGCCGAGGAGCCGTAGTCGCTAACCTCACCCTGGATGAAGTCAAGGAAGTTTTCGAAATTCGAGCGGGCCTGTTTGAAATAGTGGCGCGCAAAATTGCACATAGCCATACCCCCGAATTCCTGGCAATTCTTGCCGCCGGCGTAGAAAAACTGGAGCAACTCGCCACACTTGATAATGATCGTGGCAAGTACGCGCAAACCTCCTACCGGCTCTCGATTCTGGCTGTACGTAACTGCAACAACGCTCGATTGGCGCAAATGCTTACGTCGATATCCTTACAAACGCTAAGGTATTCCTATATAGGCTTTCAGTCCAAGTCGCGACGAGAGGAATCAGCAAAGCTGTGGCGCCGGGGGTTAACTGCTCTACAGAACGGTGATGAGGCCACTTACATTGCCGTCGCCAGGGAACGCATCGAACGCTCAGCACACGCTATTGTGCAGCGCCTTTCAGAAGAACACTGACAAACAACAGACCCTATGACCACCTCCAAAGAATCGATCGCACAACCGTCGGGGCCTGGACCGCTGAGCGGTCTGACCGTTATTGAAATCTGCTCCACTATCGCAGGCCCTGCTTGCGCCAGGCTAATGGCAGACTTTGGAGCCGATGTCATAAAAATAGAGCCCCCCGAAGGCGATGGCGTTCGCCAGATGGGTAAACACGTGGGCGATATTTCGCTTTATGCCGCAACCATACTCAGGGGGAAAAAATCGATTGCACTGGATCTCAAAACCCCGGAGGGAATTGAACTGGCCAAGGCTTTGATCAAACGTGCCGACATCCTGGTGGAAAACAACCGCCCTGGCGTAATGGAACGGCTCGGCCTTGGGTACGACGTACTTTCAAAAGACAACCCCGGGCTTGTCATGGTTCGAATTAGCGGATACGGACAAGATGGCCCATATGCAAACCGCCCAGGCTATGGCGCAATATGCGAGGCCCTGGGGGGTGTCCGACACATGACTGGAGACCCTGACAGACCGCCCGCTCGTGTGGCCTTGGCAACAACGGATTACCTGACGTCTGTATATGCGGCATTCGGCGCGCTTATGTGCATTATTGAACGCCAGCGTACCGGGCTGGGGCAAGTCGTAGACACCGCCCTTTATGAGACCTCGTTTACTCAAATGGAGCCCTATGTTCCAGCGTTCGAGAAACTGGGGTTCGTCCCAAAACGCGTAGGCCCCAACCTTCCCACCATGGCCCCCAACAGCCTCTACCCAACGGCTGACGACGCGTGGATACTGATAGCCGCCAACAGCAACAATATTTTCAAGCGTTTGGTCGATGTGATGGGCCAGCCGCAGCTTTTAGAAGACCCGCGTTTCAGCACAATCCGCGCACGCGGCATGGCCGAAAACATGAAGGCGCTGGACAAAATAATTGCCGAATGGACCTGCCAACACTCCAGCAATGCGCTTGAAGAGCAATTGGTCGCCAATGCTATTCCTGCATCTCGTATTTACACGATATCCGATATCTACGAAGACGCACACTTTCAAGCTCGCGACATGCTGCTCACTATCCCGCACCCAACTTTGGGATCAACCACTCAGGCCGGCATCGTCCCCAAACTGTCCCGAACACCGGGAAGGGTGCGCCATACCGGACCTGACGTAGGCGCCAACTCCGTAGAAATTCTTAAAGATATCGGTCTGAACGATGACCATATCGAAGGCCTGATCAATCGAAAGATTCTGAAGACAACCACGGGCAATGTCGACAAAGTCACCGGCCAGAACGAATAAAGGGCAGTAATGAACACAGTGAACGACCTGAATCAGGATGAGTGGGGCCCTGAACTAGAAGAACTTCATATACGGCGCCAACAGGCCGCCGCCATGGGGGGACAAGAGGCACTAGAGAAACACCGGGCCAAGAACCGGATGAATGTGCGCGAACGAATAGATGCATTGCTGGACCCCGGATCATTTCGTGAACTCGGGCGGGTAACCGGTAAAGGAAAATATGACCAACACGGTTTCTTCCAACACTTACATCCCGTAAATGCAGTCATTGGAAAAGGGAAAATCGGGCACCGGAAAATTATCATTTCCGCTGACGACTTTACGTTACGCGCAGGCTCTTCTGAAAGCACTCTTTCAGAGAAATGGGTATATGCCGAGCGCCTGGCCCTGGATTTGAAACTACCTCTGATAAGACTCGTTGATACCGCCGGGGGCAGCGTAAAACTGATGGAACAACAAGGCGGCAGCAAAATACCGGGATATCCGGATTGGCCGGTGGTTCCATTGATGTCTCAAGTTCCGGTTGTAGGCGTAGCCCTAGGATCCTGCGCCGGCTTGGGGGCCATAAAAGTGCTTATGTCTCACTTTTCTGTCATGGTCAAAGAGCAGGCGCAGGTTTTCGCAGCGGGCCCCCCGGTAGTGAAACAAGCCTATGGCGTCGACATTGATAAAAATGAGCTGGGGGGATACAAGGTTCACCGGCGCAGCGCACTGGTTCACAACGAAGCCGACAGCGAAGAAGACGCCTTCCGCCAGGTTCGGCGATTTCTTTCCTACCTGCCATCCAACACATCGTTACTGTCTGAACGCAAGTCAAATCAAGATCCCCCGGAACGCTCCGACCCATGGCTTCGAAATGCCATACCGAAGGACAGGCGCAAAATATTTGATCCTCGCAAGATCATGGGTTCGGTTTTCGATATCGACTCTATATTTGAAATTGGCAAACATCAAGGTGGATCAATTATTACGGCGCTTGCAAGGCTAAACGGCTACCCGGTAGGTGTGCTCTGCAACAACCCAAAGGTTTCCGGCGGCGCAATGACCTTAACCGCATCGTGGAAAATCGAACGGCATGTAAAACTATGCCAAACGTTCAACCTGCCTATCGTCAATCTTGTTGATCAGCCAGGCAACGCGACCGGGCTAAACGCCGAGCTAAGCGGCACCTTGTTAGGCGCGCTGCGTGTACTCACCACTATCGAGACGAGCACTATCCCCTGGGTATCAATCATATTGCGAAGGGCCTTTGGAATGGCCGGGGGTCTGCACGCGCCGAAGTATTTTCCCAAGCTTAATTATCGCTTTGCATGGCCCTCGGCACGCTGGGGCTCGATACCTATTGAAGGCGGGGTTGCCGCTGCTCATCGGGCTGACATTAGGGAAGCCGAGAATCCGGCAGAGGAACAGGCCCGACTTGAAGCCTACTACCACCGTCTAGCATCACCCTTTCGCACGGCTGAGAAACTCGGCGTGGTCGACATTATTGATCCGGCAGAAACACGCGAACTTTTATGCGACTGGGCCGAGGACGCATGGGCGAAGATTACAGCCGAGTTTACTCATGTAAAAGCTTGAATCTTTTCAATTGACAGAAAGAAGCTCTGACCAACTCCAACATAGAACAATCATGAATCAGCGCGTAACCGATCTGCTGGGACCCATGCGATTGCCCGTCATCGCTTCCCCCTTATTCATCATTTCAAATCCACAGATGGTGATAGCGCAATGCGCCAGCGGCATTATTGGCACGTTTCCGGCCCTGAATGCTCGTCCGCAACATTTGCTGGATGCATGGCTGACCGAGATTGAAAATGGGTTAAGTGCTGTGAGGGAGAAATCGCCAGATCAACCGATTCCCCCGTACGCCGTAAACCATATTATTCACGACTCGAATACGCGATTGATGGACGATCTGGCCATCTGCGAGAAACACCGCGTACCGCTTATCATCACCAGCCTTAGAGCCCCAAGCGCCGTCGTTGACACCGTTCATCGGTGGGGAGGGCTGGTTTTCCATGATGTTACAAACCTAAGGCATGCACGCAAAGCCCTTGATGCCGGAGTAGACGGTCTGGTACTGGTTTGCTCAGGGGCCGGAGGACATGCAGGAACTCTCAATCCGTTTGCTCTTATGGGCGAAATCAGGCAAATATTCAATGGGCCGCTTGTTCTCGCCGGCGCCATTACCAGCGGGGCCGATATTCTGAGCGCCCGGGCAATGGGTGCCGACTATGTTTATATGGGAACACGTTTCATCCCCAGCACCGAGGCTAATGCACCCGATGCTTATAAACAGATGATCGTTGAGTCTGCCGCCAACGACATTCTTTACACACCATTCTTCACAGGCGTTCATGGAAACTATTTGATTCCAAGCATTGTTGCTGCAGGCCTGGATCCTGCAGAAATAGCGATGGCAACCGCAAGCCGCCCGACATTCGGTGATGACAGAAAGCCGTGGCGAGATATATGGGGTGCGGGTCAAGGCGTCGGATCAATCAACGCGATTACGTCGGTGTCGGATATCGTCGACACCCTTGAGAACGAGTATCTCGCCGGCTGGACAAGGCTAGAGGACACCACACGCCCATCGTTGAAATTTCTAAGGAACTGCCATGAACAATTCTAGTTCGCTAAATCGGGAAACCTGGACGGCGGTTCGCGCGCTATTAAGCTCACGCCCTGAAATAGCTGCGCAGGTAGAGAACAGATTGCGGCTTTTCGGTGTAGCCCCAACATTGAATACTCGACATAAACTGACAGTCGCTGCAGCAAGTGCCATTGGGGCTTATGCCATGGCTATTGAAGAGTGGTGGAGCTTATGTACTGGCACACACCAGTCAGTAGGTATCGACTATCTGCAGGCAACATGCGGATTGAATCCCGGCCAGTTTCAGCAACAGAATGGTTATTCCATATCGGCCGCCTCGCTATTCACGGAGCTGAAAGCAGGATTCTACAAAACAGCAGACAACCGCTGGTTCTATCCCGTTGGCTCTTATCCTCATCTGCGCGACGGCGTGCTTGAAACGCTTGGGTGTGCGAACTCAACCTCAGCACTTCAAGCGGCGATCGGGCAATACTCCTCCGAGACCCTGGAAGCTATTTTTGATGGAAAGAAATTGCCTGGTGTGTATGCACGCACCGCAGACGAATGGCGCAAGCATGAACAAGGTCAATGGTTATCGAACCGCCCGGTCATACAAATCGAGAAAATAGGCGACAGCGCCCCGGAATTTTGTCCAGGCCGGCAACGGCCACTAGACAGTTTGCGCGTACTGGACATGGGCCACGTAATTGCCGGCCCCATCGTGGCACGCAGCCTTGCCGAGCAAGGGGCTGACGTTCTCAGGCTATCGCACCCACTTCAGCAAGACGCATTTCGTCAAACCGTTGATACCAATATTGGCAAGCGATCAGCATTCCTGGATTTAGACCAGGCAGATGACAAACGGCGTCTGCAGTCATTGATTTCCCGCGCCGATGTCATGGTGCAGTCCTGGCGCACCGATAGTATGAAAGGTAAAGGGTTTGGTGCACAAGAAGCCGCTGCGATCAGACCGGGCATTATCTACGTCTCTGTAAGCGCATTTGGCCATGAGGGCCCTTGGGCGTTACGTGGTGGATTCGAACAGTTGGGACAAGCCGCCAGCGGAATTGCCCTTACCGAAAATTCCGATCAACCAAGACTTGTACCGAGCACTCTGTTGAATGACTACCTCACTGGCTATCTCGGTGCCCTGGGGGTAATCCTTGCGCTGATTCGTCGGGCAGAAGAAGGCGGTAGCTATCACGTAAACATTGCTCTTACGCGCACCTCTATGTGGATTCAAGAGTTGGGTTTATTGGAAACCTTACCTTCTGCTCAAGCCATTCAAGCATTCAACGATTTAAAACCGTTACTGGAAACACGACATAGCCCTTACGGGACACTTCACCAACTTCCGCCCGTGGCACAGTTTTCACGAACGAAAGCACACTGGACTTTACCCCCAGTTCCTACCGGGGCCCACGAAGCAAGCTGGAGCTAGCTTAATGATTCGAGGCCTTGTTCAACCATCGCAAAGCTAGAAGTATTAAAAAATTTCAAGGAGACAACTATGCTCAAGCGAAGTATCGTAGCGGCCGCTATTGCGGGATTTGCACTCGGCCCTGCCGCCGGTTTTGCAAATACCAACTACCCCGACAAGCCAATTAATATGGTTATAGGATTTGCCCCCGGAGGGCCAACCGACTCACTGGGCCGTGTCCTTTTCAAGAGAGTTTCGGAAGAGTTGGGCGTCCCCATTATTATTGAGAACAAACCTGGTGCCGGGGGAAACATTGCCGCACAAGCTGTGGCTGGATCAAAAGCCGATGGCTACACACTCATGTTTGCCAGCGTCGCCATTACTATCGCCCCGGCGCTCTATGAGCGCCCAGACCTTGATCCAAAGAAAGCCTTCTCAGCAGTAGGCTGCTCATCGGCAGTCCCGCTGATTCTGCTGGTTCACAAAACGGTACCGGCAGATTCCGCTCAGGCATTCTACAAACTACTCCAGGATAATCCTGGCAAGTACTTTGCAGGGAACTCAGGTAAGGGAACGATTGATCAGCTGGCGGCGCTTGATATGTCCAGCAAGATGAACCTGAAATTTGAGGCTGTGCCTTACAAAGGGAACGGTCCGGCATTAACAGGGCTTGTCGCTGGCGATACGCACTTTATGTTCTCCGGCGCATTCAATAGCGCAATGCCTTTTATAAAGAATGGCGACCTGAAAGCCTTAGCCGTCACATCCGACAAACGCTCCGAAGTACTTCCCGATGTGCCCACGCTAAGCGAATCAATACCGGCGCTCAAAGGGTTCAATGCACATGCCTGGCAAGCCGTGGTAGCCCCCAAGGGAACACCGCCTGCCGTGCTTGAAAAATTCAATGCAGCATTGAATTTGGCACTGAAAGACCCCGAGGTTCTGAAGAGCCTGAAGTTCCAGGGGGCCAATGTCATGGACACAACGCCGGAGCAGTGCCAGTCGTTCATCACCGGCGAATCTGAGCGATGGGCCAAAGTCATTCAGGGTCTGGAGCTAAGCAAGTAACGCCTGCGGACATCGCGCAACCACCCCGACTTGAAGAGTACCCAGGTCGGGGTGGTTGGTAGGTTTCTGAACCCTAGAGCCGCTCCCGGAGCTCCTTCAGTACCTTCTGCAATTCTGCGGGATCCGCCGCCGGCGCGGGCCGGAAGCTTAACTCGTTCTGCTCAATCTGTACGGGCGATACGATGTCGGTTTTTTCGTGCATCGGTATCACGTGGGCATGAACGTGCTTCACGTCGGTGCCGGTAAACATGAAGGCCACACGCTCAACCCGGTAGATCGCCTTCATGGCCTTGGCCAGACGCTGCCCCAGATGCACCACCTTTGCCGCCAGGGCCGCCGGCAGGTCATCAAAATAGTCGTGATGTGATTTGGGCACGATCAGAACATGTCCGGGGCGAATAGGATGAATATCCAGAAAAGCCTTCAGGTCGTCGTCTTCATAAACCACGTGGGCGGGGATCGCACCGGCGGTGATACGGCAGAAAATGCAGTCGGCGGATGAATTCATGAGTCTCCTTTGTGTCTTTATGTTACGTTCTTACCACTGAGCCGCCATCATACTGCAGGTCGCAACAGCAATGGCCAAGCCATTCCTTGCAGGCCTACGATTCCTCACCCTTCAGCACACGCTGCACCGTCTCGATAAATTCCGGCACAATGGCTTGTTCCAGGCGATGCTTTGCATGCACGGAATGGCACTCAAAGTACATCGCAGGCTCGAACGGCACGGGCACGACATTGTTCAGCGCCAGCGCTCTATGCAGCATGGGGTTCACAATACTGACCCCAAGCCCTTGGGCAACCATCAGGCAAATCGTTGCCGCGTGCGATGTTTCGAGCTCCAGGCGGCGCGTTTCAGGAACGAACAGATCATCAATAGCTCGCCGCACTCGATCAGTCGTTGGCATAGAAATGAAACACTCGCCGGCCAGATCATCGGGCGTAACCACGGAATACCCGGCCAGCCTGTGCCCATCGGGAACAATACACACCGCACGTTCGCGATGCAGCAGGTGTTCTTCCACGCCTTGAGGCAAAGCAACATACGCCACCAACCCAAAGTCGCAGTAACCCGCTTCCGTCCACTTGCAGATCGTGGCCGAATCCGACGTATGCACTGTGACGGATATCCCAGGGCGCCGCTTGCGAAACGCGGCAAGAGCCCGGGGAATAAGTCCGGTTCCCAGGGCCGGCGAAACGGCGACACGCAGCCCCTCGGCACCCAGCCTGCGAATGCGCTCTGCGGCCTCGGATATTGTGTCAACACTTACATACACACGCTTGACCTCTTTCAGTAAAGCCTCGGCCTCCGGAGTGGCGACCAGGCGCAGACCGACGCGATCAAACAACCGTAGCCCCGTTTCCCGCTGCAACTGCCCGATGGTCCGGCTAATGTTGGATTGCGACGTATGCAGCAATTCAGCCGCCCGGGTCATCGACAGAGTCTGCATCACCGCATTGAACGTTTCTATATGCCTGAGGTTCATATCATTTTTGCATTCAGATGCCGAAAATATTCATTTGATCTCATGATTGTAGATTCGTAAACTTTTTTCGCGGCTCCCTTGGCAGTACTTTCGTTATCCGGCTCCCCGGTTTTTAAAAAGGAAAATACGATGCTACGCTCCACCTTTCCCCGTTTCATGGGCGCGCTGCCGCTGGTTGGCGGCTTGCTTTTTGGTGCCACCGCCCAGGCTCAGCAGGACTTTCCCAATCGACAAATCGAACTTGTGGTCCCCTACGGACCCGGTGGTGGAACAGACACCATGTCACGTATTGTCGGACAGCGTGTCTCGGAAATTCTTAAAGTACCCGTGGTAATCGTCAACAAGCCCGGCGCCGCCGGCGCCATAGGCACCAGCTATGTCATCAGTGCGAAAGATGCCTACCGGATTGGTGCCGGAGGCAACTCCAACCTTGGCCCGCTTATCGCCATCGGAACCAAGCAGCCCTACTCCCTGAACGAAGTCTCTGCCATTGCCCGTGCCGTGGTGAACCCGATGCTTCTGGTTACCAAGTCGGGACGTTTCGCCGATTTCAAGGCATTTATCGAAGAGGCCAAACGCAACCCGGACACTGTCACGTTTGGCTCATGGGGCAACAAGAGCCCGGCACACATTTATGGCGAGTTGTTTACCCAAACAACCGGGGCAAAGCTGCGGCACATACCTTTCGACGGCGGAACGAAAGCCATGCTTTCCGCGCTGGCTGGGCACACTGATATTGCCATCGTTACCATTGCGACGGCCAAAGGGCAGCTGGAAAAAGGCGATCTGGTCGCACTGGCCGTGACCTCGGAACAACGGGATCCTGATTTGCCCACTGTACCCACAGTGGCCGAACTGGGCTTTGAGAAGGCATCGTACGTCACATTTGACGGTTTCATCGGCAGCGCCCAGGCGCCTGATGCCCAGCTTGCAGTGCTACGCAGAGCGTTTCAGCAAGCACTTAATGACCCCGAAATTCAGGAGCGTCTGAAAAAAGCGGGCTCAAAACCCGGGTACCTTGACGGACCCGACTATCAACAGTTCATGCAACGCAATGTCGAACTTCAGCGCCGTGTTGCCGAACTCGCCGGCATCAAAGAGTAAAAGGGGAAATTTCATGGGTGGAAGACTGAGTTCCGAGAGCAAGGCGCCAGAGGTTGTAGAACATTTGATGACACCCTTCTTGAAAGATCAAGAAGAGTACTTCGACGTGCATCTGAAAATTCACAAAGCGCACGTCGTTATGCTTTCAACCGTTGGTTTGCTGGATAGTCAGGATACGGACAAGCTTTTGACCGCACTGCTTGGGCTTGAGCACGCCGGAAAGGCAGGTCTGAGTCTCCACTTGAATACCGACCTCTACATGCAAATGGAGCGGTTTGTCATAGAACGCACGGGTGATTTGGGCGGCCGCATGCACACGGGACGAAGTCGCAACGATCTGTATGCCACCGCATCCCGCCTCATGACCCGCGACAAGCTGCTGGGGGTTCTTGACTGCCTTGTCGATCTGCAAAGCGCCATTATTGATAAAGCCGGTAAAGAAGCGGGAACGGTGATGCCCGGCTATACGCATCTTCAGCACGCCGAGCCAATCACTCTGGGACACTACCTGCTGGGCTTCTTCGATGTCATTGATCGTGATATTCGACGGGTAATGTCGGCGTATGACGAGGCCAATGTGTCTGCGCTGGGCGCAGCCGCATTGGCCGGCAGCAGCTTTCCGCTTGATCGCGACCTGACGGCAGCACTGCTGGGTTGCGGCGGTGTTGCAGAAAATTCATACGATGCCGTCGCATCGCGCGATTATTTGTTGCAGGCAGGATCAGCGCTTGCCATTCTGTGCGGCAACATCGCACGGGTGACCGACCACATAATTCTGTGGGTCACTTCCGAACATAACATGTTTGATTTACCGGACGGCTATTGTTATTCCAGCAGCATCATGCCCCAGAAGCGCAACCCTAATTTTTTTCTTGAGAGTCTGAGGGCGCGTTCAGCACGAGTTAACGGCCACTTGATGGGAGCGCTTGGCACCGTCAAGGGCACCATATTTGCCCATTCGCGCGACATGAGCTACGAGATCAATGTACCTGTCAACGAAATATTGAACGATGCAACCGCGATGGTCCGCGTAATGTGCGGCGTACTGACAGCCTTGACACCCAAACGGGAGGCCATGCTGTCCAATTGCTCGGGGCAGTTTTCCGGCGCAACCGAGTTGGCTAACCTTCTGGTACAAGAATGCGGGCTGCCGTTCAGATCAGCGTATCTTGTGGTGGCAACCCTGGTTCGACAGGCAACCGCACGCTCCCAACGGCCCCAAGACATTTCCTGCCTCGATCTCGATGACGTATCCACCCAGCTCTTCGGGAGAAAGCTGGGGTTGCCCAACGACAAGCTGCAGGCCGCACTTGACCCCGCACGTAATGTCCAGATGAAACAAACTGCCGGCAGCCCGGGGCAAGAAAGTATTGAGGCCATGCTGCGCCTGCGGCACACCCGGCTTGAGCAAATACAGCGAACACTTGAACAGAAAAAACGAACGATTGATGACGCCAACCAGCGCCTGGCCGCCGAAATCGCCAACAGGGTTTCCATGACGGCGGCTTGACCGCCGCCACAGCCAGATGCATCAACGCCCCACAAACCGGGGCTTGCGTTTCTCAACAAACGCGCGGGCACCTTCTTTGCGGTCTTCGCTTTCAAAAGGATTGGGCCCTACTGCCAGCCTTAGCCCGGCTGCCGTGGGAAGCCCCGCGCTTTTTAACGCCATTGCCTTGATACGCTGCACCGAGAGCGGCGCATTCCCGGCAATCTTGAGCGCTAGCTGCCGGGTTTGTTCAATCAGCAGCTCGGGCTGCACCACCCGGTTCACCATGCCCAGAGCCTGTGCCTCTTGCATACTGACCATATCGCCGGTGAACATCAGCTCCAGCGCCTTGCCGCGGCCGATCAGTTGCGGCAACACGACACTGGCGAAGTTGGCTGCCATGCCCACTTTCGCTTCGGGCAAACCAATGTTGGCGTGCGCCGCCCCCACACGCAAGTCGCAGGCGAGCGCCAGCTCGCAACCCGCTCCGGCGGCCACACCGTTGATGGCAGCAATTGTCGGCTTGGAAAGCTCCAGGATCACTTCATTCTGATTGCGCATCTCACCCTTCATGGGATCGCGCATTTTTCCGGAAGCCTCCAGCTCCTTTAAATCGAGCCCTGCGGAAAACGCTCGCTCGCCCGCTCCGGTGTATACCAGCACCCGCACATCGGGATCCTGATCCAGCATGAGTGACGCCTGGATCAAGCGTGCAATGGTTCCTGCGCCCAGCGCGTTCATGCGCTCGGGCCGGTTAATGGTGATCCATGCTATGT
>JBFWLP010000072.1:0-17341 GCA_050252075.1 Burkholderiaceae bacterium | reverse complement strand
CAACCAACGACAAAGGCTCTTGGTACAGCAGGACGCACAGCGATTGCTGGGAACCACGCCCCACGCGGCTGCGCAGCTGGTGCAGCTGCGCCAGACCAAAACGTTCGGCATGCTCGATGATCATGAGCGAAGCGTTCGGCACATCGACACCCACCTCGATCACCGTTGTAGCCACCAGCACGTCGACCTCGCCGGAGCGAAACGCCTCCATCACCTGATGCTTCTCGCGGGTGGGCAGCTTTCCGTGCACCAGCCCCACCCGCAAAGGGGCCAGGGTTTCGGCAAGATGCCCGAAGGTATCAACGGCTGTTTGCAGCTGCAGCGCCTCGCTCTCTTCGACCAGCGGGCACACCCAGTACACCTGCCGGCCGGCTGCAATCTCGGCGCGCACACTGGCCAGCACCTGCTCGCGCCGGCGTTCGGAAATAAGCTTGGTAATGACAGGCGTGCGCCCCGGAGGCAATTCATCGATGACCGAAACATCCAGATCGGCAAAGAACGTCATGGCCAGAGTGCGGGGAATGGGCGTGGCGCTCATGTGGATCTGGTGCGGCACCCGGGACTGGGCCCCGGCGCCCGACTCACCCTTACGGTTCAGTTCCAGGCGCTGCCCTACCCCGAAACGATGCTGCTCGTCCATAATGACCAGCCCCAGGCGGGAAAAACTTACCTTTTCCTGGATAAGGGCTTGTGTGCCGACCACCAATTGCGCCGTGCCCGATGCAATCGCTTCCACCGCCTGCCGCCGTTCTTTGGCCCCCAGGCTTCCCACCAGCCAGACCACCTGTATGTCCATAGCCTGCAGCCACTGGGATAGCTTGCGGAAATGCTGTTCGGCCAGAATCTCGGTGGGCGCCATAATAGCCACCTGCATGCCGTTGTCGATAGCCTGCACCGCCGCCAGGGCGGCCACCACCGTTTTGCCGCTGCCGACATCCCCCTGCAACAGACGGTGCATGGGAAAGGATCGACCCATGTCGGCGGAAATTTCCGCAACCACGCGTTCCTGCGCCGGCGTCAGTGCGAACGGCAACTGGCGGCGAAAAGCATCGACAAGCCGACCCCGGCCCGCCGGCAGCGGCGTGGCTTTCTGACACCGGCGCTGTGCTCGCGCCCGGGCCAGGGACAACTGCTGCGCCAGCAGCTCGTCAAATTTGATGCGTTCCCATGCCGGATGCCCGCGCTCTTGCAAATCGTGCAATGAAACATCGGGGGGTGGGTGGTGAAGCAGGCGGATGGCCTGTGCGAAGGACATAAGCCCATAACGCTGGATGACGCTCTGGGGGAGGGTTTCAGACAAATCGGCCTGCTCCAGCGCACGGTCGATGGCTTTGCGCAGCACCGGCTGCGTCAGGCCGTCGGTGGTGGGATAAACAGGTGTCAGCGATTTCGCCAGCGGGCCGTCGGCACGGCTGACCTTGGGGTGGACAATTTCCAGACCGGTGTAGCCGGCCCGGGCCTCGCCTCGTACGCGAACAAGCTGGCCGGGCGCCACCTGACGCTGCTGGTTGGGGTAGAAATGCAGCCAGCGCAGGTGCAGCCGGCCGCTGGCATCTTCCAGGGTAGCGTGCAATTGCCGCCGGGGTCGCAGCTGCACCTGGGACTGCACTATTTCCCCCTGGACTTGCACCGTATCGCCCGATACCACCTGGGCAACAGGCACAATGCGTGTTTCGTCCTCGTAGCGCAGGGGCAGGTGCACAACGAAATCCTCGGGGCGCTCCAGACCCAGCCGCTGGAACTTTTTCTCAAGCAAGGCCGGTTCCGTTACACCACAATGATGGCTTCAACCTCGAACTGGGCACCTTTGGGCAAACTGGCCACGCCAATGGTGGAACGGGCGGGATACGGTTGAGGAATGATGTCGGCCATAATGGCGTTGGCGCTGGCAAACTTGCTCAGATCGGTAAGAAACAAAGTCAGTTTCACGATGTTTTCGAGCGTGCCGCCGGCGGCCTCGATGACCGCCTGCATATTGGCAAACGACTGGCGAACCTGGCCTTCGAAATTTTCAGACACCAGCTCGCCGGTGCCGGGCTCCAGGCCGATCTGCCCGGACAAATAAATGGTCTTGCCCTGGGGTGCCGCCACGGCCTGGGAATAAGGACCCACCGCCGCCGGTGCCGCATCGGTATGAATAATTTCTTTGCTCATAGAAGGAACTCACTGAAGTGTGTAGGAACTATCAGAGTTTAAACATCTATAGGCAAAATTAAAAGACCATGCAGGCTTTAAAAAAGCCTTCGCGCCGGCCGGGCTCGAAGCCGGCCCTGCCGGCCGGTCATTATTTTTCGACGAAGGCCCGCTCGATCACGTAGTCGCCCGGCTGCCCTACGCCCGCCGAAACCACGAACCCCCGCTTGTCGAGCATGGCGCTGGTGTCAGCCAGCATGGCAGGGCTGCCGCACAGCATGGCACGATCCGTTTGCGGGTCCAGGGCGGGCAAGCCGATGTCCTGGAACAGCTTGCCGCTTTCCACCACATGGGTAATACGGCCCTGGTGCCGGAAGGGCTCACGCGTGACCGTGGGGTAATACACCAGTTTGCCGCGCACGATATCGCCGAAAAACTCGTTGGACGGCAGGTCGTTCTGAATGTAGTCGGCATAAGCCAGTTCGCTGACAAAACGCACGCCGTGCACGAGCACTACTTTCTCGAACCGCTCGTATACCTCGGGGTCTTTGATGATGCTCATGAACGGTGCCAGCCCGGTACCGGTGGCAAACAGGTACAAATGCTTGCCCGGCTTCAGGTCGTCGACCACCAGCGTGCCCACCGGCTTGCGGCTCACCAGCACCGAATCCCCCTCTTTCAGATGCTGCAGGCGCGAGGTAAGGGGGCCATTGGGCACCTTGATGCTCAGAAACTCAAGATTCTCTTCGTAATTGGCGCTTGCAATACTGTAGGCCCGCATCAGCGGCTTGCCCTCGACTTCCAGCCCCAGCATCACAAAATGCCCGTTATGAAAACGCAGCGACGGATCGCGGGTGGTTCTAAAGGAAAACAGCGTATCGTTCCAGTGATGTACGCTCAGTACTTGTTCGGTGTTGAATGCTGCCATATCGCTTCTTGAAAGTGAGAACGGGCCTGTATAGGGTTAACCCCCAATTTTACCCCATCGCCGCCATATCCCCTTAATCCATATCAAAGCATCGGTACTCAGCTCCGTGAGCCGATGACGGTTTGCTTGAGACGCCGACACACTTTCTGCTATAGTTCAATTGTCAGTTATGAGAATCATTGTCATTTGCAGTATTGCAATTAACTGCAGGCCGTTTGCGCGATCCAACACATCCGTGCGCCCTGCTCCCCTTGTTCCTTCCGGAGGCAATTAATGCGCTCATCCCGAGTTGTTCGTCCCCTTATGCAAAGCCTGGCCCTGGCCGGGTTCACCGCCCTGACCGCCGCAGCGTCGATGGCCCAGGCGGCGGAAGTAAGCCTGTATACAACACGCGAACCGAAACTCATCCAGCCTTTGCTTGACCAGTTCACGAAAGACACCGGCGTGAAGGTAAACACCGTGTTCGTGAAAGACGGCCTGATCGAACGCGTGAAAGCCGAAGGCGAGAAATCCCCCGCCGATGTGCTCATGACCGTCGACATCGGCAACCTGCTCGATCTGGTGGAAGCCGGTGTCACCCAGCCTGTTGAATCGAAAACACTGACCGACGTGATTCCGGCCAACCTGCGCGGCAGCGACAACCAGTGGTTCACGCTTTCCCTGCGTGACCGGGTGGCCTATGTGGCCAAAGATCTCGACGTCAAGCAAATTACCTACGAAGAGTTCGCCGATCCCAAATGGAAAGGCAAGGTATGCATCCGGTCGGGACAGCACCCTTACAACACGGCGCTCATCGCGGCCATGATCGCCCATAACGGTGTGGAATTCACCGAAAACTGGCTCAAAGGCGTAAAAGCCAATCTGGGCCGCAAGGCTGCGGGCGGCGACCGCGATGTGGCGCGCGACATTCTGGGCGGCATCTGCGATATCGGTATCGCCAATGCGTATTATGTGGGCCGCATGAAGAATGCGGAACCCGGCACCGACAACCACAAATGGGGAGAAGCCATCAAAGTGGTTCGCCCCACCTTCGCCAAGGAAAGCAGCAAGGGCACCCATGTTAATATTTCGGGCGCCGCCGTTGCCAAGCACGCTCCGAACAAGCAAGCCGCCGTTCAATTGCTTGAGTACCTGGTGTCTGACAAGGCGCAAAGCATGTACGCCAAAGCCAACTACGAGTACCCCGTCAAAAAAGGTGTGGAGCTCGATCCCGTTGTAGCGAGCTTTGGTGAGCTGGTGGTTGATCCCCTGCCGCTGACCGAAATTGCAAAACACCGCAAACAGGCAAGCGAACTGGTCGACAAGGTTGGATTCAACAACTAACCACCTCGTTGTAACCCACCGGATACGCGCCCGAAGGCGCGGGTCCGGCCGCAACCCTCAGGAACGCTTGCTGTTGCCTCTACGTCGTCTTGTTTCGTTTGAATCCGGGTCCGGCTGGCGTGCAGGGGCGTTCCTTATTGCGCTTTGCGTAATTGCACCTATTCTCACTCTCAGCTGGTTTTCCCTTCAAGGGTCGCTCGACCACTGGGGGCACCTGCTTCGCCACGTCTTGCCCACCGCCTTTGCCAACACGGTGTGGCTGCTGCTGGGGGTGGGCACGCTGGTCAGTTGCCTGGGAGTCGGCAGCGCGTGGCTCATGACCGCCTACGATTTCCCCACACGCCGCATTCTGTCGTGGGCACTGCTGCTTCCGCTGGCCGTACCCACATATATTGTTGCGTTCGCCTATCTCGACATCCTGCACCCCATCGGTCCGGTGCAGACGCTCATTCGCGACATTCTGGGCTACAGCAGCCCGCGCGAGTTCCGGCTGCCCGATCTGCGCTCGCTGTATGGCGCCATCTTCCTGCTGGGATTCGTTCTGTATCCCTACGTTTACCTTAGCACCCGCGTTATGTTCGCCATGCAATCGGCCAGCCTGCTGGAAGCGGCGCGCGTGCTTGGCGAATCGGGCCGCAGCGTGTTTTTCCGGGTGGCGCTTCCCATGGCCCGGCCCGCCATTGCCGTAGGCGTGAGCCTGGCCTTGCTGGAAACCCTCAACGACATCGGGGCCTCCGAATTTTTAGGCGTGCAAACGCTTACCGTGTCGGTGTACACCACCTGGGTAACCCGAAACGATCTGGCCGGTGCCGCGCAAATTGCACTGGCCATGCTGATACTGGTGGCCGGCCTGATCCTCATCGAACGCCACGGCCGGCGTCGCCAGCGCTACGCCGGCAATACGCAGCGCACGCGCAACGTGCAGCCGAAAAAGCTCAAAGGAACGGCCGCCCTTGGCGCCATGGCACTGGGATGGGCGCCGGTCATCATTGGCTTCATCGCGCCTGCACTGTATTTGCTGAACGAAACCATCAAGCATTTTCATACGGTGGGCAGTGTTTCCGACCAGTTGCTGCTCAGCGGCATCAACACAGTGAAAGTGGCACTGCTTGCCACCGTGGCCACGCTGGCCTGCGGCCTGGTAGTTGCCTGGGCGGCACGCGCCACCCGCAGCGGCTCGCCCGTGTCACTCACCCGGCTGCAGGCCCGTATCGCCACCACGGGTTATGCGGTACCGGGCACCGTGCTGGCGATCGGCCTGCTCACCCCGTTTGTCCTGATCGACAACCTTCTGGGCACACTCTGGCAATGGCTGGGCAACCCCGACCCGGGCCTGCTGCTCATGGGCAGCAGCGGCGCGCTGGTGATCGCCTATGCCATACGTTTCCTGGCCATCGGCATTGGCGGGCTGGAAAGCGGCCTGGCGCGCATTCCACCCTCTATGGAACAAGCGTCACGCCTGTTGGGCGAAACCGCCACCGGCACGCTGTGGCGGGTGCATCTGCCCCTGCTGCGCCCGGCGCTGGGAGCCGCCGCCCTGCTCATTTTCGTTGATGCCATGAAAGAACTGCCGGCCACCCTGCTGCTGCGGCCCGTCAACTTCGACACGCTGGCCACCTGGCTTTACGCCGAAGCGGCCCGGGGCACCTACGAAGAAGGGGCTGTTGCGGCACTGGCCATTGTTCTGGCCGGCCTGCTGCCCGTTATTGTGCTGGCACGCACACAATTCAAGACACCGAACTGATCATGCCGAACTTTCTCAACCTTGAGAACATCTCACTGGCCTACGACACGCCCGACGGCCTGGTCCCGGTGATCGACAATTTGTCGATGGGGCTCGAAAAAGGACATATCGGTTGTCTGCTGGGGGCTTCGGGCTGCGGAAAAACCACGGTGTTGCGGGCCATTGCCGGCTTCGAGGCGCTGCGTTCCGGGCGTATCCAGCTGGGCGACGAACTGCTGTCCGAACTCGATTTCCTGGTGCCGCCCGAATACCGCAACGTGGGCATGATGTTTCAGGACTACGCCCTGTTCCCCCACCTTAGCGTGGCAAAGAACATTGCTTTCGGACTGCGCCGCTGGGACAAGCAAAAGCGGCGTGAGCGCGTCGAGGAAATGCTGACACTGGTCGGCCTGAACGATTCGGCCAAACGTTACCCGCACGAACTGTCGGGCGGCCAGCAGCAACGCGTTGCCCTGGCCCGCGCGCTGGCGCCCGAACCCGAACTGCTGCTGCTCGACGAGCCATTTTCGAATCTCGACGTCGACACCCGCGAACGTCTGGCATTTGAGGTGCGGGATATCCTGAAAAAGACCGGGCACACCGCGATCCTGGTCACCCACAATCAGGCGGAAGCGTTTGCCATTGCCGACCGGATCGGCGTCATGCAAAAAGGCGGCATCGTGCAATGGGACACGCCCTACGGCCTGCACCACCACCCCGCGAACGACTTTGTCGCCGATTTCATCAAGCGCGAGGCCCTGATGGCACAACGCGCCCAGGCCTATTTACGTGGCGAGGCGCGCGCGCCGGAACCCGCCCATTAACCGTCGTTCAGGTGCCGTTCACGCCCGGTTCCGGGCGTGTTCATCGCTGATGGCTGCCTGGTTCAGGCTTCGTTCAGACCCAGCTCGGCGCATTTTCGGGTTAGCGTGTTGCGACCTATGCCCAGGCGCTGGGCGGCTTCAACACGGCGACCCCGGCAGTGTTCCAGTGCGGTTTCCAGAAGCACCCGCTCAAAGTCTCGTGCCAGTGTCGGCATCAATGCCGGCTCGTTGCGGCGCAGGCGTTCGCGCACCTGCTCTGCCAGCAAGGTATCCCATTGCGCCGTAGCGACGGGCTGGGAGAGCTTGTTATCGGTACCCGGTACCGCCGGCACGGACGACGACGGCAATGGCGCGATATCGCCGGCCAGGCTTGCCGGCGCGGAAAATATCTCGGGGGGCAGGTCTTTGGCTTCGATCAGCTGGCTCGATGACATGACCGTCAGCCACTGACAAAAATTTTCCAGCTGGCGGATATTGCCCGGATAATCAAACGCACACAGCAAGCGCATGGCGTCGGCCGATACGCGGCGAACGGGCACGCCAAGATCGACGGCGCTGTTGCGCATGAACAATTCAACCAGCGAGGGTATGTCTTCCTTGCGTTCGCGCAGGGGCGGCAGGCGCAAGCGGATCACATTCAGGCGATGGAACAGGTCTTCCCGGAATTTTCCTTCCACCACCCGCTGTTCCAGCGGCTGATGCGTGGCGGCGACGATACGGACGTCGGCGTGAATTGGCTGCGATCCCCCCACCCGGTAAAAACTTCCCTCGGCCAGCACCCGCAACAAACGGGTCTGCAGTTCGAAGGGCATATCACCGATTTCGTCAAGAAACAGCGTGCCCTGGCGTGCCTCTTCAAAACGGCCCCGGCGCTGCTGCGTGGCGCCGGTAAACGCTCCGCGCTCGTGACCGAACAGCTCCGCCTCAAGAAGATCTTTGGGAATGGCCGCCGCATTCAGGGCCACAAAAGGCCCGTTTGAGCGGTTGCTGTGTTCGTGCAGGGCCCGCGCGATCAGCTCCTTGCCGGTTCCCGATTCCCCGGTGATAAGCACTGTCACGCTGGAGGTTGCCAGGCGGCCAATGGCGCGAAACACCTCTTGCATGGCCGGTGACGACGATTGCATCATGATCCGTTCGGGGCTGGTGGCCGCCTGGCCCGAGCCGGTCGACGGCTCGTCGGCCGTGGATGTTCGCGCCGCCCGCTGAATGAGCGCAACGGCCGCATTCATGTCGAAAGGTTTGGGCAGATAATCGAAAGCCCCCTTCTGGAAGGCTTCCACCGTACTGGTCAGATCCGTGAAGGCCGTCATGACAATGACGGGCAAATTCGGGTGCTGCTGCTTGATACGGTGCAGCAGATTCAGGCCGTTCTCGCCGGGCATGCGAACATCGGTCACCAGAACCGACGGAATATCGTGCTCGAAGGCATCGCGCACTTCGGCGGCACTGGCAAAGCTCTGGGCCGGGATGGAAGCTTTGGACAGCGCTTTTTCGAGAACCCATCGTATGCTCTGATCATCATCAACTATCCAGACCGGTTTCATGGCTGCTACTCCAAAGGCAAAATCATTCTGAACTCGGTATGGCCGGCCCGGGAATCAAATTCAACAATACCGCCGTGCTGCTGAACAAACTCCTGAACCAGGCTCAAACCCAGTCCGGTACCGCTGGCCCGTCCGGTGACCAACGGATGAAACAACTTGTCGCGCAACGGCTCCGGAACTCCCGGTCCGTTATCAATCACCGACACGACGATTCCCAGCTTCACCTGATGCTCGGCCAGCAGCAGCTGGCGCCCCACCCGCGTGCGGAAGGTGAGCGTGGGCTGAGCGGTTTGCGATTCGGTCAGCGCCTGGGCCGCATTGCGTGCCAGATTCAGCATGGCCTGGGTAAGCCGGGAAAAGTCGCCACGCACATCGGGCAGCGAGGCATCGTAATCACGCACCACCTTGACGCTGGGAAACTCGACACTGACCAGCCGATAAACGCGCTCGCACACCTGATGAAAATTGAAAAAGGAAAAATCCAGCGCCCCGCCCTGTGGCGCGATCAGGCGGTCGACCAGCGCCGCCAGGCGATCGGCCTCGGCAATGATGACCTGGGTGTATTCATGCAGACCGCTTTGCGCGTCGTCGATCTCCAGATCCAGCAACTGGGCCGCGCCGCGTATGCCGCCCAAGGGATTCTTCACCTCGTGCGCCAGATTGCGCAGCGATTCCCGGTGCGCGGTAAGCTCACTGCTGAGCTGCCGGTGCCTGTCGAGCAACAAGTGATGCTCAAGCACCCGCACTTCCAGCAAAGCCGCCCAGGGCTGCCGGTGCAGAGGCACCAGGGCCAGCCCCACCGATACCGGCTCGCCGCGCCGCACGATTTTCAGATCTTGCCGGAGAATGCCGAACTTTCCTTCCAGCGCATCGGGCAAGCGCTCTTCCAGGCCCGAGCCACCCACGAACAGTTCATGAACCGGCCGGCCGTCGAGCAGTTTGCGGGATGTGCTGAACAACTCTTCGGCCGCCGTGTTGGCATGCCTGACCCTGCCCCGGGCATCCAGTAACAAAACCGCTGTAGACAAAAGATCGTAGCTGGCTGTATCCATGAGATGCCCGGAGTGTGGACGGCCGCACCGAACCGGACGGATCGCCCGGCCCGGTGGATGCTGCATTTACAGGCTGTAGTACATATCGAACTCGACCGGATGCGCCGTCATGCGCAAACGCGTTACGTCGGCCATTTTCAGGTCGATATAGGCGTTGATCATATCGTTGCTGAACACCCCGCCACGGGTCAGGAACTCGCGGTCGGCATCCAGTGCCGCCAGTGCCTCTTCGAGCGAGGCGCACACGGTCGGGATCTTTGCATCTTCTTCCGGAGGCAGATCGTACAGATTCTTGTCGGCCGGATCGCCGGGATGAATCTTGTTCTGGACACCGTCCAGACCCGCCATGAGCAAGGCCGAGAATGCCAGATAGGGGTTGGCCATGGGATCGGGGAAACGGGCTTCCACGCGACGCGCCTTGGGGCTGCCCACGTAAGGAATGCGGATGGATGCCGAGCGGTTGCGAGCCGAATAGGCCAGTTTCACCGGTGCCTCGAAGTGCGGCACCAGACGCTTGTACGAGTTGGTGGTGGGGTTGGTGATGGCGTTCAGTGCCTTGGCATGCTTGATGATGCCGCCAATGTAGTACAAGGCGAACTCGGACAGACCGGCATAGCCATTGCCGGCGAACAGGTTCTGGCCGTCTTTCCAGACGGACTGGTGAACGTGCATGCCGGAACCGTTGTCACCGACCACGGGCTTGGGCATGAATGTGGCTGTTTTCCCGTACACATGGGCGACATTGCGAATGGTGTACTTCAGAATCTGGTTCCAGTCGGCGCGCTCGACCAGGGTGCTGAACCGGGTGCCGATTTCCAGCTGGCCCGGGCCGGCCACCTCGTGGTGATGCACTTCGACGGGCACACCGGCCTGCTCCAGCAGCAGGCACATTTCCGAACGCATGTCGTGGAAGGAATCGATAGGCGACACCGGCACGTAACCGCCCTTGATGCCGGGACGATGGCCCATATTGCCGCCTTCGAAATCAACGCCGCGCGACCACGCCGCCTCTTCGGATTTGATCTTCACAAAACAGCCCGACATGTCATCATTCCAGGTGATGCCGTCGAAGACGAAAAACTCGGGCTCGGGCCCGAAGTAGGCGGTGTCGCCCAGCCCGCTGGATTTCAGATAGGCTTCGGCACGCTTGGCCAGGGAGCGCGGATCGCGGTCGTACCCTTTCAGGTCGGCCGGTTCAACGACGTCGCAAGTAAGATTCAGCGTGACTTCTTCACGGAAAGGATCCATGCGGGCCGTTTTGGAATCGGGGATAAGCATCATGTCCGACGCTTCAATACCCTTCCAGCCGGCGATCGACGAGCCATCGAACGCAATGCCCGATTCCAGTTTTTCGTCATCGACCGTTTTTGCCGGTACCGTTAAGTGATGCTCTTTGCCCAACGTGTCGGTAAAGCGGAAATCGACAAAGGCGACTTCACGTTCGGCGATCATTTTGACGATATCTTCGGGTGTAGACATTGAAAGGCTCCTGAGCCCAAAAGGGGCGTGTGTAATTGAGACAAACTGACGACACAGATCATTAAGCAAAGACCGTGCCATATTCGCCAGGAAGGAAATCGACCACCGGAACGCCGTTGCGCACCAAAAATGCACCACACTGGAACACGTGGCACACTAATGGTGCATTATACGGTGCATGTCGTCGGAAACGCGCGCCTATTCCAGAAATTCGGCCAGCAAATCGTTCAGAAAACGCCAACCCAGTGCGGTGGTGCGGAAACGGTCGGTAGCCGGCTCCAGCAAACCTTTTCGGCCGGCGCGTGCCAGCGGTTCGGCGATGGCCTGTGCCGACAGCCCCGTGCGCTCGGAAAAGTACGGGCGCGGCACACCGTCGCGTAAACGCAAGGCGTTCATCATGAACTCGAATCCCAGGGCACGCCAGTCGACAGGCTCATCGGTGGCGATGTGGCTGCCGTCGCGCAGCAACGCCTTCTGCATCCAGGAATCGGGATTGCGCAATCGCGACTGGCGAATGATGCGGTCGTGAAATGACAGTTTCCCGTGCGCGCCGGGCCCGATACCCAGGTAATCGCCGAATTCCCAGTAATTCACATTGTGCCGGCATATCTGCCCGGGCCGGGCATAGGCCGACACTTCATACTGTTGCCAGCCGCCTTGCCCGGTGAGTTCCAGAATGCGCTCGTGCATGGCGGCGCTGGCATCGTCGTCGGGCACCACCGGTGGATACTTCGCAAACACGGTGTTGGGCTCAAGCGTCAGGTGATAAACGGACAAATGCCCGGTACCGAACGCCATGGCCTGACGCAGATCAGCCTCGGATTCTTCCAGCGTTTGCCCCGGCAGAGCGTACATAATATCAAGGTTCACTCGCGTAAATGCACGCTGCGCCATATCGATCGCGCCACGCGCCTGGGCGCTGTCGTGAATGCGGCCCAGCGACTGCAGATGCCGGTCGTTGAAGCTTTGTATGCCCAGCGAAAGGCGGTTGATGCCACTGGCGGCGTAATCCCTGAAACGCTGCGCCTCGGCCGTTCCGGGGTTGGCTTCCAGAGTGATTTCGGCATCGGGCAGCAAATGAATACGGGCGCGCACCATGGCCAGCAGCCGGTCAACCGCCTGCGCGGACAACAGGCTTGGCGTGCCGCCGCCGATAAAGACTGAAATGACCTGCCGGCCCCAGATCAATGGCAACGCCTGTTCCAGGTCGGCTTCCAGCGCCTGCAAATAAGCCTCTTCCGGCACGGCCTGGCGGGCTTCGTGCGAATTGAAGTCGCAATAAGGGCATTTGCGCACACACCAGGGCACGTGAATGTAAAGAGACAACGGCGGCAGGCTGGTCAGCAATGAGCGGGCCTGGCCATTGACCCGCACGGTGGGGCGACGGATTTCTTGCGTAGACAAAGCAGCGTATTCCTAGGTGGCCGAACAGGCGGCATCGCGATCGCGCAGCGCCGACAACAGCGCCTGCAATGCACGCGCGCGATGGCTGGAACGGTTTTTCTGATCCGGGGACAACTGGGCCACGGTCTTTCCCAGCTGGGGAAGATAAAAGTGCGGATCGTAACCGAAGCCCTGATCGCCCTGGGCCGTGTCGACGATCTGGCCATGCCAGACCCCCTCGGCCACAATGGGCCGCGGATCGTCGGCCGACCGAACATACACCAGAACGGCAACGTATTGGGCCCGGCGATTGGCCACACCGGCAAGCTCCCGGACAAGGCGGGCGTTATTGGCGGCATCGGACTTTTCGCCACCCGAAAGCGCGGCGTAGCGCGCGGAAAACACGCCCGGCGCGCCCGAGAGCGCATCGACGCATAAACCGGAATCGTCGGCCAGGGCCGGTTTTCCTGTGGCACGGCTGGCATGGCGCGCCTTGGCCAGGGCGTTTTCCACAAAGGTGAGGTGGGGTTCGTCGGCCTCGGACACCCCCAGCTCGCCCTGGGCAATCATGGTGATCCCGGCGGTTGACAGAATGGCGGAAAATTCCCGCAGTTTTCCTTGGTTATTAGAAGCTAAAACGACCTGCATCAGTGATCAGTTCCTTGTTGTTGCACAGAAGATGAAGACGTTGTCTGCCCGGCGTCGGTCGCCAGCATGCCGACCAGTTCCCGGGCAAACACGGGAAGTTTGTCAAGGCGGCGCACGCAGATGTGCAGGCGCCGCACGGCCCAGTCGTCGGTCAGTTCGATGACGCGCAAAGGCAGGTCACGCACATACCGCCGGGCGGCCATTTCGGGAATCACGCCGATACCCACGCGTGCCGCCACCAGACGGCAGACGGCTTCGAAATTGCTCACCTCTACCCGGAAACGCAACAGGCGGCCCAGATCGTCGGCGGCCTGAAGCAAGAAGGCATGAATGGCACTGGTTTCGGTCAGACCGATGAAATCGTACCCCAGCGTATCGTCGAACCCTACGCGTGACTGCGCCGCCAGGGGATGATCCGAGGGCGTAACCACCACCAGCCGGTCGGTCCGGTAGGGCAAAAACTCCAGAGGTTCTGCACTTTCGGCCTGCGCAGTGATGCCGACATCGGCCGAACCATCGGCCACGGCTTTGACCACCAGGTGGCTGAGCCGCTCGCGCAATTCCACGGTGACATCGGGGTGTGCCGCCAGATACCGGGCCAGCAGCGAAGGCATGAATTCGTTGATGGCCGTGGTATTGGCAAAAATCCGCACTTTCCCTTTCACGCCGCTGGCATATTCCCGGATATCGCCGCGCAGATGCTCAAGCTGGCGCAGCACAATGCGGGCATGCCGCACAAACGCCTCGCCCGACGGCGTCAGGGTTACCCCCTGGCTGGTGCGGTAAAAAAGCGTGGTACCCAGATGGGCCTCCAGATTCCTGACCCGGTTGCTGGCCGCCGGCAACGACAGATAAGAGCGCTCGGCGCCCCTGGTCATGCTGTGCGCATTGGCCACGTTCACCATCAACTGCATGTCGGTGAGGTCAAAGTGGGTTGCCATGCTGACGTCTCTTCAAAATTGGTAAACCCCTGGTTAAGCACGCGCTAATTGGCAATTGCCGGGCGTTCAGGCAAAGTAGCGCCTATTGTAATTAATCGGAAACGCGCCCATGACGCAGACTCACTTGCCGTATCAGGAAATACGCGATGCCATTCGCGACCTCTGTTCCCAGTTCCCTGCGGAATACTTCCGGAAAATTGACGAGCAGCGCGGCTACCCGGAAGAATTCGTAACCACGCTCACCGAAGCGGGCTGGCTGGCGGCACTCATTCCCGAAGAATACGGCGGGTCGGGGCTGAGCCTGACCGCCGCCTCGGTCATCATGGAGGAAATCAACCGCAACGGCGGGAACTCGGGCGCCTGCCACGGCCAGATGTACAACATGGGCACCTTGCTGCGCCATGGATCGCAAGAACAAAAGAACCTCTATCTGCCCCAGATCGCCAGCGGCAAACTGCGACTGCAATCGATGGGGGTTACCGAGCCCACCACCGGTACCGACACCACGCGCATAAAAACCACGGCGGTGAAAAAAGGCGATCGCTACGTCATCAACGGCCAGAAAGTATGGATTTCACGCGTACAGCATTCGGATCTGATGATACTCCTGGCGCGCACCACGCCGCTGGACGAGGTGAAGAAAAAATCGGAAGGAATGTCGATTTTCATCGTTGACCTTCGTGAGGCCGTCGGCAAAGGGCTGGAAATTCGCCCCATTCCCAATATGGTGAACCATGAAACCAACGAACTGTTCTTCGACAACCTTGAAATTCCCGCCGAGAACCTGATCGGCCAGGAAGGCAAAGGATTCAAATACATACTCGACGGGCTGAACGCCGAACGCGCGCTGATTGCCGCCGAATGTATCGGCGACGGCTACTGGTTCATAGACAAGGTCAGCGCCTATGCCAAAGAGCGCATTGTGTTCGGGCGGCCCATCGGGCAGAACCAGGGGGTTCAGTTTCCCATTGCAAAAGCCTACATCAACGTTGAAGCCGCCAGCCTTATGCGCTACGAGGCCTGCCGCCTGTTCGATGCCCACCAGCCTTGCGGAGCTCAGGCCAACATGGCGAAAATGCTGGCTGCCGACGCGTCGTGGGAAGCCGCCAATGCCTGCCTGCAGTTCCACGGCGGTTTCGGCTTTGCCAACGAATATGATGTCGAGCGCAAATTCCGCGAAACGCGCCTGTATCAGGTGGCGCCCATTTCAACCAACCTGATCCTGTCGTACGTGGCGGAACACATTCTGGGTTTACCCCGTTCGTTCTAGGCCGTTCCACCGGAGCCGTTCAGTTCCGGCCGTTCAGTTCCGGCCGCTCTGCCCGGCGGCCAGTGCCCGGGCCTGCTGCTCGACCAGCCGGGCAATGCCCGACTGGGCGATATCCAGCAACCCGTTCAATGCAGGACGGTCAAAGGTAGCCCCTTCGGCCGTTCCCTGCACCTCGACAAAGCGGCCCTGGCCGGTCATGACCACATTCATGTCGGCGTCGCAGGCCGAATCTTCCAGGTAATCCAGATCGAGCAGCGCACAGCCGTGCACCAGCCCCACGGAAACCGCGGCAACGTGGTCGGTAATGGGGTTTTCGGCCAGCAGCCCCTGCGCCAGCAGGCCCTTGACCGCCAGGGCCATGGCCACCCAGGCGCCGGTAATGCCCGCGCACCGGGTACCGCCGTCGGCCTGAAGCACATCGCAGTCGATGTGCAAGGTGCGTTCGCCCAGCTTTTGCAGATCGACCACCGCGCGCAGGCTGCGGCCAATCAGCCGCTGGATTTCCTGGGTGCGCCCGCTTTGCTTGCCTTTGGCGGCTTCCCGGTCGGAACGGGTGTGTGTGGACCGCGGCAACATGCCGTATTCGGCGGTAACCCAGCCCTGCCCTTTTCCTTTCAGAAACGGCGGCACCTTATCGAGCACGCTGGCATTGCACAACACCCGTGTTTCTCCGGCGCACATCAGCACGGAGCCCTCGGCATAGCGCGTGTAACCCGGGGTGAGCACCACGGGGCGCAGGTCGGTGGACGAACGGTCGGCAGGACGGCGGGCGAGCAAAACAGGGGACACAGCATCGGTCAAGGCAATCTCCGTAACACTACAAGAAAAACAAAAGGACGCACAAGGCGGCCTGGCCATTTTCTCACAGTCACGACCGGCATTGCGCGCACGCTACCACGAGTACCGGAACCGCAGGCCGTACAATGCCATTCATTCATCTTCTTTACAGGAATCCCGCGATGATCCGTAGCATGACCGCGTTTGGCAGTGGCCGGGCAGAATCCGAGGCCGGTATCGTGACGATAGAATTCCGCACGGTCAACAGCCGTTTTCTGGATATCAACTTTCGCATGCCCGACGATCTGCGCGTCGCGGAAGGAATGGTGCGCGAGCGGCTGAACGCCTTCGTAAAACGGGGAAAAGTCGATATACGTGTCAGTGCCATGCGATCCGCCTCGGCACTCAGCACGGCGCTGGATCACGAGCTGCTGAAAACCGTAGCCCGGCAACTGGCCAGCGCCCGCAGCCACATTCCCGATATTCCGGCACCGCGCCTGAGCGAGCTGCTCAATGCCGGGGGGGACAACTCGGCCGACCCGGCCGTCTGGCTGCCCATGTGCCAGGCCGCCACCGAACAGGCGCTGATTGAACTGAATGCTGCCCGCGAGCGTGAAGGGCAGCGGCTTGTGGAAATCATGCGCGAGTACGCCCGGCAAATGCACGCCATTGTCGCCACAGTGGAAACCGCATTGCCCGCCCTGCTGGCCGACCACCAGGAAAAGATCACCACGCGTCTGCGTGAAGCGCTGGAATCGATCAGCCCCGACGGTTTTGCACAGATCAAGGGGGAAGAACTGTCGGCCCGCATTGCCCAGGAAGCCTCGCTGTTCGGCCTGCGTATCGACGTCGCCGAGGAACTTTCGCGGCTCAAGTCCCATATTGCCGAACTGGATCACCTGCTGTCCGGGTCCGGCAACGGCGGCGAAAAACAGAACAAGAACAGCGGCAGCGCCGGCAAACGGCTGGATTTCCTGTTTCAGGAAATGAACCGCGAGGCCAATACACTGGGCTCGAAAGCCGGCGCGCTAAGCGTTACCCGCGCAGCCATCGACCTGAAACTGCTGATCGAACAGCTGCGCGAGCAGGCGCAGAATATTGAGTGATGTTTATTGATGTCAATGTAAGTCAATTGTCTCAATAAAATCAATGATTTTACGAATAACGAACTCCATGACACTCAACTGATACGGTAATCCCCCCATTTTTAACGGTGCTCAGAAGTAGCAATGCTATGCGGCCATGGTCAGCCGCTGTTTTGGGGTGATACCGCCCAATGCCATATTTGGGCGCTCGTTATTGTAGGACCACATCCA
>JBFWLP010000071.1:0-17410 GCA_050252075.1 Burkholderiaceae bacterium | reverse complement strand
GTTGGGAAGCAAGGGCAGGCGGGTGGGGCTGACGGCGGCAATGCCGACCAGTTTTCCGGCGTTGATGTTGGGCACCATGAGCGGTGGAGAATCGACGTTGAAGTCAACCTCGCCCGACAGCAGGTCGTTCAGTGCCTGGGCACTGCCTTTGTAGGGAATGTGGATCATTTCAATGCCGGCAGCCTTGGAAAACTGGGCTGCTGCCAGGTGCTGGGAGCTTCCCACGCCCGACGAGGCATAGCGCAGAGTTTGCTTCTTTGCCAGCGCCATGAGTTCATCCATGGTTTTTACATTCAGTTTGGGCGTGGCCGTAAGAATGAGCGGGGTGCTGGCCACCATGGCAATGGGTGTGAAGCTGGTGTTCACGTTGTAGGGCAGGTTTTTATACAGTGCCGGCGCGGTGGCGTTCGAGTTGGAGTGACCCATGAGCAGGGTATAGCCATCGGGCTGGGCGCGGGCCACCATGTCGGCGGCAATGGTACCGGCCGCGCCTGGCTTGTTTTCCACCACGAAGGTTTGGCCCAGGCGTTGTTCCAGTTCCTTGCTGAGCAGGCGGGCAACCACGTCGGTGAAACCGCCGGGGCTGAAGCCGACGATCATGGAAACGGGTTTGTCGGGATAAGCGGCTTGCGCAGTGGCGCAGGCGGTGGCGGCAAGGGTTAGGGCCAGCAGTTTGGCGAAGCGTTTCTTGAGCATGTTGTCTCCTGTTTTACGTAATGTACAAAAGCAGAGCGCCATTGTTGTTGAAATGTAACTTAATTATACTTTTCGTGTTCAGTGGGCGTCTTTGGCCAGTGCCCGCTGCCGGGTTTCCTCGAGATCGGGGGGCGCCGGGAAGCGTTTGTCGCAGGGGCCCGCTTTCATGACCTGGCCGGGTACCTCGTGTCCGACAAGCCGGGCTATTTCCCGGGCGCATGCCACCAGCCGGTTCAGGTCGATGCCGGTGCGAAAACCCATGCTGTCGAGCATGTGCACCAGGTCTTCCGTGCAGATGTTTCCGGTGGCTCCGGGGGCATAAGGGCATCCGCCCAGGCCCGCCAGCGAGCTGTCGTAGCGGTCGATGCCGCAGGCAAGCCCGGCGATGACATTGGCCAACCCCATGCCCCGTGTATTGTGAAAGTGCAGGGTAAGCTCAAGGCCGGGCCAGCGCTGGGTAAGGCCTGCACACAGGGCCTCGACCTGGGCGGGATGCGCCATGCCGGTGGTGTCGCACAGGGTGATGCCCTTGGCGCCGCGCGCGGCGAAGTGATCGCCCAGGCGCAGTACATCGTCGCTGGGCACCAGGCCTTCCATGGGACAACCGAAGGTGGTGGACAGAGAAATGTTCACATCGATCTGGTCGCCCAGCTCGTCGATGATTTGCGACAGCACACGCACGGACTGGTCGCGGGTCATGCGTATGTTGGCTAAATTGTGGGTTTCGCTGACCGACATGACCAGGTTGATTTCGTCGACCTTGCAATACACCGCCCGCTCGGCACCGCGCATGTTGGGTGCCAGGCAAACGTATTTCACACCGGGCGAGCGCTCAATGCGGGTCATGACTTCTTCGGCGTCGCGCAGAGCGGGAATGGCCTTGGGCGAGGTGAATGACGAGGCTTCGATTTTAGAGACACCGGTGCGGCTGAGCGCGTTGATCAGTGCGATCTTTTCGTCGGTGGGTACAAAAATCGGTTCGATTTGAAGCCCGTCGCGCATGGCCACATCGTGTACATGGATGCGTCGGGGAGTACGGGAAAACAGGCTGTCAGCCATTAGATCACCTGAAGTTGTTTGAGTTTCCGGATGTCGTCGGCGCTGAAGCCGGCGTCGTGCAGAACCTGCTCGGTGTGCTGGCCCAGTTTGGGGCCGCCACCGGTAAACGTGCCCGGAGTGGCACTGAGCTTGGGTACCACGCCCGGCACCTTCAGCGTTGAGCCGTCGTCGAGCTGGATTTCCTTGATCATTTCCCTGGCGCGGTATTGGTCGTCTTCGATAATGTCTTTGACCGTGAAGATTTTTCCGGCCGGCACCCCGGCCTTGGCCAACGCTTCCAGGGCATCGTCCATACTGCGCTGACGGCTCCAGTCGGCAATGGCATTATCGATGCGTTCCATATGCTCGACTCGCCCGGGGTTGCGTGCCAGCACGGGGTCATTGCCCAGGTCGTCGCGCCCGATCAGTGACATGAGCCGTGGAAAGATGCTGTCGCCGTTGCCGGCAATAAGGAAATAGCGGCCGTCTTTGTCGGGGTAAGCGTTGGTGGGCGCTATGCCCTGAAGCGCACTGCCCGAGGGCTCGCGCAGCATGCCCAGGCGATCGTACTCGGGCACGGCGCCTTCCATCATGTTGAACACGGACTCATAAAGGGCAATGTCAATGACCTGGCCTTTGCCCGAGTTTGCCAGGCGGTTGTACAGGGCCATGAGCACGCCGATCACGCCGTGCAGCGCCGAGAGCGAGTCGCCGATGCTGATGCCGGGACGAACGGGGGGCTGGCCCGGCACCCCGGTAATGTAGCGAAAGCCACCCATGGCTTCAGCGACCACGCCGTAACCGGTCAGGTCGCGCAGCGGGCCGCTTTGGCCATAGCCTGAAATGCGCAGCATGATCAGACCGGGATTTTCGAGGCTGAGCGACTCGTAATCCAGCCCCCATTTTTCCAGCGTTCCCGGACGGAAGTTTTCAATAACGACATCGGCCTCAAGAATGAGCTTGCGGGCGATTTCCTGGCCTTCCTTTTTGCGAAGGTCGAGCGCGACGGATTTTTTGTTGCGGGCTTGTACATGCCACCACATGGAGGTTTCGCCGTCTTTGGTTCGCCACGAACGTAGAGGGTCGCCGTTTTGCGGGGGTTCGATCTTGATGACCTCGGCACCGAAGTCGCCGAGGGTTTTGCCTGCGAACGGGCCGGCGATCAAGCTGCCCATTTCAATAACGCGTATCCCGTCGAGGGGTCGTGGGTTCATGGGGAAGAAATCCTGTGAAAGCGACTGCACAATAAAGGGTGACTGCCAGTGAGCCATCTGATTGTAAAAATCATCCGTGCCGATAGAGAAGCAATCGTTTGGCATATCAGCCATCGCGAACGGCGATGCCTGAACCGGCGTGCACGGTGGGCGTTATGGGGTTGTATGGATGGAGTTCCGGCCGGCCAGATACAAGTGATCGTAAAGCAACCGCGCCAGTTTCGGCAGATTTTCAGGGTTTTTTGCTACCAGCATCAGTTCGCGGCATGCCCAGGTTTCGTCCAGATGTGCAGCAGCCAGCCCTTCCGTTTGCAGAAAGGGCTCAACACTTCCCCGGGGAAGAATGCCGATTCCCAAGCCCAGGGCGGCCATGCGGCGCAAGCCGTCGAAGCTGGTCGCCTGAATGCGCAGGCGCAGGGGGCGTCCCACATCGCGGGCAGCCTCCATGATGGCGTTGCACAGCGATGTGCCGCGTGGAAGGCCCACGTAGTCGTATGCCAGTGTGTCGGCAAAGCGCAGGTGGCCGGTGTTGCGCCGGGCAAGCGGGTGGTCGGGCGGCATGATCACCATGAGCTGGTCGGCACGGTACAGCGAGGCATGCAATCCATCGAGCGGCCGCTGGGGCACCATAATGCCCAAATCGGCGGAGCCGTTCACTATCATTTTGTGCACGGTTTCACTGGTGTGTTCTTCCAGGTCGATTTTGACGGTGGGGTGCTGCTTCAGGAAGCTGGAAAGATCCTGGGGCAGAAACTGCACAATTGCCGACGTGTTGGCCACCAGCCGTACCTGGCCTTTAACGCCATTGGCGTAATTGCTCAGGGCGCTGTCCAGATTGGCCAGCTCCCCCACAATGCGTTCTGCGTACTGGTGCAGTTCAGTGCCTGCCAGCGTCAGCGTCACACCACGCCGGTGGCGATACAGCAGCGGTGTGCCAATACGTTGTTCCAGATCGGAAATACGTTTGCTGACCGCCGAGGCCACCGTGTGCTCTTTATCGGCAGCCCGGGCAATCGAGCCTTCGCGGGCGACGGCCAGAAAGATGCGCAGGGTTTGGATGTCGTAGTTCATGGCGTTACCGTCTTCTCATTCTTTTCTTTATGCGCCATAGTAACGAAGTTCGTTCTTCCATTTCTCGTTGAGTGCACCATGTATATTCCCGTCCATTTCGCCCAGAACCAACCCGCCGAATTGTTGCGCATCATTCGCGACCATCCGCTGGGCATGCTGGTTACACAAACGGATACCGGCCTGGACGCCGACCATCTGCCGTTCGAGTTTGATCCGGCTGCGGGTGAGCACGGGGTTCTTCGTGCTCACGTTGCGCGGGCCAATCCGGTGTGGCAGCGCTGTTCGTCCGGCACGCCGGTCATGGTGGTCTTTCGCGGCGCACACGGCTATATTTCACCCAGCTGGTATCCCGGCAAGCACGAGACGCACCGGCAAGTACCCACATGGAATTACGAAGTGGTGCACGTTCACGGCGTCCTGGCTGTTCGTGACGACGAGCGTTTTGTGCGAGGGGTGGTGGCGCGGCTGACGCGGCACCACGAGGCGCGCGAGCCCTTGCCCTGGAAAATGACGGACTCCTCGCCCGAGTTCATCGATGGCATGCTGCGCGCCATTGTAGGCATTGAAATCCAGATCACGTCGATGGCCGGCAAATCGAAACTGGGGCAAAACAAAGAGGACAGGGATCGCCTGGGTGCCGCCGATGCCCTGGAACAACGGGGTTTCAGTGAGCTTGCCCGGCTGATGCGGCGCGGGAACGACGCGCCGGCAACGTGATACACACCAGACAGCCGATGATCAGGGCAACGCCCGCCCAGCCTGACCAAGGCAGGCGTTCCCCGACGATCAATACGGCCAGTGCGGCGGCCACCACCGGTTCCAGCAGGGTAATGGTGGTGGCTGTGCTGGCCGGTACTCGTGCCAGCCCGTAGCCGAAGCACAGGTAGCCCAGGAACATGGGAACCAGAGCCATGTAAAGGCCGACGGCGGCGTTGTTCCACGAGGCCAGAAACGGGGCACCGGTGGCGACCAGCACCGGCATCAGCAGCAGGCCGCCCAGACCGAACATGGCGCCCATCACCGCGCGCGGCGGCACATGCCGTTGCATCACGCGCCGGGCCGCCCAGGAGTACAAAGCGTATGTGAAGCCGGCCATACAGCCCAGCAGCACGCCGGCACCCACCGACATGTCGTCCATGCCGGCAACCGCGCCCGCGCTTTCCGCCACACTGAGCAGCACCACACCCAGAATGCCCAGCGTGGCCGCGATCGCCCAACGTGCGCTCAGGCGCAGGTTGTCCTTCATGACTTCGATCAGCGCCGATAGCAGGGGTGCGGAGCCGATGGAAACCACGGTGCCGATAGTGACACCGGCCAGCCGCATGGAGCCATAAAACGCCAGGGGGTAGACGGCGACCGCCAAGCCGCCCACCACCAGGCAGGGCCATTGGGCCCGGAGCATGGCGGCGTGCCGGAAAATGCCGCGTCCGGCCAGTGCGGCTTGCAGCAACCCGCCGATGCCCATGGCCGCCGCACCGATGGCGGCGGGGCCGACGTCGGGAGCAAACGTAGCGGAAACACCGGTGGTTCCCCACAGTATGGAGGCCAGAACAATGCCAAGAACGCCCGGCAAATACTCGGTTCGGGTGCGGTGTTCAGGTGAGGGTTGCTGCACGAATTTCCTTAGGGATCAAGGTCTTGCCGCAGGTAACGCGAATGGCGCTGCGCGTGGCAGCCGCCTAGTATATCGATGTTCGGGAACCTTTGGCCGCGTCGCGGCATCCAATGCGCGCCCTGGCCACTGATGGCCAGCATAACTGCAAAGGATGCATCATGAAGACTTTTCGACTTTCTTTGGCCGCCCTGGCTTTGGGGTTTATCTTGCCCGTCGCCCAGGCGCACGACACCGGTACGCTGGATCAGGCGCCTCCCGGCGCTCCCTACGCAAAAGTCAGCTCACTGGTTCCCTTGCCTGAATTCATTCCAGGCCTCGGTACGCTTTATATTGACCCCGCCACCTTGCCGGCCGGCCCGTTTTTAGGGTACGACCGCAACGGCCTGTTGTCGGCCACGGTGTATATGGTGCCGCTGAAGTCGTTGCAAGAGGGCAAAGCGTTCGACAATTTGCATCTGGGTGCGCATCAAGTGGCATCTGTTGATATCTATTACAACGCAGGGCACCCCGGTGTCGAGCAACCCCATGCACATGTGGTGCTCTTTCACGATCGCGATGCCAAGAACCGGTTGCAGTCGAAATGACTTCCGGGCGCAGGCACATGCTGGTGACGGCCGGATGGCTGGCCATGGGTCTGGCGTGGCGACCGGCCACGGCTGCTGCCGTCGCTGCGGGCACGGCGGATCAGGCCGCTAAACGTACCCCGGCCATCCGGATGCGCGGAACGCCGCGAGGCGAGCGGGTCTGGTTTGAGCCCTGGGGAATCGTGGTTCCCGTTGATGCCCTGGTAAGTTTCATCAATGACGATCCGGCCAACAGCCACACGGCCACCGGCTTTCATCCGGCCTTGTTTCAGCAACCGCGCCGCATTCCGCGTCAGGCCATTCCATGGGATACCGGTTTCCTGCTGCCGGGCGACCGGCGCGATGTCAGGTTCGATGTACCGGGCGTGTTTGATTTTTATTGTTTGCCGCACTTGGCACACGGGATGGTGGGGCGTATTGTGGTGGGAGGCCCCGGCAGCGACGGGTGGGTCAATGAACCCTATTTCAATACGACGCAAATGCCGTCCGGGCCGGGCCGGTTTCCCGCGCTGCAGGCGTTGCTCCGTGCCGATGGCGGTAAAGTGATGCCAGGAGAGGCCCCATGATCTTGCCGGATTCACCGTCGCAGCACGAACTGGTCGACGCCGCCCGTCAGGGCGACGAGCGGGCAATACGTGCGTTGGTGGTTGGGTTGAACCCCAGGTTGTTTCGGGTGGTTCGTGCCATTCTGGACAACGATGCCGATGCCCAGGATGCGTTGCAAGAGGCCTACGTATATGGTTTCAGCCGCCTTGACCAGTTTCGCGGCGAGTCGGCCTTTTCAACCTGGATGACACGCATCGCAATCAATGCGGCTCGCATGCACCGGCGCAGGCAGCATCTGTCAGAGGGCTACGATACTGTGAATGAACACTACCAAACTTCCTTTGAACCGTTGCGGGCAAGCCGAGTCACCGAACCGGAAGAGGCCGCCGCGCAAAGCGAACTGGCCCAACTTCTGCAGCGGGCGATCGAGGCGCTACCCGAGCCGTTCCGTCTGGTGTTTGTCCTGAAAGAGGTTCATGGCCTGGATGTGGCGGAAATCGCTGCGAGCCTTGATGTCAATGCCGTCACGGTGAAAACCCGGCTGTTCCGGGCGCGGGTGCGTTTGCGCCAAACCCTGCACCAAGAGGCACTCGGCTCGCTGACCCGGCTGTATCCTTTTGACGGTGCGCGTTGCGCCGGCATGGCCGAGCGAGTCATTACGCAGTTGCGTTTGCGGCACACCGCTGTGCGTCCTCGATAACGCAGCGCCCCCGGCCGGCGTCTTTGGCCTGGTACATGAGCTGGTCGGCCCAGCGCATCAGGTCGGCCTTGTTGTGGGTGCCGTCGCTGATCACCGCGCCTATCGATATACCCAGACTGCAAGCGGTGCCGTTGAGCTCGAACGGCTCGCTGATTGCAGTCATCAGGTGACCGGCTATGCTCTCGACGGCATGCCGGGCAGTGGTTTCGGTCAGGTGCGTGAGCAAAATGACAAACTCGTCGCCACCCAGCCGGGCGACGGAATCACTTTCCCGCACATGCCGGCTCAGGCGCCGGGCCACCCGCTGCAAGGCGGCATCGCCCGCGTCGTGGCCAAGACTGTCGTTGATCGGCTTGAACTGATCCAGGTCGATAAAAAGAAGGGCGATCGCCGTGCCGTTCCGGCGTGCCGTTGCCAGGGCGCTTTCCAGGCGGTCGGCCAGCAGCCGCCGGTTCGGCAGGCCGGTCAGCGAGTCGTGGTTGGCCGCCCTGGATAGTTCCGCTTGCTGTTCGTTCAGTTTGTCCAGAAGGCGATTGAAGGCGGTAATAAGAATGCCCACTTCCCCGCGGCCGGCTCCCGACAAGGGCGCCAGCGGCGCCAGGCCCCGCGACATTTTTTCCGCCTGGCGCGTGGCATTGGTGAGCGGGCGCAGCGTAAAGGGCACCACCAAGGCCAGCGCCAGAAAAAGGAAAATAACCGTAAGCACGGTGTTGCGCAGCAGATAGGCTTTCAGGCGTTCAACCGTGCCCAAGGCTTCAGAGGTTGCAATGGCCGACACCAGAAACCAGTTCGTGTTCGGAACCGATACGATGGCGGAAATTTCCTCGATGCCATGTGCGTTTACGGTGACGCCGGTGCCGCGATAGCCTTGCATAGCCTGGTCGTGCAATAGGTTCACGCCTGGCTTGGGGGTGGGGGTCAGGACTTTTCCGGGGTTTGATGCTGCCACAAAAAGCTGGTTCTGCGGCGATATAAGCAGAAAGCCGCTGCCGGTCTGGCCCAGGCGGGCCTGCAGAAGATTGCCCAGGAAGTCGGGGCTGTTCAGAAAGGTGAACCCCGTAAGATACGCCCAGGGGGTTCCCGTTGTGTCGTAAAGCACGCGCGTCATGGGCAGGATCGGCCCTTCCTGGCCGGCTTGTACCGGCTTTCCGATGTGGCTGGACTCGTTGGCATTGCGGTTCAGCGCGGCTTGGGGAAGAAATTGCAGGGGCGAGCCCGACCAGTCGAATGTGGTGGTGTCGAGCAAGGCCCGGCCGTCGGCGGTCGACAGCAGCAGGCCGGCGGAAAAAAGCGCCTCGAAGGGGGCGGACTGACCCAGGGTGGGGTCGACATAGTTCACCGGTAGGCCGGGTGCCGGCGCTGGCAGGCTGTCGCCCAGTTGCTGCAGCCGGAACTGCCGGGTGAGGATCTTGTGCCCGATGTCGTTGGCCACGTAGTTGGCCAGCGTCATTTGCTGCGCGGAGACCACCGTCGTCATGTCTTCCCGCAGAAAGTGCGACAGGATGAAAAAGCGGATGGTCGAGCCGATGAGTATCATGCACACCCCTAGCAGGGCCAGCCGGAAGAAAATGCTTTGGGTTGCAGCGCGTAGAGGCATGGCTGGGGGCACAGTGAGAGGCTCGTTGTATGCGGAAAAAAGTATACCCGAGGTTTGTGTCGCCGTAACCAAGGAATTTTGGGGTGTGTCTGCGGTTAAACACCGACTTTCAGGGTAAGATGGGCGGATCGCAAATACCGGCCTTAACCTCGGAACAGCCCACGGAACAGCCTGCGGGAAAACACTGTCAGGCGTTCTCACTGAACTATGACCTCTTACGCAACGTCCAGCTCAGTCCCCCGGGAACCGCGTGCGGGTCACATTGGTATGAAGCCTGTTGCCGCGGCGTTGGTAACTGCCCTGAGCCTGATGCTTCTGCCGGTTTTCTACTGGTTCAATCGCATCGATCACATTCACCATGAGCTCGGCCATCAAGTCAGCCATATTGCCGATGAGATCGGGTTGCAGGTACAAGGGCGGCTCAGAGCGGTGGAACTGGTGCTGCGGGGCATACGCGGTTTTGTGGAAGGGTCGGCGACGGTCACCGCCGATGAGTTCGAAGCATTTGTGCATTCCTTGCAGCTGGAAAGTACGGTCGGCGGCTTGCTGAGTGTTGCCTACATTCCCGCGATCACCGCGTTGCAGCTTCCCCGCCTTGAGTCTCAGGCGGGGCCGGTGTTTGGTGTGCAAAATTGGCAACTTCGGCCGGCAGGCCCGCGCGAGCTGTATGCTCCCGTGCTGTTCATAGAGCCCACCGAGCAAAATAAGGTGGTACCCGGGTTCGATATTCTGACCGTGCCGGTACTGCGCAAGACTGCAATGCGAGCCCGGGATACGGGTCAGATAAGCCTGTCCGAAAAAATGACGCTGGCACTCTATGGACAGAACGATCAAGAAACAGCGTTTGCCATGTACTCGCCCGTTTACCAGGCGGGCAAGTCAACGGCCACGCTCGCAGATCGGCAACGGAATCTCATGGGGTGGGCAAGTGCCCGGTTTCGGCTGGTCGATATACTGCAGCGGCACACGGCGTTGCTGCATGGCGGTATGCGCCTTCAGTTGTTCGACGGTGACTCACCGGATCAGGCCGGTTTTCTGGCGGGCTGGCTTGACAGCGTGCCTCAACGCTTTCCGTTCGATATTCCCGGTATGTTCGACGTGCGGCGTACCATAGATTTTGGCGGCCAGCGCTGGACATACGTTCTAACGCCCACGCCCGCCTATCTTGACCGCCTGTCCGAACGTGATCACCACTGGTTCGCGGCACTGGGCGTGCTGCTCAGCCTGGCAGCCGGCTTCATTGTCTGGCTGCTGATGACATCGCGTGACCGGGCGCGCCGCGTTGCTCTGGGCATGACAAAAGAGTTGCGCGACTTGTCGTCCGATATGGAGAGCACGCTGAACGCCGTGCCTGATCTGTTGTTTGAAATGAATGCGGCAGGGCGTTATCTTGCCCTGCGCACGCGTACCCACGAGGGCCTGGCCCTGGCGCGCGAGCAACTGATCGGCAAAAGTGTCCACGATGTTCTGCCCGCCGATGCGGCGGCGGCCTGCCTGCAGGCTCTTGAGCAAACCCGGCGTGACGGTGTCTCATTCGGCACCAAGATACGCATTCCGCTGCAGTCGGGTGTGCGCTGGTTCGAGCTGTCCATTGCCCGCAAATCGGTGGACGACGCTGCGGAACCCCGTTTCATCATGTTGTCGCGCGATATCACCGATCGTATCCGGGATTCCGAGCTGCTCGAAGAGCGCGAGCGCGCATTAATGGAAGCACAGCGTGTGGCGTCGGTCGGGCATTTCTGGGTTGACACGCAGGCGCACCGGTGGCGGGGTTCGCCGGCCGTTTGCGAATTGTTGGGGTTGCCCTGGGCTCCGGATTATTCCCTGGAATCTATTAATGCTCTGATCGAGCCGCGTCATCGCGATCTGTTCATGCGCGCGGTGGCCCCCGGGCCCAATACGGCCGTCACCGATGCGCTGGAATTCACCATCGTGCGAGCCGGCGATGGGGCCCGTCGCTGGATGTTGATGTGCGGGCAGCGTTCTGAAGCCGCTAACCCCGCGCCCGATCAGCTGTTTTTCACGCTGCAAGATGTCACCGAGCGGCGCCGTTCGCAAGATCAGCTGAAGCTGCTTGAGAAAGCTGTTGCCAGCCTGAACGATATGGTGGTCATCACCGAAGCGGAGCCTGTTGACGTTCCCGGGCCACGCATTGTTTTTGTCAATAACGCGTTTGAACGCAAGACCGGGTTTCGCCGGGAAGAGGTTCTGGGGCGATCGCCGCGCATGCTGCAGGGGCCGGATACGTCCCGCAGTGAGCGGGATCGTATCCGGCAGGCCCTTCAGGCCTGGCAGCCAGTGCGGGCCGAGCTGGTGAATTACACCAAAGACAGGCAAACCTATTGGGTAGAGCTGGATATTCAGCCCATCGCCGATGATCAGGGGTGGTTTACCCATTGGGTGTCGGTGGAGCGCGATGTCACCGAGCGCCGGACCACCCAGGAGCAAGTTCACAAGCTGGCGTTTTATGACGGGTTGACGCAATTGCCCAACCGCAGCCAGTTCATGCTGAAAGCGGCCCAGGAGCTGTCCGGGCGCCTGCCTGGTAGTTACGCGGGGGCGGCGATCCTCATTGATCTGGACAATTTCAAGGTGATCAATGAGCACTGGGGGCATCGCCGTGGCGATATTCTGCTGGTTCAAACGGCCGAACGCATCCAGCGCGAGCTACCGGCCACCGCCTTGCTGGCGCGGTTGGATGGCGACGAATTCATTGTGCTGATCGGTGAGCTTCAGGCCGGTCCCGGTCAGGCGCAGGCGATGGTCGAGTCTTTATGCAAGCGCTTGCTCGTGACCATCGATCAACCGTTACTGGTTGAAGGCAGCGAGCATTTTGTCAGCGCAAGTCTGGGGGCCCTGGTGTTTGGCGACAAGCCGCTCAAGGTTGAAGAGCTGCTTAGCCATCTGGGGTCGGCCGTGTATTCGGCCAAGAACAGCGGTCGCAACACCTATCGGTTCTTTGACAGCCGCCTGCAGGCCCATTTGCTGGAAAGGGCCGCCCTGGAAGCGGAGCTGGGCCACAGTATCGAGCGTGACGAGCTTTATCTGCTGTATCAGCCGCAGGTGGACAACGAGGCCGATGTGGTGGGGGTCGAGGCACTTTGTCGCTGGCGCCATCCGGTGCGTGGCGCGGTCTCTCCGGCCGTTTTCATTCCCCTGGCCGAAAGCAACGGATTCATTTTGCAGCTTGGGCAATGGGTGCTGGATACCGCGTGCACGTTCCTTGCCTCCTGGCAAGGCCGGCCGGGCATGTCTGCCTGTACATTGTCGGTGAATGTCAGTGCCCGCCAGTTCCATCACCCCGACTTTGTCAAACAGGTGGCCGAATCGCTGGGTCGCACGGGTGCGAATCCCAGACAATTGAAGCTGGAGCTGACGGAAAGCATTTTTGCCGAAGATATCGATGAAATCGTCGCGAAAATGCGGGCCTTGCGATTACTTGGCGTGCATTTTTCGCTTGACGACTTCGGTACCGGGTATTCATCGCTGGGTTATCTGAAGAAATTGCCGCTGGATCAGCTGAAAATTGACCAGTCCTTTGTGCGCGATGTGCAACGCGACAGCAATGACGAGGCCATTGTGCGAACCATTATTGCGCTGGGCCATAGCCTGGGGCTGGCCGTCATGGCCGAAGGGGTGGAGACCCAGGAGCAAAGGCAGTGGCTTGTGCGTAACGGCTGCACACATTTTCAGGGCTATTTGTTTGGGCGCCCCATGCCGGGCTCCGAATGGCTGGATCAGCTGGGCACCGGTCGGCCCGATGGTCGTCATTGAACGCGTTGGCCGTAGCCGGCATGGGTGCGCGGCATCAGCATGTAATGGGAGTATGGTTTGTTGCACCGGTTTGAACGTCTTCTGGATCCTTTTCCGCCTCACGATGCACCGCTACCGCCGCGCGGGCTGGCCGGCTTTCTGTGGTCGTGCACCCAGGGCTCGCGACGCTATGTGGCGGCGCTGGCTCTGTTAAGCGCCAGTGTCTCTGTCTACGAGGCCTGGCTGTTTGCTTTTCTGGGGCAGGTCGTCGATCTTCTGGCCCTGTGGAAAGCAGGTGAGCCGGCATCGGAGCACGAGCGCCGCGTGTTGTGGAGCATAGGCGCAGTGCTGATTGCCAGTATCGGGCTGGTGGCCCTGCGCACCACGGTACAGCATCAAGTATTGGCCATTAATTTGCCGCTCAGGTTGCGCTGGAATTTTCATCGCCTGATGCTCCGGCAAAGCCTGGCTTTCTTTTCCGACGAGTTTGCGGGGCGGGTCACCACGAAAGTGATGCAGACCGCACTGGCCGTGCGCGATGTGTTGCTGACGCTCTGCGAAATTGTGCTGGGTATCGGCGTGTATTTTTTCACTATTATCGCCCTGGCCGGCAGCTTTGACTGGCGGCTGATGCTTCCCTTCATAGGCTGGGTGGTGCTGTACGGGCTGGCCATGCTGTATTTCGTGCCGCGCCTGGGCAAAGTGGGCCAGGAGCAGGCACATGCCCGGTCATCCATGACCGGGCGCGTCACCGATGCCTATTCCAACATCACCACTGTCAAGCTGTTTTCACACACCCGGCGCGAGGCGCAGTTTGCCCGTGCGGCCATGGAAGATTTCAAGCTTACCGGCTATCGTCAGATGCGCCTGGTCAGCCAGTTTGAAATAGTCAATCAGGCACTGGTGGCGGGCCTGATACTTTCAGCGGGCGGCTATGCCTTATGGTTGTGGCACGGCAGCGTTGTGGGTACCGGAGCGGTGGCGGCGGTTACGGCCATGGCGCTGCGTGTGAATGGCATGTCGCACTGGATTATGTGGCAAATGGCTTCGCTGTTTGAAAATATCGGCACGGTGCACGACGGCATTGCCACCTTGACCCATGTTCCCAAAGTGCAGGATGCTCCCGATGCATCGGCACTTGCCGTCGGGCACGGTGAGGTGGTTTTCGACAACGTATCGTTCAGCTACGATGGCGAACGCCGGGTGCTCGACGGCCTGAGCCTGACCGTTCGACCCGGCGAGCGGATCGGCCTGATCGGCCGGTCGGGTGCGGGAAAATCCACGCTGATCAATTTGCTGTTGCGCTTTTACGATATTGATAGCGGCGAGATACGTATCGACGGGCAGAATATCGCGCATGTTACCCAGGACAGCTTGCGCGGCGCGATTGGAATGGTCACCCAGGATACGTCGTTATTGCATCGCTCCATTCGCGACAATATTGCGTACGGGCGCCCAGAGGCCGACGATGCGCAGATACGCGCCGCCGCCGCCCGTGCGCATGCCGACGAGTTTATCGGGCAGTTGAGCGACCGGCACGGCCACCGGGGTTACGACACCCTGGTGGGAGAGCGGGGAGTGAAGCTTTCGGGTGGCCAGCGCCAGCGGGTGGCCATTGCAAGGGTGTTGCTGAAGAACGCTCCGATACTGTTGCTGGACGAGGCTACCAGTGCTCTGGATTCCGAGGTGGAGGCCGCCATTCAGGAAAGCCTGAACGACATTATGGAAGGCAAAACGGTCATTGCGATTGCGCATCGGCTTTCCACTATTGCGGCCATGGACAGGTTGATTGTCATGGATGCCGGCAAGGTTATTGAGCAGGGCAGCCATGCCGAGCTGTTGCACAAAAACGGGGTTTACGCCCGGTTGTGGCGACACCAGAGCGGGGGCTTTCTGAACGACGCCTCGTCGGAATAGCGCACATGTGGTCTGGTGGAAATCATCCGGCCGAAACGCTTCACGGCAGCCATTGCGGCGGGGCGTGTACCAGATCGTCGGGCTCGTCAATGTCGGCAACAGGCGCCAGCTCTTGCCATGTCCAGCCCAGGGCAAGCAGGCGGCGCCGGGTCTCGGGCATTACTTGCGCCGTGCTCCACGGCATGCCGGCAAAGATGTGTTCGTGTGCGTGGTTCAGGCCCGCCAGCGCATAGCCGCCGTCGGTGGCAGGCACAAAGACGGCATCGTGTGTGTCCAGAGCCCGGGCAGCCTGAATCAGCCGGGTGGTTGACAGGGCCGGAGCATCGGTACCCATCAGCAGCACATGGCGGTGGTTGGGCAGTGTGCGGGCGAGTGCACGATACATGCGCCGGCCAAGATCGCCATCGGTTTGACAACCCAGGTGCAAGCGTTTCCCGTACAGTCCGGCCAGTTTCTGGAATGCATGGTGCGATGTGTCGGGCGCAACGCAAAGTTCCACGTGATCAACGTTGGTGTCCATTGCTTGCCCCACCGCATGAAACAGCATGCACTCGGCCACATGTGCCGCGCCGTTCGGGCCCAGTGCAGGAATCAGGCGGGTTTTTGCCAGTCCGGCTTGCGGAGCCTTGGCAAAGATAATGATAGCGGTGCTCACCGGTAGCGCTTCGCCAGACATTCCGGGGAGTCGCCTCGCCAATAGCGCCAGCGCAATTGCCACATGAGCACGATGGTGCGCCATACGCCGCGGCTTTCCCAGCGGCGCCCCGATGTGACGGCCCGCAGCTGAAGACAGGCGGGGGCTGCAATTTGTCGCAGCCGTGCCGATAAGGCAATGTCTTCCATGAGCGCCTGGTCTGGAAAGCCTCCGATCTGGTCGAACAGTGTGCGTTGTACGAAGATTGCCTGGTCCCCGGTCGCAATACCTGTCAGGCGGGAACGCCGGTTCATCATGAAGGCCACGACGGGCAGCATCCAGTGTGTGCCCTCGATGGCGACATCGAAGCGGCCCCAGCGTGCTCCCCGGTTTAGTGCGTTCAGCACCTGCAGGTCGGCTTGCGGCGCAAGCAGTGTGTCGGCATGCAGGAACAGGACAACATTGCCGCGCGCAGCCCCGGCTCCGGCATTCATTTGCCGCGCACGCCCCTTGGGGCTGGTGATCACCTGATCCACGAACGGGCGACAACGATCCACCGTATCGTCGCTGCTGCCGCCGTCGACCACCACGATTTGTACGCCCCGTCGGCGCATGGCTTGAAGGCGCGCGAGCGTCGGCTCGACGCCGGCGGCTTCGTTGAGCACAGGCATCACGATACTCAGGGTTAGAGGTGTTTCCATTGTGTGGACAAAAAAACGGGTGTCATGACATGCCGGCCAGCGCGATGACCACCGAGGAGTCTTGAACATGCAGGACGCAAGGGTCGCCCGGACTGAGCATTTCTTTATCGGCCAGGAAGCCCACCATGGAGAGACCACCGTCAAGGGTAACACTGACTTCGGCGGTTTTTCCGGTGCCAGATACGTGCACAACACGCCCCTTGAGCGAGTCGGCAGTACCGGGTGAGTGCCGCGCGCCTGACACCTGCACGGCCGTTGCCTTGCACAAAGCGATGACAGGTTTGTTGTGGGTTAGATCAAGCAATTGTGCGCTTTCGCGAGTGATGCGCGCGGCAAGCCGGGTTCCGTCGGCAAGGGCCAGTTCGATCCTGACCGCCGGCCCCCCCGCATGGATACCGGCGATCGAGCAGGGTAGCTGGTTGCGCATGCTGGTGCGCAGACCCAGTGCGGTAAAGCTTACCGGGGCACCCTTTGTGCCGTTTTCGTTTTCCAGTTGCGTCAGGACCGTTTGGCGTGCCGCGGCCAGCAGATCGAAGGCACGAAGCAGGCGATGGCCGGCGGGTGTCAGTTGCGCACCGCCGCCGCCGCTCCCGCCCACGGCTTTCTCCACCAGAGGCGTACCTGCCAGGTTGTTCAGGGTTTCGATGGCCTGCCATGCCGCCTTGTAGCTGATCCCGGCACCGCGGGCAGCTTCGGAGATCGAGCCGGCCTGATGGATACGGCGCAGCACATCCATGCGTTTGTCGGTGGCGTCGTGCCCCAGGGCGGCATTCAGTTGAAGCGGGCAGGGTTCGTTCATGGGTGTAAAAGAGTGAGTGAGTATGGAAAGTTTGCCATACCGCTTGGTATACTCGCTATTCATTATATGAATAGCGAGTTTGATTCATGAAATTCGTTACTACTGCGGTGTTCGTCGGGTGGTTGCTTGGCAGTGCGGCGCAGGCGGCGCAGGTGAGTGTGGCGGTGGCCTCGAACTTTGCCGGGCCCATGCAGCGAATTGCGCAAGCCTTCCAGAAGGATACCGGTGACAGCCTTGTTTTGTCTTTTGGTTCTACAGGAAAATTTTACGCACAGATAAAGCATGGCGCTCCTTTCGAGGTGATAGTCGCCGCCGACGATATTGTCCCGGCAAAACTGGAGCGTGAAGGGCTGGGGCTGCAGGGAACCCGTTTCACCTATGCCGTCGGTAAACTGGTGCTGTGGAGCCGGCAGCGGGGTCTGGTGGATGACCAGGGCAACGTGTTGCGCACGGGTTCGTTTGATCGGCTTGTACTGGCCGACCCTCGCCTGGCCCCCTATGGCGCCGCTGCCTTGCAGACGCTGCAACGTCTGGCGCTGGCCGAT
>JBFWLP010000070.1:0-17499 GCA_050252075.1 Burkholderiaceae bacterium | reverse complement strand
AGTATGAGCGCCATTCGTGGTGATCAGGTGCGCCCTTTAGCTGTTACGACTAAAGAGCGGAATGCTCAGTTGCCGGATGTTCCTTCTATTATGGATACTCTGCCTAGTTTTCCTGAGATGCGTTCTTGGGTTGGTGTTTTCGCTCCAAAGAATACTCCTGAAGAAATAACAAAATTATTGGCTACTGCCGTACTCAAAGCAACGGCGTCGCCAGAGTTTTTGCAGGCATTAACTCCCAATGGATTTGAGCGCTTGCCTTTAGAAGGTGAAAAGATGAAAGATTTCATTAAATCGGAACTTCCAAAGTGGAAAGATTTAATAGAAGAGGCTGGAATTAGTCAGCAGTAAACCAAAGGTTAGTGGGTTGATCGCTAGAACACGTCAGCCCACTTTTATTTCATTCGCATCGGAGGTTTTATGGCCTTATCTGCTACTGAGGATGTCAAGGTTACACGTTATCTTGGTCAGTGGATTTCTCAAAACACTTGTGTTCATTCCCCGGACTCGGTTGCCGCGGCCGAGCGAGCTGTTGTTGATACCGTAGCGTGCATAGTGGCTGGACAAAATGATGAAGCGGTTATGCGGGTGCGAAAAGGATTAGGGGGCTGGGGAAAACAAGGGGCGTCTTCCGCAGTGGGTGGCGTAGAACGCATAGATGCGCCATGGGCTGCATTGATTAATGGAACATCGGCACATGCCTTGGATTACGATGATGTGTTAGATCCGGCCGGTTCGCACATAAGTGCCGTTCTCGTTCCAGCATTATTGGCATTAGCCCAAGAGACGGGGGCCAGTGGTCGTGCGTTAATTGATGCCTTCATAGTGGGGGTGGATATCCAGCTATTTTTAGCAAAAGCAGTAAACATGACACACTACACTCGAGGTTGGCATACGACCTCTACGCTGGGAGCTCCGGCTGCCGCTGCCGCTTGTGCGCGTATGCTGGGTCTTAATGAGCACGCCAGCACGCATGCGATTAGTATAGCCACAAGTTTGAGTGGCGGGTTCAAGCGGCAGTTTGGGACCAACACGAAACCCTTTCACGCGGGTTTGGCTGCAAAGAATGGCGTATTGGCAGCACGCATGGCTGAGGCAGGTTTAACAGCTGATACTGCGCCCCTCGAAGGGGAGCGCGGGTTCTTGGACTTAATGGTGGGGCCTGGAGCCGCGGGTTTTAAAAAACCGTTGCCTGTTTTAGGTGCTCCTGCGGCGGTGCTTCGTCCTGGTATTTGGCAAAAACGGTACCCTTGTTGTGCGAGTACCCATCGCGCCGTAGACGGCGTGCTGGCGCTCGTGAGCGAGCATGTTCTAGGTATACAGGAAATAAAACATATCCAGACGACAGTTTCCGAGGCTGCCGTTCGTAACTTAATGTATGATCGACCGCAAGACCCGATGCAGGCGCGCTTCAGTATGCAGTATTGCATTGCAGCAGCTTTGATCGATGGTGATTTACGTTTATCAACCTTTAGCAAGCAGGCTCTGATGCGGCCCGAGGTGTTTGAGCTAATGGATCGAATTACTATGATTTCAGATCCTGAGCAGCCTCATGATATGCCAGCTACAGAGAAATCATGGGCGTGCGTGAGTATCGCGACAAACCGCGGGAGTTGGGCAATCAAAGTGGTTGACCCCAAAGGGTATCCGGATAATCCTCTGTCGGAATCTGAGCTAGAGGCAAAGTTTTATGATTGTTGCCGATTTGCGGGCGTTCACGGCTCATCGGGTGACTATGATGTGTGGCGATTTATTAGTCGTTCTGACAATCTTGAAAAGGCGTGTTCTCTCTTTTAATGGTTGGCAGGCGGGCTTAACCGACGAAGTAACACTGCTGTTTCGTACATCGGCAATCCCATCACACCGGTATAGCTGCCGCTTAAATGGCGAACGAACATGCCAGCCATGCCCTGAATTCCATAGCTGCCCGCTTTGCCCAAAGGCTCACGGGTGGCGCAATATCGAGCAATATCGTCACCGCTCAGTGCCGCGAAGGTTACGTTACTGCAGCTAACCGCCGAAAAGCATTGCCGGCCATTCATCAGCACAACGGCGGTGCGAACTTCGTGTGTGTTGCCGGACAGGCGTTGCAACATTTCAGCGGCATGGATGAGATCAGTTGGTTTTCCCAGAATTTCACCCTGAAGTATTACAGTGGTGTCCGAGGCCAGCACAGGCGCCGGGGGCAGGTCGTTCTGATGTGCCAGCCAATGAATGGCCCGCTCTGCTTTTTCGTGGGCCGTTCGAATGACGTAATCTTCCGGTGCCTCGCCGGGTAGTTGCGGCTCGTCGTCGCCTTCAGGCGGCGGCACGCGCAGTACGGTATGGCTGACGCCCATTTGGGTAAGTATTTCGTGCCGGCGGGGACTGGCTGACGCCAGGTAGATAAATGGCCAGTCGATCATTTCACTTTCAGTATTTTCATGCCGTTGGTGCCACCGCTGTTCGTGTAGAAATCACCTTTGGTCAGGATTACCCAGTCGCCTTTTTTCAGAAGCGCCAGCTGTTTCAGTTGGTCGATTGCTTCGTCGCTGAGCCTGGCCGGATCAATGGCGCGGGCGTCGAAGGGAATGGTGTACACACCCCGGAACATTGCTACGCGGCGCTGCGTGCCCGGATGGGGTGTATAGCAGTATATGGGAACGCCCGACCGTATACGCGACATGATTAGCGGTGTGTGGCCGCTTTCGGTCAGACTGATAATGGCCTTGATGCCGGGGAAATGATTGGCGGCGTACATGCTTGCCAGCGCAATGGTTTCGTCGCATCGTGAAAAGGTTTCCCCCAAGCGGTGATGCGATTGCGTGGTGGTGGGCTCTTGTTCCGCGCCCAGGCAGATGCGGGCCATGGCGGCAACGGTTTCCACCGGATAATTGCCTGATGCGCTTTCTGCAGACAGCATGACGGCGTCGGTATAGTCGAGTACGGCATTGGCGACGTCGGAAACCTCGGCCCGTGTCGGGATGGGGCTGTTCACCATGGATTCCATCATCTGGGTGGCCGTGATAACCACTTTGTTCAAGGTGCGTGCATGACGGATGATCCGTTTCTGTATGCCCACCTGGCGTGCGTCGCCAATTTCCTCCCCCAGATCGCCGCGCGCCACCATGAAGCCGTCGCTGGCCTTGATAATGCCGTCGAGTACTTTGTCGTCGGCCACGGCCTCTGCGCGTTCGATTTTGGCGATGATCCAGGCCTTGCTGTTGGCTTCCTGGATCAGACGGCGTGCCTCGCGCATGTCGGCGGCATCGCGCGGAAAAGACACGGCAATGTAATCGAGTTCCAGTTCTGCGGCCAGGCGGATATCGTCGCGGTCTTTGTCGGTAAGGCTACGGGCCGAGATGCCACCGCCGCGACGATTGATACCCTTGTTGTTGGACAATGGGCCGCCCACGCTGACCGTGGTGTAGACGGAATGGTCGTCGACCTGGTCTACTACCAGCACAACCCGCCCGTCATCAAGCAGCAATTCATCGCCGGGGCGGCAATCATGCACCAGGCTGGGGTAATCAATGCCGACGATGGTGGCATTGCCTTCCTGGGCCGGGTGGCGATTGGACAGTGTGAAGCGGTCGCCCTTGTTTAGCGTGATACTGCCGTTCTTGAACCGGGCAATACGTATTTTCGGCCCTTGCAGGTCGCCCAGGATCGCGACGAAGCAGCCGTGCTGCCGGGCGATTTCGCGGATGTGCAGTACGCGCTGACGGTGATCTTCAGGATTTCCGTGGGAAAAATTCAGGCGCGCAACATCCATACCGGCAAGAATCATTTGCTCGATTTTTTCCGGGCTGGACGTTGCCGGGCCCAGTGTGGCTACGATTTTTGTGCGGCGACGCGGCGTCATGTGGGTACCCTGCAAAAGAGCGCCCAAGCATTGTCAGGCGCGGTGGTAGGGGTGCCCGGTGGTGATTGCCCACGCTCGGTAAAGCTGTTCAGCCAACACCACACGCACCATGGGGTGGGGCAGGGTTAGCGATGATAGCCGCATAAGGCTGTGACAGCTTGCTTTCAGCGAGGCATCCAGACCATCGGGACCGCCAATGAGGAAGGCTACATCTTGCCCGTTGGACCGCCATTTTTCAAGTTCGGCGGCCAGGGTGGTCGTGGTGAGGTCTTTGCCGCGTTCGTCGAGCCCGATGCGAAAGCAGCCGGCCGGCAGGGCGGTTTCGACGCGCTTGGCCTCGGAGACCATCATTTGAGTCGGGGTTTTCCCCGAGGTGCGTGGTTCAGGCTTGACCTCCCGCAGCTCAAGGGCGCAGTCGGGCGGCAGCCTTTTGGCGTATTCCTGCCAGGCGGCTTCCACCCAAGAAGGCATGCGTGTTCCAACGGCAACGACGATCAGTTTCATCCGCTATTCGTCGAAGTCGTCAAGGTCGTCGACATCGCTGTCGTTGAAGGGTTCGCCGGACAGGCCGGCGTGCGACGATTGCGGTAGCAGTTTGACCCGCACCGGCTTGCCTCCCCAGATTTCTTCCAGGTTGTAGTATTGGCGAATCTGGGGCTGCATGCAGTGAACCACAATGTCTCCCAGATCGACAAGCACCCACTCGCCGGTATCCTCGCCTTCGTAGGCCACAATAGGGAGCTTGTGTGCGCGTGCGGCGTCGATCACGCTGGATGCGAGCGCACGGGTTTGGCGATTGGACGATCCGGTGGCGATCACGACCCGATCGAACATGCCGGTGATGTCGGTGGTGTTGAAGACTTTGATGTCCTGGGCCTTAACGTCTTCGAGCGCGTCGATGACCAGCCGTTGCAGTTTTTGCAGGTTCATAGATATAAGTGTCAGGGCGACGTGTCGCCCTGTTAGTTCCGGTAAAGTTTATTGTCGTGAATATAGCGGGCTACTGCAATATCGAGCAGTCCGTTGGTGGTTTCGTTGTTGGCCAGTCGGCGCCGTATGTCGGTCGCTGACACCGCCATGGGAGCAAGCGGTATGGTGTTCAGGGTTCGTCCCAGAGCCTGAAGCTCCAGGGCCAGGGCGGCCGGAGGGGTGAGAACGCTGCCGGGGCGCTGTGCGACTGCCAGGTCGACCCGCCGGATAATGTCACGCCAGCCGTGCCAGGAACAGAAGTTCTCCAGTTGATCCGTCCCGAGAATCCAGACGTAGTCGGTGGTGTCGGGCAATTGGTTCAGCGTGTCGAGCGTATATGTTTTCCCGCCACGATGAATTTCAACCGGATTAACACGGATAAACGGCATGGCGTGCGTCGCCAGTTTCAGCATGTTCAGACGGTGCGCGCTACTGGCGGCAAGGGGTTTGCGCTGCCAGGGGTTGGCGGCCGGAATCAGTTCTATGTGGTCGAGTGCAAGGGCCTGGTAGGCTGCCTTGGCCAGCGCGATATGGGCGACATGTACGGGATCGAAACTTCCGCCCAGCAGACCCGCCCTGGGCTTGGCCAGGCCTGATTGCCGGTCACTCATGCGTACTTTCCAAACCCAGCCAGTCGCGGGGTTTCAGGTAACGGTACAGCTGTGCTTCGGGGGTGTCGGGTTTGGGCGACCACTGATAGCGCCAGGTTGCCATGGGCGGCATGGACAGCAGAATGGATTCGGTTCGCCCTCCGGACTGCAGCCCGAAGAGGGTGCCACGATCAAACACCAGATTGAACTCAACGTAGCGGCCACGGCGGTAGGCCTGAAAGTCGCGGTGCGTTGCGGTGTACTCGTGGCCCATACGCTTTTCTACAATGGGCAGGTAGGCGTCGGTAAAGCAATTGCCCACGGCTTGTGTGAGTGCAAAGCTGTTGTCAAATCCGCCTTCGTTCAGGTCGTCGAAAAACAGGCCGCCGATACCGCGGGTTTCGTTGCGGTGCTTCAGGAAGAAGTAGTCATCGCACCATTTCTTGTAAACGCGGTATTTGTCGTGCCCGAAAGGCTGAAGGGCGTCGTGGCACACCTGGTGAAAGTGGCGCGCATCGTCTTCGAACGGGTAATAAGGGGTCAGGTCGAGCCCGCCGCCAAACCAGAATACGTCGTCTTGCGAGGTTCCGGGAGTGGCGTGCGCGACAAACATGCGCACGTTCATGTGCACGGTCGGAACGAAGGGGTTGCGAGGGTGGATGACCAGCGACACCCCCATGGCTTCCCACGCCCGACCGGCCAGTTCCTTGCGGTGTGCGCTGGCGGAGGGTGGAAGGGATTTTCCCTGTACATGACTGAAGAGCACGGCTGCGCGCTCGAAGACCGGGCCGGCCTCAAGGTAGCGCGACAGGCCGCCGCCGCCTTCTTCCCGCGTCCATTGGTCGGTGCTGAACGGCGTGCCGTCGAGGGACTCCAGACCCGCCACGATGCGTTGTTGCAGGTCGATGAAGTAGTCGTAGGCCGCGGCGATGGGGACTGTCATGGTGATGAAATTGCTATCAGGACGATTTGTGGGCGGCAATTGCCCGCCAGCCAATGTCGGTTCGATGGTGGCTGCCGTTGAAGAGTGTTTGCGCCACGGCAGCGTACGCTTTTGCCTGTGCCCGTTTGACCGAGTCGGCCAGTACCGTGACGCACAGTACCCGGCCCCCCGAGGTTATGAGCTGGCCGTCTTGCAAGGAGGTGCCGGCATGGAAGGTTACGCAATCGTCGGTGTCGGGGGCCAGCGCCGTAATGGGGTCGCCCGAGCGAGGGCTTGCAGGGTAGCCGGCCGAGGACATGACCACACCCAGCGCCGTGCGCCGATCCCATTCGATCTGGGCCTGGTCGATTTTGCCGTCGAGGGCCAGCTCGAAAACCTGGGTCAAGTCGTTTTTGATACGCATCATGATCGGTTGCGTTTCCGGGTCGCCCATGCGGCAGTTGAACTCCAGCACCTTGATCGGACGGGTGGCGTCGGGCCCGTCGCCGATCATCAGCCCGGCGTACAGGAATCCGGTGTAGGGAATGCCGTCTTTGGTCATGCCGGCCATGGTGGGCAGAATGACTTCCCGCATGATGCGGTTATGCAAGGCAGGGGTGACCACCGGGGCGGGCGAGTAGGCTCCCATGCCGCCGGTGTTCGGACCCTGATCATTATCGAGCAGGCGCTTGTGGTCCTGGCTGGTGGCCAGCGCCAGGACATGCTGCCCGTCGCACATGACAATAAAACTGGCCTCTTCGCCGGCAAGGCATTCCTCGATGACCACCCGGGCGCCGGCAGCGCCCAGCGAGCCGTCGCCCAGCATCTGGTCAATGGCAGTTTTGGCTTCATCGACCGATGTTGCCACCACCACGCCTTTACCTGCGGCCAGGCCGTCGGCCTTGACGACGATGGGGGCACCCTGCTGGTCAATGTAGGCCTTGGCAAGCGCGGGGTCGGTGAAGGTCTGGTAGGCGGCGGTGGGAATGTTGTGCCGGATCATGAACGCCTTGGCGTAGTCTTTGCTGCTTTCCAGCTGGGCCGCCGCCTGCGTGGGCCCGAATATTTTGAGTCCGGCCGCGCGGAATGCATCGACGACGCCTGCCGCAAGCGGCGCTTCGGGGCCCACAACTGTGAAAGCCACTTTCTCGCGCTTTGCAAAACCGACCAATTCATCGATGTTGGTGATCGGTACGTTCTGCATGTGCTCGGCAGTCTCTGTTCCGCCATTGCCCGGGGCCACGAAAACGGTTTGAACACGCGGCGACTGGGTCAGGCGCCAGGCCAGCGCGTGTTCCCGACCGCCGCCGCCAATAACAAGTAATTTCATGATATGAGTCTCGGGTTGCTGGATTGAGTAACGATCGGATCAGTCGTCGGATTCGTCGAAAATGGCGTTGGTATAGACTTCCTGAACGTCGTCCAGCCCTTCGAGTACGTCGAGCATCTTGCGCATTTTCTCGGCATCGTCGCCGGTGAGCTCGGTTTCGGTCTGGGGTTTCATGATCAGCCCCTGCACTTCAGGCTCCAGCCCGGCGTCTTCAAAGGCTTTTTTGATGGCGGCGTAATCGGTGGGTGCCGAAATGACCTCGATAACGCCTTCTGTATCGGTTTGAATGTCTTCGGCACCGGCCTCCAGGGCGATTTCCATGATCTGCTCTTCCGGGGTGCCGGGCGCGAAGATGAACTGGCCGCAGTGCTTGAACATGAATACCACCGAGCCGTCCTGGCCCAGGTTTCCCCCATGTTTCGTGAATGCGTGGCGAACATCGGACACGGTACGCTGGCGATTGTCGGTCATGCAGTCGACGATTACCGCTGCGCCGCCTAAGCCATAGCCTTCGTAGCGAATTTCCTCGTAGTTCTCGCCGTCGGCCCCCCCCGCCCCGCGCTGGATAGCCCGCTGGATGTTGTCTTTGGGCATGTTGGCGGCCGTTGCCTTGTCCCACGCCAGGCGCAGGCGCGGGTTGGCGTCGGGGTCGGGGCCCCCGGCACGGGCGGCGACGGTAATTTCGCGGATGATTTTTGTCCAGAGCTTGCCGCGTTTAGCGTCTTGACGACCTTTGCGGTGCTGGATGTTTGCCCATTTACTGTGACCTGCCATAACCTGTACGAGAGAAAGAGTTGGAAAGTAATCCGGGATTTTAACGCGTGCAAGGCCGTCGGCATGGAATTACACTAAAGATCATTCCAATAACCGCAGGAAGCAACCATGCTCGACCCCATTCTTATTGCAAAGAACGCTCAGGCCGGCGCAACCATTTTGCCCAAAATGGCGAATCGGCATGGTTGTATCACCGGCGCCACGGGCACCGGCAAGACAGTCACCCTTCAGGTGCTGGCCGAAACATTTTCGCGGCTGGGGACCCCGGTGTTCGTGGCCGATGTCAAAGGCGATCTCAGCGGAATTTCCCAGGCGGCAACGCCCAACCCCAAGTTACAGGAGCGCCTGACAAAGCTGGGCTTGCCCGAGCCGGTGTACGGTGCCTGCCCGGTTACCTTCTGGGATATTTTCGGTGAGCAAGGGCACCCCATACGGGCCACTGTATCCGACATGGGGCCGCTGCTGCTTGCCCGCATGCTGGAGCTGAACGACACGCAAGAGGGGATTCTGAATGTCGTGTTTCGCGTGGCCGATGACGAAGGCTTTCTGATTCTTGACCTGAAAGATTTGCGCGCCATGCTGCAAGAGGTTGCTGACCGGGCGGGTGAGCTGCGTACTCAGTACGGCAATGTTTCTGCAGCCTCCGTCGGCGCCATACAGCGCAGCCTGTTACGCCTGGAGTCCCAGGGGGCTGATCATTTCTTTGGCGAGCCCATGCTCGACATCTATGATCTCATGCGCGTCGACGCCGGCGGCAAAGGTGTGGTCAACGTGCTGGCCGCCGACAAACTGATGCAGTCGCCGCGCTTGTATGCGGTTTTCCTGCTGTGGATTCTTGCCGAGCTCTTTGAGCAGTTGCCCGAAGTCGGTGACCCCGACAAACCTAAATTCGTGTTCTTCTTCGACGAGGCGCATTTGTTGTTCGATGATGCACCGCCGGCGCTGGTGGATAAAATTGAGCAGGTCGTACGGTTGATCCGCTCCAAGGGGGTGGGGGTGTATTTCGTCACGCAAAACCCCGCTGATATTCCCGATACGGTGCTGGGCCAGCTGGGCAACCGGGTGCAGCATGCGCTTCGCGCGTTTACGCCGCGCGACCAGAAAGCGGTGCGCACTGCCGCGCAAACCATGCGTCCCAACCCGGGTCTGGATATTGAATCGGCAATTACGCAATTGGGGGTGGGCGAGGCCCTGGTGTCCACGCTCGATGCCAAGGGCAGTCCGGGCATTACCGAGCGTGTATGGATGTGTGCGCCGGGCAGCCGTATCGGGCCGGCCAGTGCTGCGGAACGGCAGGCCCTGCGAGCATCGTCGATGCTGGGGGGCAAGTACGAGCGTACCGTCGACCGCGAGTCGGCCTACGAAGTCTTGCAGCAGCGCGCCCAGGCGCGCGTGGTCGATCCGCAGCAAGCGGCCGCTTCCCCGGCACAGGAACAAGACTCCGGGCTGGTGGGCGCCGTCAGCGACTTCCTTTTCGGCTCCACCGGACCACGGGGCGGGCGGCGCGACGGGGTGGTCCAATCGGCGGTAAAAAGCGCCATTCGCAGCACGGCTACCTCGCTGGTGCGCGGCATGCTGGGCTCACTGATTGGCCGTCGCAGGTAGAATGGCGATTTTTACCGCGCCAACTTACCGCCTGGGCGCCTGCTTGATGAAAGGTGAAGAAGTGCCTGTAACGATTGTGGTCACAACGCCCGGTTCCCGTGCCTCGGAAGGCTGGGCGGCCGCCTTGGCGTCGCAGTGCCCCCAGTGGAATGTGCTGGTGTGGGACGGCCGCTCGGCCGTGGCGGCCGACTATGCCGTCGTGTGGCGGCCTGCGGGCGCCTTCTTCAAGTCGGTGACGGGCTTGCGTGCGGTGTTCAATCTGGGCGCCGGCGTTGACGCCCTGCTGGCCTTGCCCGAGTTTCCGGGCGCATTGCCGGTCATTCGCCTTGAGGACGCCGGCATGGGCCGGCAAATGGTGGAATATGTCGTGCACGGCCTTGTTCATGTGTCTCGCCGGTTCGACGACTACCTGCAACAGAACAATGACCGTCAATGGCGCCCTTTACCGGCTATCGATTACGCGCAATGGCCGGTTGGTGTGCTGGGTTTGGGTACGATCGGCGCCCAGGTGGCCCAGGCGGTTGCGTCGCTGGGCTACCCCGTCAATGGCTGGTCGCGCACACCGCGAACATTGCCGGGGGTGCATTGCTTCAGCGGCCCTGAAAGCCTGAGCGATTTTCTGCGATCCACACGGGTGCTGGTGAATGTGTTGCCGCTTACCCCTGAAACAGCGAATTTGCTCGATCGGCATACGCTGGGCCGGTTGCTGCCCGATGCCTACGTGATCAATGTGGGGCGGGGCGAGCACGTGGTTGACGATGATCTTTTGTTTTTACTTCAGAATGGCCGCCTGCGCGGCGCCTTGCTTGATGTCTTCAGAACCGAGCCGCTGCCTGACGGGCACCCGTTCTGGGCGCATCCGCGAATTCGTATTACTCCCCATATTGCCGCCATGACGCTCAAACAGGAGTCAAGTCGGCAAATCACCCGGAAAATTGCTTCGCTGGAGCGTGGCGAGCCCGTGAGCGGGCTGGTTCAACGCGATCGAGGCTATTGATTTTCACTCTTTTAAACAAGGACGGTTACAACGTGAGCAAGCATAAAATTGCGGTCATTGCCGGAGACGGTATCGGAAAAGAAGTCATGCCCGAGGGCCTTCGGGTACTGGATGCCGTGGCCGTGAAATACGGTATTCAATTCCAGTGGGACGAATTTGACTGGAGTTGCGACCACTACGAAAAGCATGGCCGCATGATGCCCGAGGACTGGAAAGACCAGATCGGCGGGCACGAGGCCATTTTCTTCGGTGCCATTGGCTGGCCCAAAACGGTGCCGGATCACGTTGCGCTGTGGGATTCCCTTTTTAAATTCCGGCGCGAATTTGATCAGTACATTAACTTGCGCCCGGTGCGCCTGATGCCCGGTTTGAAGTCGCCTCTGGTCGACCGCAAACCCGGTGATATCGACTTTTTCATTGTGCGGGAAAATACCGAAGGTGAATATTCCAACAGCGGTGGACGTATTTTCCAGGGCACCGACCGCGAAGTGGTCATTCAGGAAAGCATCTTCACGCGGCATGGCGCCAATCGCGTGCTGAAGTTCGCCTTCGAACTGGCGCAAAAGCGTGGCAAGCACCTGACCGCAGCGACAAAGTCGAACGGTATTTCCATTTCCATGCCCTGGTGGGACGAGCGTGTGGCGGAAATGGGTCAGAATTATCCCGACGTGCGTTGGGACAAGTACCACATTGATATTCTGTGCGCTCATTTTGTTCAGCACCCCGACTGGTTCGATGTGGTGGTTGCGTCTAATTTGTTCGGCGATATTTTGTCCGACCTGGGCCCTGCCTGCACCGGTACCATTGGCATTGCGCCTTCGGCCAACCTGAATCCCGATCGCCTTTTCCCGTCGTTGTTTGAGCCGGTTCACGGTTCCGCGCCCGATATCTATGGCAAGAATATTGCAAATCCGGTCGGACAGATCTGGAGTGGTGCGCTCATGCTCGATTTTCTGGGTTATCCCGAAGCGTCCAACCATGTTGTCAAGGCCATTGAAACGGTGCTTGCAGAAGGGCCGCATACGCCTGACATGGGCGGCAAGGCCAGCACGCAAGATGTTGGGCGTGCCGTTGCCGAGGTGATCGCCCGCGGCTGATGCCCGGACCCGGTTTTTCAATAGAAAGGAGTGTGTTGTGATCCATCAGGTCAAAGCAATACAGATTGAACAAAAAGGCGGCCCCGAGGTTCTCAAGCTGGTCACCGTCGATGTGCCCGACCCCAAACCCAACGAGGTGACCCTGCGGCAAAAAGTCGTGGGGCTGAACTTCATCGATATCTACTTCCGTACCGGGTTGTATCCCCATCCCTTACCTCATGGTCTGGGCTTTGAGGCGTCGGGTATTGTCGAAGCGGTGGGAAGCCAGGTTACGCATCTGAAGGTCGGTGACCGCGTTGCCTATGGGCAAAGCCCCATCGGCGCTTACGCCGAGGCACGCAACGTACCTGCAGACCGTGTGGTCAAGATTCCCGACGGCGTCGATTTTGAGCAGGCGGCGGCGCTCATGCTCAAGGGGTTGACGGTGCAGTATCTGTTTCGTCAGACCTACCGGCTTTCCGAAGGCGAGACCATACTGTTCCACGCTGCCGCCGGTGGCGTCGGCCTGATTGCCTGCCAATGGGCCCGGGCGCTGGGTGTCAAGCTCATTGGTACGGCCTCTACGCCCGAAAAGGCGGCATTGGCCAAGCAGTACGGCGCCTGGGAAGTCATTGATTACTCCCGCGAGAATGTTGTCGAGCGGGTCATGGAACTGACCGGCGGCAAGAAAGTGCCCGTGGTGTATGACGGCGTGGGCAAAGATACCTGGCTTACGTCGCTTGACTGCCTGCAGCCTCGCGGCCTGATGGTCAGCTTCGGCAATGCCTCGGGTTCGGTCGAAGGCGTGAATCTGGGTATCCTGGCGGCAAAAGGGGCGTTGTACGTTACGCGTCCCACGCTGGGCACCTACGTTCCAACGCTGGAAACGATGCAAGCCGCTGCCGATGAGCTGTTCGCGCATGTCAACAACGGCGACATCAAAATCCACATTGGCCAGCGTTTCCGGCTAGAGGACGCGGCTCAGGCACAGGCGGCACTGGCGGCACGTAAAACCCACGGAGCCACTGTGCTGACGCTAGACTAAAGTCCAGGCTCCATCAAGCCCAAGCGGGTTCGTGATTTACGGCGACCGGGCGCTCCATCCGTTACAGGGTGGAGCGCCCGGTCGTTTTCACGAATGGGTTCCGGGGTAATGCTTTTCTTCCAGGTGGTAGCGTTGTACTCGCAGCACCTCTTCTTTTGAACCCAACACTACTCCGGTGCGCTGGTGCAAGCCCGATGGTTTGATATCCAGAATGCGGTGCTCGCCGTCGACAGCCGCTCCGCCGGCCTGCTCCACAATGAAGCTCATGGGGTTGGCTTCGTACATGAGCCGCAACTTGCCTTTCTTGCCCGAGGGGCGCTCATCGCGCGGGTACATGAAAATTCCGCCGCGGGTGAGAATACGGTGCACATCGGCCACCATGGAGGCTATCCAGCGCATGTTGTAGTCTTTGCCCAGCGGCCCCGTTTTGCCGGCAAGGCAATCGTTGATGTAGCGCTTGACCGGCGATTCCCAATGGCGCATGTTCGACATATTGATCGCGAATTCGGCGGTTTGTTCAGGAATGCAGATGTTGTCGTGGGTGAGTACCCACGAGCCCATTTCCCGGTCGAGGGTGAAACCAACCACCCCGGTGCCCACCGTCAGCACCAGCATGGTTTGAGGCCCGTACACGGCATAGCCGGCCGCCACCTGGGTTGCACCGGGCTGCAGAAAGTCGTTTTCCTCGATGTCGCGTCCGGACGCGTCGCGCGGCGCGTGGAGCACCGAAAAAATGGTGCCGATGGAAACGTTGACATCGATATTGGATGAGCCGTCGAGCGGATCGAACAACAGCAGGTATTCGCCACGCGGATAGCGGTTGGGGATGAGGTGAATGGTTTCCATTTCCTCGGAGGCCATGGCGGCAAGGTGTCCGCCCCATTCGTTGGCTTCCAGAAGAATTTCATTGGACAGCACGTCGAGTTTCTTTTGAACCTCGCCTTGCACGTTTTCGCTGTCCAGGCTGCCCAGGACACCGCCCAGGGCCCCTTTGCTGACGGCATGGCCGATCGCCTTGCAGGCTCGCGCCACGGTTTCAATGAGTAGTCGAACCTCGGCGGAAACCGCCTTTTCCTCGCGCTGCTGCTCAACCAGATACTGGGTCAGCGTCTTGTGTTTTTGTTTCATGATGGCAGTGGACTCCGTGATGGATACAGCGCTGTGCCTAAAGTGTCAGCGCCTTGGATACAATTTCGGAAACGTTTCGTGACAAAGTGCTTTGTTGCTGAATATGTTCAAGCGCCGATTTCATCGCATCGCGATGCCGGGGTGCGTAGCGTGACCAGTTATCGAAGGCCCGCGCCAGGCGGGCGGCGATCTCGGGGTTGATGCCGTCGAGGGCGATCACTTGTTCGGCCCAGAATTCATAGCCTTCGGGGTTGTGCACACCGGCCATGTTGTTCATGCAAAACTGGAACAGGAGCGAGCGCGCCCGGTTGGGATTGCGCAGCGAAAACGCCGGATGCAGCATCAGGGCGCGGACGGTGTTCACGGTGGTATGGCGTGCCGTGGCCTGAAGAGCGAACCATTTATCCATGACCAGGGCGTCGTGTTGCCATTGCTCGTAGAAATGATCCAGAGCCGCCTGGCCGGCATCGCTTTCACCCAGCAACAATGCCGACAGCCCGCCCAGCCGGTCCGTCATGTTGCCGGCGTTGTGGTATTGGGCTTGCGCCAGGTCGGCGGCCTGGGGGTGGGCGGCTTCCATCAGGCGTGTCAGTGACAGGTTCTTCAGCGATCGCCATCCTGCACTCACCGGATCCGGCGAGTAATCGTCGCGGGTATGTGCGCAGGCGTCCTGGTAAAGATCCAGCCAGCCGGTGGCCAGGCGACGGCCCATTTCCGAGCGCATGAGACGGGAGGCGTTGACCACACTGACCGGGTCCATGGGCTGCGTTTTTTCCAGTATTTCCTTGTCGCTGGGCAAGGCCAGCACCCGGGCCCGGTAGGCCGGTGTCAGGTGCGGGTCGCGGGCCAGGCGCTCCCAGGCGGCAAATACGGTGGCGTCCGGACCGGGTGAGGTGTTGCCATCGGCAAACTGGCGCGCAAGCGCCAGCAGCTGGCGCGTCGCAAGTTCTTGCCCGGCTTCCCAGCGGGCGAACGGTTCCGGATCATGCGCGGCCAGCAGGGCCAGTTCGTTGTCGTGCCGGGGGTAGTCGATGATGACGGGGGCTGAGAAATTGCGCAGTAGCGACAGCACGGGTGTTTCGGGAATATCCTGAAAAACCCAGGTTTGCGATTCGCTGGTCAGCTCCAGCAACACAGTTTGACGGTGTTCGCCGCTACAGGAGATGTGGAGTGGTTTCCCGCTGGAATCGAGCATGCCGATCGCCACGGGTATGTGCAAGGGGGCCTTGTGCCCGGATGGTTCCCGGCGCTTTTCCACGCCAACCGGCGGGCAGCTCTGGCTCAGGGTCAGGGTGCTGGTGTGCGTATCGGGGGCGTACCGGTGTGAAACGGTTACCCGCGGGGTGCCGGCCTGCGCATACCAGCGCCGGAAGACGGACATATCTTTGCCCTGATTCTGTTCCCTGTACACCGATTCCATGGCGTCGATGAAGTCGTCACAGGTGACGGCCTGGCCGTCGTGTCGCCGGAAGTATTCCTTTATACCCGCCTGAAAGCCTTCTTCGCCCAGCAGGGTATGCTGCATGCGTATGACTTCCGCCCCTTTTTCGTAGATCGTTGCGGTATAAAAATTGGCGATTTCCTGATAGCTTTCCGGGCGTATCGGATGGGCCATCGGGCCGGCGTCTTCCGGGAACTGGGCAATACGCAAGGCGCTGACATCGTCGATACGCTTTACGGCACGGGCACTTTGCGCCTGGGCGTCGTTGGCACCGGCGGCCAGCATGTCGGCGGAAAATTCCTGGTCGCGAAAGACTGTCAGGCCCTCTTTGAGCGAGAGCTGGAACCAGTCGCGGCAGGTTACGCGGTTTCCGGTCCAGTTGTGGAAATATTCGTGGCCGATGACCGCCTCGATCGCCCGATACACGGCATCGGTTGCTGTGTCCTTGTCGGCCAGCACATAGGCCGAATTGAAGATATTCAGCCCTTTGTTCTCCATGGCGCCCATATTGAAGTCGCGGGCGGCAACGATCATGAACCGATCCAGATCAAGCTCCAGGCCGAAACGCTGTTCATCCCACGTCAATGACCGTTCCAGGCAGTCCATGGCCCAGGCGGTTTTGTCGAGCGTACCGCGATCACTGTATACCTGCAGCAACACGGGGCGCCCGCTTCGTGTGTGTACCGTTCTTTCACGGCATTCGAAATCACCCGCCACCAGCGCAAACAAGTAACAAGGCTTGGGGTGGGGGTCTTCCCAGCGCGCCTCATGGCGTCCCTCGGGCAAATCGCACTGTCCGACAAGATTGCCGTTGCTGAGCAACAAGGGGAAGCGTGATTTGTCGGCACGCAGGGTGACGGTATAGCGTGACATGACGTCGGGGCGGTCGGGAAACCACGTAATGCGCCGGAAACCTTCGGCTTCGCACTGCGTGAAAAGCTTGTCGCCGGAAACGTACAAGCCCATGAGCGCCGTATTATGGATCGGGCTGCACGTGCTGGTAATGCGCAGTGTGAAGTGTTCTGCGTCAGGGTGCAGTGTGAGTTCGCTTTCGCCCAACTGGTAGCTGCCGGGTTGCAGCGCGGTTTCGTCGAGACAAATTTCCACGAGTTCCAGGGAATCCCCGTTCAATACCAGCGGAACCGGCGAGCCCGCCGTTCGCTGCACATTCAGTGTCGTGATAACGGTAGTTTTTTCCGGATCCAGATCGAACTGCAGATCCACGTGACTGATACGGTAAGGGAAGGGCTGATAGCTGGACCGATGTACAGTGGGAGGGGTGTCTGTACGCATAACTGACCTTATGGGAAAACGCCTGATGAACGGATGCGCCATTGTAGTCGCTGGTGACGCTGGCGGTGTTGGAAAAAATATGGTAGAGTTAGTTCCCATGTACGCCGCTACCCAGTTTTTCTTTTTTTATTTTTTTACTTTTCCGATGCCGCTGGTGGAGGAAGGGAAGCGCAGTACACGCTAAAAAATACCAAATTCCCAAAAAGCCGCCAGCGTCGCTAGGCGGCTTTTTTTGTACCGCTTGCAATGTTGGCAATCTCTCAGGAGCCAAGCTGTGTCACATAATACTGATGATCTTCGAATTCGGGAAATTAAAGAGCTTTCGCCGCCCGCGCACATCATGCGCGAGTTCCCGTGTACCTCTGACATTTCCGATGTGGTGCATGGGGCGCGAAATGCTGTACACGATATATTGCACGGTTCCGACGACCGGCTGGTTGTCATTGTGGGGCCATGCTCCATTCACAACCCTGCAGCGGCTCTGGACT
>JBFWLP010000069.1:0-17711 GCA_050252075.1 Burkholderiaceae bacterium | reverse complement strand
CACGGAAGTCTTGTTGCAGGCCTCCCGGCAGGCGCAGATTCCTGTGGCCCATGTGCGGTTTGCCACCTCGAACGACGGCTCGGATATCGGACCGTTCGGAATCAAGGTTCCCCGACTGAAAGATCTTATCGACGGTGATCCGGCGGCAGATATCGTGGAAGCGCTCACACCTTTGAAAAACGAGTTCGTCTCGATCAAGCATCACGGTTCGGCCTTTTTTGGCACGAATCTGCATGCATGGCTCACCTTCAAAGGCGTTGATACGCTGCTCATTTCCGGGTGTGCCACCAGCGGCTGCGTTCGTGCCAGTACGGTTGATGCGTCGGCTTATGGGTATCGCCCTATGGTTGTGGTCGACTGCGTGGGCGACCGCGCACAGGGGCCTCACGAGAGCAACCTGTTCGATATGGGGCAAAAGTATGCTGATCTGGTGTCGCTGGATGAGGCAAAAGCCTATCTGGCGGGCTTGACGCGCGCCGCTTAGTGTTTCATTCAATTTGCTTGGGTAAAGTAGCATGACAACAGACACTGCAGAACGTTCAGGGCCGCTGAGCGACGTTAAAGTACTGGACCTGTCCAATTTTCTTGCGGCACCCATGTGCGGCATGTTGCTCGCCGACCTGGGCGCCGACGTTCTGAAGGTGGAACGCCCCGGCTCCGGCGACGAGATGCGTTATTGGGGTGAGAACCGCGACGGCGTAGGGCTGTACCACAAGGTGATCAACCGCGGCAAAAAAAGCGTAACGCTCGATTTGCGCACCCCGTTCGGCGTTGATGCCGTCAAGCGGCTGGTCAAAGAATACGATGTCGTACTCGAAAACTATCGCACCGGAACGCTGGAGAAATGGGGCATCGGGTACGAGCAGTTGCGTGAAATCAACCCACGTCTGATCATGCTGCGCATTACCGGGTTCGGTCAAACCGGACCCTACGCCCATCGTCCGGGCTTTGGCACGCTGGCGGAAGCGTACGCGGGCTATGCCTATATCACGGGCCAGCCCGGCGAAGCCCCCATGCTGCCCGGATTTGGCCTGGCCGACTCCAGCACCGGGGTCATGGGCGCCTATCTGGCCATGGCGGCTGTCAACGAGCGCCATCGTTCGGGGTTGGGCCAATACATCGATCTGGCCATTTACGAATCCATGATGACCATGATCGGGCCGTACATAATCAACTACGACCAGTTGGGGATCGTTCAGGAGCGCAGCGGCAGCCGGTTGCCATTCACTGCGCCGCGCAATACCTACCGCACCCGCGACAACCAGTGGTTGACCATTGGCGGAAGCTCGCAGTCGGCATTTACCAACATCTGTAAGGTGCTGGGCATGTCGGAAATCGTCGACGACCCGCGTTTTCTGGATAACCGCCTGCGCATCAAGAATGTAGATGCCCTCGACGCCGAAATCCAGAAACGGGTTGAGCAGTACGATCTGGCCGAGTTGCTCAAAAAGGCGGAAGAAAATAACGCCACCTTTGCGCCGATCAACAGCGTTGCGCAGATATTCGACGACAAGCACATCACCGAAAGGGGCAATATTGCGCCCGTGTTCGACGAAGAGCTGAACGATACCTTGCGCATGCAAAACGTAGTCGGTCGATTCTCGCGCACCCCCGGCAGTATTCGTGCACCCGGTCCGCGCATGGGTAATGGCAATCGCGAAATACTCATTGACAAGCTCGGCTTTTCCGAAGAACAGCTGAAGGCGGCCGGCATTGCCCCGGATCCGTCCAACCCCTAAGGTGCCGCTATGAAATTTCCTGACAAAATCACGGTGGTCGATGTTTCCCCGCGTGATGGTTTGCAAAGCTTGCCGAAGTGGATACCCACCGAGACCAAGGTGAAGATGATCGACCGCCTTTCCCAGGCGGGTTATCCCGTGATCGAGGTCAGTGGCTTTGGCAGCGAGCGCGCGCTTCCCATGCTGAAAGACGCCGAGGCGGTTTTCGAGCAGATCCAGCGTCGTCCGGGCGTTATCTATCGGGGATTGGCACCCAATGCCTATGGCGCCAAGCGCGCGGTCAACGCCAAGGCCGACGAGATCATCGGTTTAACCGTTGTCAGCCCGACCTATCTGAAAAAGAACCAGAATATGGATCCCCAGAAAGCCATTGACGAGGCGATCCAGGCATTTCGTACGGCCGATGAACACGGCTGCAGCTATGTGGTGGCTTTGGGGATGTCGTTCTGGTGTCCCTACGAAGGTTTGATCCCCGAAGAGGCCGTCATTGATACCGTACGCCAGTTCCGTAACGGCGGTATCCGCAAAATGTATCTGGCCGGCTCGGTCGGCATGGAGGATCCGCGCCATGTGAACACGCTTTTCGCGAAACTGGGCGACCAGTTTCCGGATGTGGAGCTTGGCTTCCACGTTCACAATCTTTCGGGCATGGGGTCGGCCAACATTCTGGCCGCGCTGGATGCAGGCGCCGCCTGGCTGGAAGGTGCAACCTGCGGAATCGGCGGCGGCATTGCCATGCCGTCGTCGCTGGGGTCGGTGGGTAATTACGCCAGCGAAGATCTGGTGCGCCTGATGGATGTGTGCGGTATTAAAACCGATGTCTCTCCCGACGAAGCCCTGGCGGCCGCCAGGGATGTTGCGCAATTGCTTGATATCGAAGCGCGCAGCCATTCCATGCTGGGCTGCACCCGCGAGAACATCAAGAAGGCGCCGCCGTCGCAAATGTAGGTGCAGGCGGCCGGCGGGCTCGGCGATCCGGTTATTCGTCGAGCTTGCTGTGAATGCGCGTGGTTTGCGTGTAGCGGCCGCTGGGGTAGTACCCCAGCGCAATTTGCAGCAGTTCGCCGCGTTTGTCGTAGTAGTGGCGGGTAATGCGCAAGGCGGCTTGTCCGGCAGTGGCGTCCAGCAGTTCTGCAATGTTGTGGTCCAGGCTGTCGGCCGTAAGTTCCTGGCGAACCTCGGCGATGCGTACGTCGAACTCACGTTCAAGCACCGCGTATATCGGCTCACGCAGATGTTTTATTTTTTTCAGCTTGTGCGCATATTTGGGCTGAACGTAAACCTTCAGGAAGCTTAAAGGGCGCGGCTGGTCGGGCAGGCAGCGCACCACTTCAAGATGAAACCACTCGGAACCGGGCTCGCATTTGATTTCCTTGACCAGGTCGCGATCGGCGACGATCGTGGATTTGCTGAGGACGTGCATTTCGGTTTCGGTGGCGAACTCCAGCAAGTCGACCAGCGAGTTCAGGCCGCTCATCAGCCATATTTTGTCGGGTTGTGTACGGACAATCGTGCCGATGCCGGCCCGCGCCAGGATCAGGCCCTGGTCTTTCAGCTCGCGCAGGGCCTGGCGTATGGTGTGGCGGCTGACCTGGAAGCGGTCGGCAAGCATTTCCTCGGTGGGAAGCGTGCTGCCTACGGTATGTTTGCCCTGTTCGATTTCCTTTTGCAGGGTATCGGCCACGGCGACGTACAGCGGCTGGCGTAGTACCGGATTCTGTTCGTCCGGCTTGGTTGGTTTGACTGGTTTTGCTGATGTTTTTTTCATTCGTAGCCTCTTTTTGCTTTGCTTCTGTGGAGACCAACAGGATGGGAGCGGGTGAATCAGGTTGCCCTGTGGCAAGTGTCGTGAATAGGTAAATAGTAGCGTGTTTGCGTTGACAGGGCTATTTAATCTCTCTATATTGTACGGACAAACTCAAAGGAGACGTGATGGGGATTTTCAGAACGTTTTTATTCGCTCCCGCCAATCATCCCAGGCGGGTCGAGAAAGCACTTCAGCTGGATTCCGACGTAGTTATTCTGGATCTGGAAGACGCATGTGCCATTAGTGAAAAAGTTGCCAGTCGCAGCAAAGTGGTGGAAGCCATGGGGCGTCCGCGCTCTTGCCAGGGCTATGTTCGGGTCAATCCCCTTAGCACGGAGTTCGCCTTTGGCGATATCTACGAGGTAGTGCAGCCTGGTCTTGACGGCATTGTGTTGCCCAAAACCGAGTCCTCGCACGATATCAAAACCGCCGACTGGATGATCAGCTGCCTTGAAAAAGAGCGCGGCCTTCCGGTGGGAAGCATCGATCTCCTTCCCATTATTGAAACCGGACGCGGCATGGCCAATCTGGCCGAAATCCTGTCGTGCGAATCCCGGGTGCGCCGCGTGGCGTTCGGTGCCGGCGATTTCTGCCTCGACATGAATTTGCAATGGTCACGCAACGAGGAAGAGCTTCTGGCGTATCGCAGCCAGGTGGTGCTTATGTCGCGCCAGGCAGGCAAAGAGCCGCCGATCGATACGGTCTGGATCAATCTTCAGGATACCGAAGGTTTTGCCGAGTCGGCGCGCAAGGCGTTGCGCATGGGCTTCCAGGGCAAACTGTGTATTTATCCCGATCAGGTTCCGGTTGTGAACAATGTGTTCACACCCACTGACGAGCAAGTCGCGCGCGCCCGTAAAGTGGTCGCTGCGTTCGAGCAAGCAGAAAAAGAGGGCAGTTCATCGTTCCAGCTGGACGGCCAGTTTATTGACTATCCCATTGTTTATGCCGCCCAGAAGCTTCTCGCCGTCTACGAGAAAGTCATGAGCAAGGCCTCAAAGTAAGCATACAGAGTACGGAGGAAGACATGGTTTCTTCAGATATGAATATTCAGCCGCTCGACGGTCTGAAAATTATTGACGTTTCAAGTTTTTTGGCAGGCCCCTTTTGCTCCACCCAGCTGGCCGAGTTCGGTGCCGATGTCGTAAAAATTGAAATGCCGACGATCGGCGATGCGCTGCGTCGATTTGGCAGCATCACGCCCGAAGGCGATTCCCTGCCCTGGTTGTCGGAATGCCGTAACAAGAAGTCGGCAACGCTTGATCTGCGCACGCCCGAAGGGGCCGAGTTGCTGAAAGCCCTGGTGCGCGATGCCGACGTACTGGTGGAAAACTTCCAGCCCGGTACGCTTGAAAAATGGGGCCTGGGCTGGGATGTCATGAAAGAGGTCAACCCCAAGCTGATCATGGTGCGCATTTCGGGCTATGGCCAAACCGGCCCCTACAGCCCGCGCCCCGGTTTTGGTCGCATTGGCAACGCCTTCGGCGGGCTGTCGTTCCTGGCCGGTTATCCTGACCGTCCCCCGGTGACGCCCGGTTCGGCCACCATTCCCGATTACCTGGCCGGCCTGTATGGCGCGCTGGGCGTTTTGTTGTCCATCCAGGCATTGCAGAAAACCGGCAAAGGCCAGTATATCGATATCGGTCTGTACGAGCCCATTTTCCGTATTCTTGATGAAATCGCGCCCTCTTATCACATGAAAGGCTACGTGCGCCAGCGCATGGGACCGGGTACCGTGAACGTGGTGCCGCACAGCCATTACCCCACGAAAGACGATAAGTGGATCGCCATTGCCTGCACCAGCGACAAGATTTTCGAGCGTCTGGCGACCGCCATGGGCGTTCCCGAAGTAGGTGGCGAAGGCAAGTGGGGCACAATCAAACAGCGTGACGCCGATCGCGAGAACGTGGACAGCTATGTGGGTGAATGGACATCCAAATTCTTGCGAGACGAGGTGGTTTCCATTTGCGAGCAGTACCAGGTGCCTTGCGGCCCGGTATATTCCATCGACGAAATTTTCGAAGATCCCCAGTACAAGGCCCGCGAGAATATCGTGTACATGAAAGACGCCCATGGCCGCGAGCATGCCGTGCCTAACGTCGTGCCGCGCCTTAGCGAAACGCCGGGGGGCATCAAGTCCCTGGGCCCCACGCTGGGCCAGCACAATGACCAGGTGTTCCGCGAGCGTCTGGGCTTGTCGGAAGAGCGGATCGCCGAGCTGAAAGCAAAAGGCGTAATCTGATTCTGCACAGCAAAACGGCCCACATTGCGTTGGGCCGTTTTCGTTTTCTGGAAGGATTAACGATGACCACATTTGTTCGTCGAACCATGCTCATGACCCCGGGCAACCGGGAAGAGCGCTTGTACAAAGCGGTGGGGTATCCCGCCGATGCTCTGGTATTCGATCTGGAAGATTCGGTACCGCCCGAGGAAAAACCCGCTGCGCGGGCCACCGTCATTGCCGCGCTGAAAAAGCTTTCGGCGACGGACAAGGAATTGTGCGTTCGTATCAATGGCCTGGACACGCCTTTTGGCAAGCCTGATCTGGAGGCCATTCCCTGGTCGCTGGTTGATTCGATTATGGTGCCGAAGGTGGAATCACCCGAGCATTTGCATCAGCTTGAGCAGGTGCTGTCCGACGTGAACGGCTTGCAGGGCCGGCATGGGCCTTTGCAGTTTGTGGTCATGCTGGAAACCCCGCGCGGCATTCTGAACGCCATGGCGGTTGCCGACGCGTCCGAGCGCACCAGCGCCCTGTTCTTCGGATCGGGCGACTATACCTCGGCCATGGGTGCCGAGATACACGCCGACGTGCTGCAGTTCCCGCGTTCGGTGGTGTGCGCCGCCGCAGGCGCCAAGGGCATTCAGGCCATTGATGCCGCTTATTTTTTGCAAGTGAAAGACGCGCAGGCAACGTACGAAGATGCCTGCATTGCGCGCCGCTATGGCTTCAGCGGCAAAGTTGTTTTTCATCCCAATCAGGTCAAGGTGGTCAACGACGCGTTCACCCCCACCGAGTCGCAGCTGGCCCGGGCCCGCGAGATCGTACAAGCTTACGAAGACGCACGCGCCAAAGGTATTGGTACGATTGTGGTGAACGGCAATTTTGTTGCCGTGGATCTGGTCCCGCCGGCACAGCGATTGCTGGCGGTCGCAGAACGTATCAAAGAACGTCAGGAGACAAACTGAATGGAATCCCGCTCAACCGTAACGCGTTTGCAACGCTCGGAACTGGCTGTCCCGGCCACCAGTGAACGATTTTTCTTGAAGGCCGCCAATGGGCCCGCCGATGTCATTTTTCTCGACCTGGAAGATGCCGTCGCGCCGCCGTTCAAGGTCAAGGCGCGCGCCCAGGCTATCGAGGCGCTCAATACCGTCGACTGGGGCAACAAAACCCTGGCGGTGCGTGTCAATGGCCTGGATACACCCTGGGCGCTGGACGACATCGTCGACGTGGTCAAGCACGCCCCCCGGCTGGACATGATTCTGCTTCCCAAAGCCGGCTCGGCCTTTGATATTCAGTTTGTTGACCAGATACTCACCCTGATGGAGCGCAGCAGTGGCTCCAGCAAGCGTATCGGTATCGAAGCGCTGATTGAAACGGCGCGCGGCGTGGCCAACGTCGAGGAAATTGCTTCGGCGTCGGATCGTCTGGAGGCGCTGATTTTCGGCGTGGGTGACTACACCGTCGACATGCGCACCTTCGACAGCGTGTTCGGGCAGCCCAGTGACCGCTATGCCGTGCTGACGACACCCGACGGCCAGGGTGTGCGCCATCGTCACTGGAATGATCAATGGCATTTCGCCATGGCACGCATAGCGAACGCTTGCCGGGCCAATGGTCTGCGACCCATCGACGGTCCGTTTACCGATTTCGGCGATGCCGACGGCTATCGTTCGTGTGCGCTTCGGGCGGCCGCTTTGGGGTTTGAGGGGAAGTGGGCGATTCATCCCGAACAAATTGCGATGGCGAACGAGATCTTTTCCCCCAGCTCGGCGCAATTGCAGTGGGCGAACGATATTCAGGATACCCTGGCCAAGGCTGAAAAAGAAGGTAATGGCGCGATCGGTTCGGGTGGCGTCCTGATCGATATGGCGCATCTGAAACAGGCCAACGCCTTGCTCGCACGCCAGCAGCTTATCGACTCGAAAAACGCTGCCGGCTAATGTTTGGTTTGATTTGGTTGGACCCCAACAGTTGGACATGTTCCAACTGTTGGGGTGTTTTCCATGCCAAAATATGATAAGCAAACCAAATTCGCATCAGTACTTCAGGGTTTGCGAGGGACGATTGGTACGGAGCAGCTTTCTTCAGGCTAAAGAGCAGGCCGTGCCAAAATATCGCGAGCAGTGTTTGAACTTAGGCAAGGCCACGCCTTGGCTTCCAATTCAGGTTGCCACTAAAAAACCAGACGCCAGTTTTTACCGTACTCGCTTTGATGGAGGACCGAAGCCGCTCCAGTTACGAGTATGTATACTTTCCAGACACAATCGTGTTGGCGCGAACGTCTAATCCTCACACCAACCATCAAGGTACTCAATGCGTGCCATTACTGTGGAAAATCCCGGGCCTGCGAGCGTGCTGCGCTATTCGGAGGTGCCAGACCCTATACCGCGAGCGCACGACGTAATCGTGCGCGTTCGAGCAGCTGGAGTAAACCGGGCGGATTTGCGATTTCGACAAGGCGATTACGGTAATGCCTCCTGGGGTGATTCCAATCTTATCGGTCTTGAAGTCGCGGGAGATATCGTGTACGTGGATGCCCTAGCAGATGCCTGGCGAGTTGGTGATCGCGTCATGTCGATCGTGGGTGGGGGTGGCTACGCTCAATTGGCTCGTGTTGACAGCCGAATGTTGATGAGAATCCCTGATTCATTGGGCTACGTCGATGCTGCCGCTATCCCGGAGGCTTTTATTACCGCCAATGAAGCGGTGTGCCATCTAGGGGATCTAGCACCAGGAGAGCGTTTGCTCATCCACGCGGCAGCCAGCGGTATTGGCACTGCGGCCATACAGCTTGCTCGGGTTATTGATGCTCAGATTACGGCAACCGCCAGCGCAACCAAACTGGACTCGTTGCGCGCGTTGGGTGTTGATTTGTGTATTGATCGGTGTAATGAAGATTTCGAGTCCTTAACGCGCAGTTTTTCGAATGGACTGGGAATGGACGTGATTATTGATTTTGTTGGGGCTCCTTACCTGCAACGTAATCTTCGGGCGCTTGCTGATGGGGGGCGGCTTGTGTTGGCAGGCTTATTGGGGGGCATAGACAATGCATCGATACCCATAGAACGGTTCATATTGGGGCACTTAAAAATGTTTGGCACGGTCATGAAATCACGTACATTAGAAGAAAAATGTGAGATGACGAAGCGATTTTCTGATCGATGGTTGCCGGCATTTGATACCGGTTTATTGAGGCCAGTGGTGGATAGCGTGCATCCCGTCTTTGCAGCTGAAGAGGCCCATAGGCGCATAGCGGCTAATAAGAGTTTCGGCAAAATTATTCTTGAAATATAGCACCACAGCAGTCTCGAAGGGAGCTCCGTTTGTTAGTATGAGCAGTGGTTGATAGTCGGCTTCGTGTTGTAGGGGGGTATCTATCATTTGCCTGGGAGACGTTCATGGAAACGAAAAAGCAGGGCGTAGGGTCCGTCGCCCGGGCTTTGCAGTTATTACAGCTTCTGGCTGCGCAGAACTCCGGAGGCGTCCGGTTTACCGACTTATGCGAAATGGCCGGATTGAGCCAGGGGACGGCGCATCGACTCCTTCGCACGTTGATTGAGGCCAATTTTGTCGAACAGAACTATGTATCCCGTCGATATCATCTTGGATCAGCATTCCTTGAACTTGGCACTGTTGCGGGTAATCAGGAGAACCTGCAGGAAACTGCCGAGCCGCGTCTGCGTGAACTTGCGTTGGTCACGGGTGATACTGTATTCATGGTGATTCGAAGCGGATTGGATTCGCTTTGTATCGCTCGCGTCGATGGAAGTAACACTGTGAAAGCTTTAACCATGTCAGTTGGAGCTCGTAGGCCACTTGGATATGGTGCAGGGGCGCTCACGCTGCTCTCTTTTTCGCCGGATGCCGAGCGCAAGGATCTAATTCGTCGTCTTTCATATCGCGTGAACCGTTATTCTGAGTTGCACCCCGATCGTCTACAACCTGCGATCGAAGAAGTGCGCAGACAAGGATTTGCGTATATTGAAGGAACCATATTAAAGGCAATGGCTACTATTTCGGTACCGCTGCTTGATTCAAATGACACCATAGTGGCAGCCATCAGCGTGGCGGCTACTATTCGTCGTATGTCCGAGCCCAGAAGAAGTGCTATCCGGACTCTAGCGCAGCAAACAGCGAAACAAATCCTAGAAGAATCTAGGCAGCTATCTCGTTAGCTCGCCCATAACGTACCCTTTTCATTATTCGCTCCTGTAGGTGGAGAAAGTTCTTCACTATGCGGGGAAATATTCTAGATTGCCGCTGCATTATTCCCGTCTGCAAAACCTCGCGATATAGTCGATCCCACACGAGAGACAGGAGCGAGAGGAATGAATACACAAGCAGCATTAGTCACGGGCGGAGCAAGCGGCATCGGCTTGGGTATCGCACACGAACTAGAAAAAATAGGTATCACACCTATTGTCTTTGATCGAAACGCACCTCCACAAGGAACACCAGGTGAATTCGTGCAGGTCGATTTGTCTGATGCAAATCTGACAGCGGAGGCGCTTCGAGAGCTCGTTCAACGCACGAAGGTGACGGGTTTAGTCAACAACGTCGCGGCAGTCGGCGCAGGACGAATCGAGGACGTTACATACGCTGACATTCAGCAAGTCTGGGAGCTGAATATTCGGTGCGCTATCCAATGTGTACAGGCGCTATTACCAGCAATGAAAGAATCCCACAGTGGCCGTATTGTAAATATAGCAAGTCGTGCTTCCCTTGGAAAGGCTTACAGAACGGTATATGGCGCCAGTAAGGCGGGTCTTCATTCGATGACACGGACATGGACACTTGAGCTTGCCAGATATGGCGTCACAGTCAACACGGTCTCTCCCGGTCCTATCGAAACGCCACTTTTTCGCGCGACCAACACGCTGGACAATCCTCGTACAGCTTACCTGATCAACTCGATTCCAGTAGGCAAGATGGGGCAACCAGAGGATATCGCTAACGCGGTTGGGTTCTTCTTTCGGCCAGAAAGCTGGTTTATCACTGGTCAGAATCTTTACGTGGACGGCGGAATGTCTATTGCGTTAGCCGGAGCAGATGGTCACCCGCCTGGCTTTGTCGAGGCACGGACTTTTGGAGATAAGAATGATTAAAACAGAAATCGGATACACGACTCCTGAGAAGATCACCGTGCGTGAGCGCGACCTATCACAAGAGATCATTGGAAAGATGGATTTCGTGGATGGGTTGATGTTATGCGCTTTGAATCGGCTACCCGAAGCAACTGAGAAGAATATGCTAAATGCAATGCTAGTTCTTGGCCTCGATCATGGGTTGACTCCGAGCGCTATCGCAGCTCGGATGACCTACCACGGGGCTCCAGAGTCACTTCAAGGGGCTGTGGCTTCTGGGCTGCTTGGCGCTGGCAGTAGATTACTTGGAACCACAGAGCGGGCGATTGTCCAATTTCAAGAGCTCGCTGGAAAGATATCGCTGAGCGATCCTAAAGCGAGTGCTGCCGAGGTCGCTCGAGAGTTAATTGAAACACGGCGACGTCGCTGCGAAATGCTCTACGGATACGGGCATCCGATACACAAGCTTGCTGACCCACGTGTGGGAACCTTGCGAGCACTTGCCATTCAGAATGGTTTGCATGGACGCCATTGGCATCTGGCAGACGCCGTTGCAGCGCAGTTGCGTCAGGAGGACAATCCATTGCCTATGAATGCAAGTGGGGCTATGGCAGCCTGCATCGCAGACATGGACCTTGATCCAGTATTCGGTGTCGCACTCATGCTTATCGGGCGTTGCGGCGGGCTGGCGGCCCATCTAATTGAAGAGAGAAAATCGCCTATCGCCGGCGATATATGGGATTTGATTTTGAAGCAAGACTCACGCAACCAGATCCCTCCGCGCAACCGCCCTGATACTAAAGCTGCGAAGGAGATGAAACTGTGACAGACGTTGAACATGCCTTCAAGTTGAATCCGGAGCTTCATTCGTTCGGAAGCGTCGGCGACATGATAGTGGGCGCGGTAGAGCGATATTGGGCGCGGCCAGCTTTCTCCACGGAAACACATACATACACGTACTCGGAGTTCGGACGTCATGTTAGCCAGGCAATACAGTTCCTGGATGACTGCGACCTGCAGCCAGGCGACGCCGTCATGCAGCTTTCGGCAAATCGATACGAGATGTTCGTGTTAATGGCCGCATGCTATATAGGTGGATTTGTCTCGGTTACCCCGCACTACGCCGGAAGCATTGAGGACTACCGATATATTCTCTCTGATTCGAACGCCAGACTTCTGATTTGCGACACAGAGCGTTCTAGCGCCGGCATGCAGTTGCTCGCGGAGAATGCATCTGCGCTGCGAGTATTCGCTTATGACGCTGTCAACGGACTCGGCGGCGCCTGGGAGAAGATAAATGGTTACTCTCCTGGTCGCGTGTTTGCAAGGGATAAACCACAGGATATTGTCAGGCTCCTTTACACGGGCGGAACGACAGGTTTACCGAAGGGTGTGGTGACGCTAAGCAGCCAGCTTGCATTTGCATCGCTTCTCCATTACTCAGAGCAGGCGTTCAATGAGGGCACCAGATTTTTGGTTTCGTCGCCACTGACTCATGGAGCGGGTGCTTTCATCATTCCGGTCCTGGCTAAAGGCGGAATAGTCGTTCTGCGTGAAAGATTCAATGCTCAACGAACACTGATGGAAATTGCGCGGGGCGAGGTCACAGACGCCTTCGTTGTGCCGACCATGCTGTATGCATTGCTGGATCATCCATCTGCTCAAAAAATGAGCTACCCCAATGTCAGACGTTTGATATACGCCGGAGCTCCGATTACCCGTCCGCGCCTGGAACAAGCGCTTGAGCTCTTTGGGCCAGTGCTTGTGCAGAACTATGGTCAATCCGAGGTGCCTGGAACGATCTTGTCGCTGAGGGCTGATGAGCACTTTGATAGTCGGGCAGACCGGCTGGTCTCCGCTGGCAAGCCATACGCGGGCGTGTCTGTCACGTTACTGGACGACGAGTGCCAGGAAGTTGCTCGGGGAGGTGGTGTCGGCGAGATCTGCGTTAGGTCGCCGCATGCGACCCCCGGATACTGGAAGAGACCGGATTTGAATAAAGAGCTGTGGCGAAGCGGTTGGTTGCACACAGGAGATCTGGCCTACCAAGACGAAGATGGTTATTTTTATATCGTTGATCGAAAAAAGGACATGATTATTACTGGTGGGTTCAACGTATACCCAAAGGAAATCGAGAATATTCTTCACGACCATCCAGCTGTAAATGCCGCTGCTGTAATCGGAATACCTCACGAAAAATGGGGTGAAAGCGTTCACGCAGTAATCGTACTAAAGGAGGGTGCTTCACTTGATACAGATGCACTACTTGATTTAGTTAAGTCCAGAAAGGGCTCGGTGATGACGCCCAAGACAATCGAGGTCCGCGAGAGTCTTCCACTTACTAAATTCGGGAAAATCGACAAAAAGGCACTGCGTGCGTCGTATTGGTAAAGCGAAGAGCCCGCTAGTCCATCAACAGAGAGCAATAGTGCCTCCGAGTGCACTATGACATACATAAAAATTTCTATTCCCAAGGAGACGATATGTCCACAAATCAAAAATTTTCACTCATGCGAATTATGGCTGTAATGGGTTGTCTTGTTTTTTTATCGATAGCCGGTGTAGCACAGGCATCAAGACCCTCGATGCGCATAATCGTAACATCCGGTCCAGCGACCGCGATCGACTCGACAGGACGAATAATTCAAGAGGTCTTTGGAGAGGCCCTTTCTCAGGCCACGTTTATCGATAATATTCCTGGAGGTGGCACGATGATCGGCACGCGTGCCATTGCAAAGGCGGCCCCTGATGGAAACACGGTCGGGATTATTGCGAGCAACTTTGCGATTCTTCCGAGCGCACACAAGGCTTTGCCATATGACAGCATAGAGGACATCACACCCATCGCAATCATCGGCACAGTGCCTCTCGTGTTGGTTGCTTCACCGGACTTGCCAATTAGTAACGCACAAGAGCTTGCCGCTCATTTACGGGTTTCCAACGGAAAGGGCAACTATGCGTCCCCAGGAATTGGTTCCGCCCAACATTTGATGGCAAAGGCTTTTCTGGACGCAACTAAAGCAGAGGCCGTACATATTCCCTACAAGAGCACGTCTGGATTGCTTACAGATATCGCTGCTGGAGAACGCGTGGATTTTGGCGTTGCGGCGTTATCGGCAGCCGCACCTTTGATCATTTCCGGAAAGTTACGGGCGGTCGGTATGCTAGGTGAGCAGCGAGACTCAACGATGATGGATGTTCCCACGCTAAAGGAACAAGGTTTTACTGATGTTGTGTTTGACGCGTGGATTGCAATGATTGCTCCCGGTAAGCTGCCTGCTGAAGAGGTGCATCGTATTCACGGTGCGTTGTCTAAAGCAATCGCATCTCCTGCGGTGAGGTTGGCACTGGAGAATCAACAAATGCTGGTAAAGCTGAGTTCGCAAGATGAAGCTGTTACGTTCATTCGTTCCGAGCTTGATCGCTACAGTCGCCTAGCTAAGGATGCGGGAATTATTCCACAATAGGGACAACCGGTCGCTCCTTACCTATCATTGGAAAAGTCAATTCCGTAAAAACAAGGAGGTAAAACTGAATTACACCGGGGTTCGTGGAGGCTGTTCGGTTAAAGTAAAACAGGTTCCACAGTGGCAGCTGGTAGTTGCCGATAATAACGCTTTTCGGCTTCATTCGGTGGCATATCGCTTATCGATCCCAACAGCCGTTGATGGGTTGAACCAAGACACCCATTCCAAAGTAGCCAGTTCGACGGCTACTTTGGTTTTTCAGGGCGGAATTCGATGAATTAATTCAGTGTTGTATAGCCGATTAATCGTTTAGCCAATTCATTGGTATAGGGGCATCCGGTGTTACCTGCCGAATTGATACATACTGTCAAGCAGCTTCACCATTTAGTGGGTTTGCATGGTGCGCCAAAGTCCCGTCGAAGCGACAAAGGCCTGGAGGTCGTCAGCATGTAGTTGTCGCAAAAGGCCTTGGATAAAAAGCAGGAAACGGTTCTGATCAGCCGGGCAAGCCATGGCCGCATGGTCCCGGCAGGCGCAAAAAAGGGGCCGGTTCGTGTGAACCGGCCCTTTTGCATTGATACCCCCGGCTGTGTCCGGTTTTATTCCTGATCCGACGCCTCCAGAATGCGCTCAATTTCTTCGGGCACCTCGCCCAGGAACAGTCGCTGAACGTTCGGGTTGTCCAGCAGCTCTTTGGCATCTCCTGAATACACCACCTGGCCCATGTGCATGACATAGCCCGAGTTTGCAATAGCCAGCGCCCGCGATGCCTTCTGTTCGACCATGATGATGGTCAGCCCCGTTTGCGCCAGTTGCTGAAGCTTTTCAAACACCAGATTCACCAGCTTGGGCGACAGGCCCAATGACGGCTCGTCGAGTATCAGCGCCGTCGGGTTGGTCATGAGTGCACGGGCAATGGCCAGCATTTGCTGCTCGCCGCCGCTCATGGTGCCGGCCAGCTGGTTGAAACGCTTGCCCAGTATGGGGAAGGTTTCAACCATTTTGTCCATATTCTCCTGAACCCGACGGGTATTGGTGCCCAGAATGTAGGCGCCGATGTCCAGATTTTCCCGCACGGTCATTTCAGGCAGCACGATACGGCCTTGCGGTACGTAGGCCAGGCCACGCGACAGCCGCTTGTGAGGAGCTTCGGTGGTGACGTCGTGCCCGCCGACCAGTACTTTGCCGGACCAGACCGGCAGAAGGCCCGCCGCCGCCTTGATGGCGGTAGACTTGCCGGCGCCGTTCGATCCGATAACAGCCGCGATCCCCCCTTTGGGAAAGACCATATTTGCATTACGCACGACGGCAACGTCGCCATAACCAGTGGTCACAGACTGGAGCTCGAGAAAGATATCAGTCATGGGTTCCAGATTCCTTTTGTAAAGAGGGGATACGGTTAGTCAATGTAGCTTAGCGCTTGTCCCAGGCGGGCATGGGAACAGTTGCTTCCATTGTTTTCAGGTCTTCGGGCATGACGATCTCGCGCTTGCCGTCGCGAATCTGCACCAACTTGCCCTTCACACCTTCTTGCTTGCCAGTGTCAGGATTCACTTTGTGGTGACCCATGATAGTGTCGGTTTCGAAGGTGGTCAGCGCTTCGCGCAGCTTTTCCTGGTCGAGCGAGCCCACTTTCTTTACGACCTCTTCAAGCACGGTGCCGCCGGCGAACGAGAAGGCAGAGTAGTAAGCAGGCTTTTCTTTGTAGCGCTTCTCGAACTCGGTCACGAACCATTCATTGCCTTTGGTTTTCAGGCCGGGCTCGTACAGCGACATACCGAAGGCGTACTCACTGTCTTTGCCGGCGGCGGTAATGAAGTCGTTGATCGATGCGCCATTGTGAATGAATACCTTGGGCAGATAGTTCGACGCTTTCATTTGACGCACCATCTCGATGGCTTCGTTCGGGTAGCCCACCGACACCCAGATGTCGGGTTGCTTCTGGCGTGCCTGGGCGATCAGGGACGAGAAGTCGGTGGTGCCGGCCGGGAAGTATTCCGAGGCCAGCACTTTCACACCGCGGGCATCGGCAATCTTCTGGATGGATTTGGCCATGTCGCGGGCCGCCGGGTAGTCACGCCCGAAGAATGCCAGGGTTTTCAGCTGGAATTTGTCGGCCAGAGGACCGATACTGGCGACATAGGCGCTGATCGGCGCGGCGGTCTGGAACACGTACTTGAAATTGCGCTCGTGAATCTGCTCTGATGCACCCCCCGAGTTCATGAAAATACGCTTGTGCTTGTTGGCGACGGCGGCACCGGTGGCCGATGATGCCGAGCCCCAGGGGCCGAGCAGCAGATCAACCTTGTCGTCGGTAATCAGCTTTTCGTACAGGCGCGCTGCCGTGGCGGCATCACTGCGATCGTCGTACACAATCACTTCGACCTGGCGGCCCAGCAGACCCCCATTCGCGTTGACTTTGTCGCGCCACAGCTCGATGCCTTCCCAATAGTGCTTGGCACTGTCGGCCAGGTTGCCCGATTGAGAAAGCGCCATGCCCACACGGATGGGCGGCTCGGCGGCCTGTGCCGTGCCGGCGGCGAACACGCCCGCCAACAACATCGCGGCGGTGGCTTTTCCTAAATATTTTTTCATGCCTGCTCCTTTGATGAATAAATGAACAACAGCTGCGGGGAAAGACCTTCAATGGTGGTGATGCAGGACGCTAGAAATACGCGTCTTTTACTTTCTCGTCGGACCGGATGTGGTCGGCATCGCCGTGAGCAATAATATGCCCTTCAGCCAGCACGTACAGATCGTCGCAAATATCCAGAACGATGCGCATTTCGTGATCAATGAAAAATAGAGTCATGCCGCGTGACTGCAAAGCTTTCAGGTGGTCCACAATGCGGTTCTGCAGGCGCGGGTTAATGCCGGCGAATGGTTCGTCCAGCAACATGACGGTGGGTTCGAGCATGAGTGCGCGCGCAATTTCAACTAGCTTGCGCTGACCGTAGGACAGTTCGTTGCCCCATTTGTTGGCCAGTTGCCCGATTTCCAGAAAATCCAGCAGCGTCAATGCACGTTCAACGGCACGCGTGTCATTCAGGCCGTGCGCCACGGCAACCAGATTCTCCAGGACCGTAAGTTCGGCGAATACCCGGGAGATCTGGAATGTGCGGCCCACGCCCAGCCGGCAGATTTGCGCCGGACTCAATTTGGTTAAATCGCGGTCGCGGTAGGTAATGGAACCGCCATCGGGCTTGAGGGTTCCCGCAACGATATTGAACAGTGTCGATTTTCCGGAGCCGTTCGGCCCGATGGTAATCCCCCCATTTTTAACGGTGCTCAGAAGTAGCAATGCTATGCGGCCATGGTCAGCCGCTGTTTTGGGGTGATACCGCCCAATGCCATATTTGGGCGCTCGTTATTGTAGGACCACATCCA
>JBFWLP010000068.1:0-18785 GCA_050252075.1 Burkholderiaceae bacterium | reverse complement strand
TGTTTATCGACCCTGGACGCGAGTCATCGAATTTCTGGTCGTTCTAACGATTATCGCGTTTGTGTGTATCCAGATCGGGTTCGATTACCGGCGAGCCACCGACGAAGCGCATGCCGAGGCGCAGCGGCTCCGCAGTGTCGTGGCGGCGGAAATGGCGCAAACCCTGGGCACCATCGAGGCGGTGCTGGGCGCTTTGGCACGCGATGTGGTCAATGAGCCTGATCTTCGCGCCTTGGGGGTCAACCTGGATCTCAGCCGGCGTGGCCTTCCCTATGTTTCCAATCTGCTGGTGCTTGATCAGACGGGGCAGGTCGTTGCCGATGCGCGCAACACGGGTTTGTTTGGCCACGATTTCAGTCCTCACCCGCTCTTTCTTGTACATCTTTACGGCAATAACGGCCAGTTGTTCATCTCGGAACCCATGCCTGAGCTGCCGTCCCAACCCCTGGGGCCTTGGGTAATCAACATCAGCCAGCAAGTGGTGAATCAGGCCGGCCAGTTGCAGGGGGTACTGGTGGCGTCGCTTTCCGTAGAAGCGTTGGCCAATGCCTTCGACCTGCTGCGCAGCCACCGTGACGACGTGGTGGGTATCGTGCGCCAGGATGGGTCGTTGATGGCTCGCAGCCCTTTCATCATTGATGTCGAGGCCCGGGCAATTTTCGATGCCGGCAGCGTGGGCCCCCAGGCGGCACTGGCCGACGCCGGCACTTACCAGAATCACTCCCTGAACTATCAGGTTGATCGCCATTTTTCCTTCGAGCGGATCAAGCAGTATCCCGTCAGTGCCTATGCCGGCGTGTCCCTGGATCACCGGCTGGCGGCCTGGGCCCGTCGTGCCGCCACCGATATCGCCCTGGGCTTGCTGACGATTGCGCTGGTGCTGGCTTTTGGCCAGGTGTGGCGCCGCACATTGCGCCAGCGTGAACAGGAAACCGAGAGGCGTCTGGCGCGACTGAACGGTCTGGTCAGGTTGTCGTCGGAGCTGATTGCCTGCCTGTCGCCCGAGGCCGCCGCCAAGCTGCTGGCCGCCCGCATACGCCACCTGATTTCCTGCGGTTCCGCCAAGGTTACCTTGTTCAACCCGCATCAGGTGGTGCTGTCGGGACCATCCCCTGAAGGCTGCGAAGATCGCTCCGGCGACGCCTTTCGTGATGCCCGGCTGGTGGGCGTGTTGCGTAACGAGCACGGTGTCGATATTGGCGAGGTGCAGGTTTGCGACCCGGAGACCGGCAGGTTTTCTCCCGAGGATAACGCCCTGATGCTGGAGATCGCCCAGATCGCCAGTTTGTCTTTCCAGAAGATCGATGCCGAGTTGCGTAGCCGTGTGGCGGCCCGCCGGCTGCAGAATGTGCTGAACTCCATGTCCGACGCCGTGTACATGGTGGATAACGACTGGCGTTTTCTGTTCATGAATGATTATGCCCGCCGCCTGCTCGAACAAGTAGATATGGAGCTGACCGGCAGGGATCTTTGGCAGGTTTTTCCCGATCTGCGCGGCACCGAGGTTGAGAATCAGTTCCGCAAGGCGGTCGACTCACGCAACGATGTCGATTTCGAGTATTACTCGCCGCATTTCGACGGGTGGTTCCACATTCGTGCCTATTCGGGCCGCGAGGGGCTGACCGTTTATCTGCAGGACATCAGCGTACAGAAGCTGCGCGACGAACAGCTTAGGCAGTCCCAGAAGCTGGAGGCCATGGGCCAGTTGACCGGTGGTGTGGCGCACGACTTCAATAACCTGTTGACGGTCATTTTGGGGAACGCGGAAATGCTCACCGAAAGCCTGGCCGCCGATGCGCGTTTGCAGGCGCTGGCCCGCAGCACCGTGCATGCCGCCAGTCGTGGTGCCGAGCTGACCGCGCATTTGCTGGCGTTTGCCCGGCGTCAGCCGCTCGACCCCAAACCCACCCGGCTGTCGCGCATCATCGATCACATGATCCCCATCCTGCGCCGCACCCTGGGAGAGAACATTACTGTGCGCCCGGCCTTGCAGAACGATATCTGGCCGGTGCTGATCGATGCCGCCCAGTTCGAGAGCGTGGTGCTGAACCTGTCGCTGAATGCGCGCGACGCCATGCCCGAGGGGGGGCAACTGGTGATCCGCACCATGAATATCGAACTGGGGCCCATGGATACGCTGGCGCTCGACGACATTACGCCGGGCGATTATGTATCGCTGATGGTGTCCGATTCGGGCGTGGGCATGGACAAAGAAGCGCTGGAGCGAGTCTTTGATCCTTTCTTCACCACGAAAGAGCAAGGCAAGGGCAGCGGCCTGGGCCTGAGCATGGTGCATGGTTTCGTCAAGCAGTCGGGCGGCGCCATTCGCATTTTCTCGCGGCCCAACGAAGGTACGACCGTGCAGATCTACTTGCCGCGCTGCGAGCAGCCCGAGCCGTCACCTGAGTTGCCGATACTGCCAGACCCGCAACACCGGGGGCGGGAAATCGTGCTGGTGGTTGAAGACGAGCCCATGGTGCGCAATTTTGTATCGTTGCAGCTCAAGGCCATGGGGTATCAGGTGTATGTGGCCGACGGGCCGCAGGCCGCGCTGCGTTTGATGGCCCAGTTGAGCCAGCTTGATTTGCTGTTCACCGATATTATGATGCCGGGCGGAATGAACGGTCGCCAGCTGGCAGACGAAGCCGTTGCGTATCACCCGACGCTGAAGGTGTTGTTTACCTCGGGCTACAGCGACGATGTCATCATGCGCGACGGCTTTCTGGAGCCCGGTATGCATTTACTGAAGAAACCGTACCGCAAGGCGGAGCTGGCGGCGGCGCTGCGCAAGGTGCTAGATGAAACCGTCGTCGCCCAGTAACGCGTGGTAATCGGCCCGCCAACCCAGGCCCTGCAGGGCATCGCCGGCCGGACGGTATTCGCAGCCTATCCAGCCACGGTAGCCCTGGGCCTTCAGGGCCAGCAGGCACTTTCGAACGTTTTCGTCGAGCAGGTCGGGTTCGTGACGACCGTGCCGGCCGGCGAACTGCACATGCCGCAGCCGGGGCCAAACCGTCTGCAGCATGTCGCGCAGGTCGAGCGATTCCTTCTGGGTGTGGTACAGATCGAACTGCACGCCCAGCGATTCGTGGTTCAGCGTTTCCACAATATCCATGACCTGGGCCGGGTGCCAATAAAAATAACCCGGCATGTCCTGCCGGTTCAATGCCTCAAGGGTGAGCGTTATGCCACGCGAGGCGGCGGCGTCGAGCGCATTGTGCAAATTTTCCAGCAGGGTGTCGCGTGCGGTATCGTGCGCAATGGCCGGCGGTACGATGCCGGCCATGACGTGAACGGTGCGGCACCCGGTGGCTTCGCACACCTGGAACGCCTGCTGCAGACCGTCGTGGAACGCGTGGCGGTGATCGGGCAGGCAGCCCAGGCCGCGTTCGCCGGCCGGGCCTGCCGGGGTATTGACCAGCACCAGCTGTATGCCCAGGTCGTCCAGATGCTGGGCCAGGGTTTGCGCGGGTGTATCGTAGGGATCCAGAATTTCCACGGCCGTAAAGCCGTGCTCGGCGGCCAGGCGCAGTCGGTCGTGCAATGGGCCCGGATACAGCAGGGAAACGTTGGCGGCAAGTTTCATGGATGGCAGGCTGGGTTGGAGGTTGCAGGTTGCTGCGGTACTGTGCGGAAATGTTACCGTAGTCCTTTCGGAACATCAGTATAAAGACAATTCAATGAAGACAATTTATTACTATCTTTCACCCAAATCACCCTGGACCTACATGGGCCATGAGCGTTTGCAGGCCATCGCGGCCAGGCATCAGGCCATTGTCGAGCCGCGGCCGTTCGGTCTGACCGACACCGTGTTTCCGCAGTCGGGCGGGTTGCCGCTGAACAAACGCCCGCCCCAGCGGCAAGCGTATCGTTTGGTCGAGCTGGCGCGCTGGTCGAATTATCTTGAATTGCCCCTTACCCTGCACCCGGCCTATTTTCCGGTAGACGACCTGGCCGCTTCGCTCATGATCATCGGAGCCACCCGCCGCGATGGCAATGACGCGGGCAATCGCCTTGCGGGTGCCTTTTTGCGGGGTGTCTGGGCACAGGAAGAAAACCTGGCCGATCCCGACACGCTGGTTCGTCTGGCCAACCAGCAGGGTCTGAACGGGCAGGCGTTGTACGACCAGCGTACTGCCTGCATGCCCGTTTACGACGACTACACGCAACAGGCAATCGCCGGACACGTGTTCGGCGCACCCTGGTATGTATACAACAATGAACCATTCTGGGGGCAAGACCGTCTCGATTTCCTCGACCGGGCACTGGCAAAGGGTTAGGGCGCTTTTATCGTGTACTACCCCTCTTCCTATGATCCGTTGCTGGTGGTGGCCTCGATCGCCGTGGCGATTCTGGCGTCGTATACCGCCTTGCGTCTGGCCGGGCGGATTCATGCGGCAGGGACGGTAGCGGCCCGGTGGTGGCTGGTCGGCGGCGCGGTGGCCATGGGCATAGGAATCTGGTCCATGCACTTTATCGGCATGCTGGCATTTCAGCTGCCCGTTGTGCTGGGCTACGATCCGCTGATTACGCTGGCATCGCTCACGGTAGCGATATTGACATCGGGGTTTGCGTTGAGCGTGGCGGTGGCGCCGGCTACCGGCAGGCGTTCCATGCGGGCGTATCACAACGGTTCGGCAGTGGTCATGGGAATGGGCATCGTTGCCATGCATTATTCAGGCATGGAGGCCATGCAGATGCAGCCGCGCATCGATTACCAGCCGCCGCTGGTGCTGGCCTCGGCTATTGTTGCGATCGGCGCGTCGTGGCTGGCGCTTACGGTGGCCCGTTCCTTTGCGTTTTCCGGCGGCGTCAGCGGTTCGCGGCAAGTAGTGGCCGCCATTGCCCTGGGCCTGGGTATCGTGGGTATGCATTATGTGGGCATGGCGGCGGCTCATTTTCCGTTGGGCAGTGTGTGTCTGGCCGCCGGTTCGGGGCTCGACGGCCCGTGGCTGGCGGTACTGGTGTTTGCCATAACGTTTTGTGTGCTGACAGCGGCCCTGCTGATGGCGGTGATCGATGCGCATCTTGACTCGCGCACGGCGCGTTTGGCCGAATCGCTGGCGCAGGCGAACCGGGCGCTCAAGCGCCAGGCGCTGTACGATCCATTGACCGATCTGCCCAACCGAACGCTGCTGGAAGACCGTCTTGACCAGGCCATTGCCCGCGCCCAGCGTGACCAGTCGGTTTTCGCCCTGATGTTCCTGGATCTCGACGGATTCAAGTCGGTGAACGATTCGCTGGGTCATTACTGGGGCGACCGGTTGCTGATCGAGCTTGCCCGGCGCATCCGCCGCACGGTGCGCCAGACGGATACCGTGGCGCGGCTTGCCGGCGATGAGTTCGTCATTCTGGCGCCCGTACAAGACGCCGATGACGCCGCCACCCTGGCCCAGGCGCTTTTGCAGATGGCCACGCAGCCCTTTTCATTCGACGGCCGGCTCTACAACGTATCGCTCAGCATCGGCATTGCCATGTATCCGGCCGACGGATCGTCGGCGCATAAAATCATGCTCAGCGCCGACGCGGCCATGTATCACACCAAACGTTTTGGTCGCAATGGCTACAGTTTCTTTGAAGCCTCGATGGACGAGCACGCGCATACCACGCTGGCGCTCACGCAGGAATTGCGGGTGGCGCTGGAAACGGCGCAGTTCCGGTTGTTCTATCAGCCCAAGTTCGATTGTTCAAGCGGCAAGGTCACCGGGTTCGAGGCGCTCATTCGCTGGGAGCACCCGTCGCGCGGCTTGCTTGCGCCGGATCAATTCATTGGTCTGGCCGAACGCTCCGGTTTGATCGTACCCATGGGAGAATGGGTGCTGGGCGAAGCCTGTCGGCAAATGAGGGCATGGCATGATGCCGGTTGCCCGCACTGGTCGGTTTCCGTGAATTTGTCGGCACTGCAGTTTGCCAATGAAACTATTGTCGACACACTGAAAAATGCCTTGCAGTCCTGCGGGCTGGCGCCGGCCAGCCTGATGATAGAAATTACCGAAACGCTGGCAATGCGCGATGTCGAAAAAACCATGGAAACGCTCACCCGCATCAAGGCTATCGGCGTACGCGTCGCAATCGATGATTTTGGTACGGGGTACTCCAGTTTGCTATACCTGAAGCGCTTCCCTGCCGATGAACTCAAGATCGACCGGGGGTTTATCCGGGATCTGACCCAGGATCAGGAAGACTCGGTCATTGTGTCGGCCATTATCGGTCTGGGGCAGGCCCTGGGCTGTTCCGTGGTGGCCGAGGGGGTCGAAACCAGCGATCAGATGGCATTTCTGAAGGCCGCCGGCTGCGATCTGGTACAAGGGTATCTTGTGGTGCGTCCCCTTCCTGCCGCCGACGCCGCGGCCCGTTATTTACCCACTTCGGAGCCGCCGTCGGCGTAACACATCATGGCCTTGCGTCTGGTTCGATGGTTGGTGCTGCTTCTGGTTCTTGCCGTCATTGGGGGGTGGGCGCTGATGGGCTGGCGGGGGCCGCTGCTGCCCGCGTATCGCGTGGTATCGGCGCCGTTGCAGCAGAATGTCGTGGCGACCGGCCGTGTGGCGGCGGTGTCCAGCGCCAAGGTGGGCAGTGAGGTGGTGGGCGTTGTACGCGACGTTTATGTGGAAGAAGGTGATGTAGTGGCCGCCGGCCAGGTACTGGTGCAACTGCGTGACGACGACCCGCTTGCCCGCGTTCGTGAGGGGCGGGCGGCGCTGGAGCATCTGGCCGTCGCGCGCCGGCCGCAGGCCGAGGCCCGGCTGCGTCAGGCGCAGGCCCGGCTGGAGCAGGCTCAGCGCGAGGCGCAGCGGCGTAAAGTGCTGCTGGCCGCCAACGCCATTCCGCGTGAGTCCAAAGAACAGGCCGACCAGGCACTGGCGACGGCGCAGGCCGATGCTGAACAGGTGCGCCTCGAGGTGCAGTCCCTGCAGGAAGGGCAAACCGAAGAAATCATTTTGCGGCAGCGCTTGCTGGCGGCAGAAGCCGCATTGCAAAAAACGACGCTGCGTGCCGGGTCGAATGGCACGGTGGTGCGCCGGCAGGTCGAGCCCGGTGATCTGGTGCAGCCGGGTGCCGTGTTGCTCGAGGTGGCGCGGGCCGGAGAAATCGAAATTATTGTGCCTGTCGACGAGCGCAATCTGAATGTATTGGCCTTGGACCAGCCGGCGGTAGTGATTCCCGATGCCTATCCCGACCGGGCCTTCGACGCGAGGGTCAAGGAAATTGCGCCGGCCATTGATCCGCAGCGCGGTACGGTCGATGTCCGCCTGCGGATCGCCGATCCCCCCGACTACCTGCGAACCGACATGACCGTGACGGCCACGGTGCGTACCGGCGAACGCGAGGCGGCCATTGTCGTACCCAACGATGCTCTGGGCACCTTGCCGTCCGGCGATTTGTTCGTGTGGCAGGCGCGCGACGGCCGGGCCCGCCGGGTGCCGGTGCAAACGGGGTTGCGCGGCGTGGCGTTCACGGAAATAACCCAGGGCCTGCAGGCGGGCGATACGGTGGTGCTGGGTACCGGCCTTGATGACGGGCAGCGCATACGTACAACGCCGCTCGACCGGGCCGCCCCGGCAAGCCAGGGCCCTTCGGTACGCCGCGAAACGCCTATGAAGTTCAACTAGCCGAGGCCCGCCGTGTGGCTTGAGTCGACCATTGCGCTGAAGTTCCTGCGTCAGGGGCTGACGCAGACATTCCTGATTCTGATCGGAATTGCGGTCGGGGTTGCCGTGATCGTGTTCATTACCACCCTCATTCTTGGGTTGCAGTCGAACATTATCGAGCGCACCCTTGGCACACAGTCGCACATTCGGGTAGAGCCCCGACAAGAAGTGAACCTTGTTGCCCCGGCGCCGCAAGGCAGCCATGTGCTGAACCTTGAAGATGCCCGCGCGCAGCGCCTGCGCTCCATCAACAACTGGATCGAGGTGCGCGACGCGCTCGACACCCTGGAGCAGGTGACGGCCGTGTCGCCCATTGTGTCGGGCCCCGCATTTGCGCGTCGCGGCGACGTGCTGAAATCGGTGTCGCTGGTGGGTATCGATCCGGAGCGTTACGAAAAGATCATTCCGGTCAGCCGCGATATTGTCAGCGGCCGTTTTCTGGTGGGGGCCGGCAATGCCGTCATTGGCACCTTGCTGGCCGACGATCTGGGCGTTACTGTAGGCAGCAAGATCCGGGTCGAGTCCGGTAACGGCCGTAGCGCTACCCTGACCGTGGCCGGCATTTTCGAGCTGGGCGTGCGCGAGCTCGACCTGCGCTATGTGTATCTTGATCTGAAGCAGACGCAGTCCATGCTGAATTTGCCGGGCGGGGTCACCTTGATCGACGTGACGGTGCGCGACCTTTTCAATGCCGATCCGGTGGCTGACCAGATCGAGCGGCTTACCGGCCTGAAAGTGGAAAGCTGGGTCGAGTCGAACGCCCAATTAATGAATGCGCTGAGTTCGCAGCGCCTGTCGACCATCATGATCTGTTTCTTTGTGGCCGTATCGGTGGCGTTCGGCATTGCCAGCGTACTGGCCATCAGCGTTACGCAGCGCACTCGCGAAATCGGCATTTTGCGGGCCATGGGAACGCGACAGCCTCAGGTGCTGCGGGTGTTTCTTCTGCAAGGCGGCTTGCTGGGCTGCGGCGGCGCCGCCGTGGGTGCCGGACTGGGTTTTCTGCTGGTGGGCGCATTCAATACCTTTGGGCCCAGGCTCTTCTATATTCCGCTGCCTACTTATCTGGTGCCGGTTACGGTTGCCAGTGCCACGCTGATCGGGGTGCTGGCCGCCGCCGTGCCGGCGTGGCGGGCGTCGCGCCTGAATCCGGTGCAGGCGATTCGTTATGTGTAGCGTTGCGGTAACGTCGCAGAGCACGCCGGTACTGCGCCTGCAGGCCTTGCGTAAATCGTATAACGTGGGTCAGCCCAACGAAACGGAAGTGCTGCACGGCATTGACATGCAGATCAACCCGGGCGAATTCGTTGCGCTTGTCGGGCCTTCGGGTTCCGGGAAAAGCACCTTGCTGAACATGCTGGGCCTGCTCGACGACCCCACGTCGGGCGAGCTTTACCTGCAGGGGCAGGCAACCCGTTCCATGAATGACGCCCGGCGCACGGCATTGCGCGGCAGCGCCATTGGATTCGTCTTCCAGTTTCATCACCTTATCCAGGCCTTTTCGGCGCTGGAAAATGTGCTCATGCCCTGGATGGTCACGCACGGCAAGCCAGGCACCGAGGTTCTGGACCGTGCACGGGAGCTTCTTGCCGATGTCGGCCTGGCCGGGTTCGAGCACAAGCGTCCGGGCGATCTGTCCGGAGGACAGCAGCAGCGGGTGGCCATTGCCCGTGCGCTGATCACCCGCCCCGCACTGGTACTGGCCGACGAGCCCACGGGCAATCTGGATACGAAAACCGCCGAGAGCATATTTGCGCTGTTGCGGCGATTCAACCGGGAGTACGGGTGTGCCGTGTTGATCGTAACGCACGACCCGCGGCTGTCCGCCGTATGTGACCGCACCCTGACGCTGGTGGACGGGCGGTTGGTAACCAGCGGCGAGTTCGGTTAAAACCGCTAGTGTGTCCTGCGGGGCCTCACTTCAGGAGGAACACATCATGAACAGTGTACTGGCATGCATTGACGGTCTGGCACGAACCGCCCCCGTGGGCGATTATGCGGTCTGGGCCTCGTCGCGCCTGAGTGCGCCGCTGGTGTTTCTGCATGTGCTCGACCAGCATCCCGAGCGCACCGATGTGGCCGATTTCAGCGGGGCCATTGGTCTGGGGGCGCAGGAAACCTTGCTTGAACAGCTTGGCTCGCTCGACGAGCAGCGCAGCAAGCTGGCCCAGGAGCATGGCCGGCAGTTGCTGCAAGCCGCGAAAGTGCGTGCGGAACAGGCCGGCGTAACGCATGCCGATACGCTGCAGCGTCCGGTCATGGTGGTGTCGGGTCAGTTCCGCGAACCGTCGCGCTTTGTCATCGCCTTCGATGGCAGCCGCACGGGCAAGATCATGCTGCAAACGGTGGCCGACAGCCCGCTGCTGAAAGGGCTGGCCTGCCACGTGCTGACAGTGGGCGACGATTCGCACGGCACCCAGGCGAATCTGGCCTGGGCCTCGGCGGCACTGCAGAGCGCCGGCTTTTCGGTGCAAACGGCGGTGCGCCAAGGTGATGCCGATCCCGTGCCGGTGCTGGTGTTACGCTAGCTTCAAGGCGGCGATCACGGCGTCGACCGCTGCTTTGCGGCGCGAGTCGGTGGTGTAGTGCTCGCCCAGAGTCGACCACTCGGGGTGGCTGCGTGCCTCGTACAAGGCGCCCGGCAGCTCACCTTTGTGCCACAGTGTTTTTTTGTTGCCTTCCAGGTAGGGGTTGATGTCGATCATTTCCCGGGCGGCATGGCCACGGTGATCCAGCGCATGCACCAGCGCCAGCTGGCGCAGTGCCAGCAAACGCAGCAGCGCGTCATCGACGCTGAGTTCTCGGTACCCTTTCAGGCGCCCCATCACCCGTTTCCCCAGTTTGTCGGCGCTTTGCCATAACCCCCCGGCGGCGGCACCCAGCAGCGTGGCAGTACCCAGGCTCAGGCCGGCGGTGAAGGCGTCGAGCGTGGCCCCGGCCATGGCGCCGGCGGCCATGCCCTTGCCCACGTGGATGCCCATGTCTTTCAGTGCACTGGGGTGGAACAGGTCCATGCCCCAGCGCTCGCCTTGCAGTGGCAGCGTGTGGCTGGGGAAATCGCGGGTGTTGAAGTTATAGCGTTTCAGCAGGGCGGCAACACAGGCGTTCTCGCGGTGACGAACGGCGTGGCGCAATTCCTGTGTGGCGTCGGCCAGGGCGGTGTCATCGGGCGCCGCAGACACCCGGTAGGCGGCCGTGTCGATGAGCAGCTCGGCGATCAGCCGCAAGGCGTCGCGATGCCGCATGGCCCGTTGCGCCTGAATTTCGGTTTTCAATCTGTCCAGCAGCCCGGCATGGGTGTCCATCAGCAAGGCCAGCTTGTCGTACAGCTGGGCTTCGCCGTCGATCGCTGGTGCCACGGTGTCGAATTCCACCATGGCATGCAGGCCCAGACGAGCCAGGCCGGCCCGCCAGCTGTCCAGACGCTGGCGGGGCGCCTGGCTGAAGTTCAGTACCGGCAGCAGCGGATGGCCGCAACTGGCCAGTAGTGTCAGCTCGTCTTTGTGTTTGCCCAGCAAAGGGTCGCGTACGTCGACCACATAAAGACCGGCATCGCAGGCCAGCAACTGCCGCAGCACCCGGGCTTCCTGCTCAAAACGGCGGGTGCTTTCCGGACTTTCCAGAAAGCGTGCGATACGCTCGGGACCATCAAGGCGCTCGGCGGGCGGAGCCAGCTGGTCAAGGTAGTCGAGCAGGGCCATGCTGTCTTCCATGCCCGGCGTGTCGAACAGTTCGATGGCAACGTCGCTGTCGACGAACAGCCGGGCGCCTTCCACATGCCGCGTGGTGCCGGGGCTGTCGTGAACCTGCCCGAATTCGGGGTTGCGGGTTAGCGTGCGCAGTAACGACGTTTTGCCGGTATTGGTGTGGCCGACCACGGCCAGCGTCAGTGCGGTGTGTTGCTTATTCATGGCGAGCCCCGCCGGTGGTGTCGTTCCCCGTGCCCAGCCGGCGCAAGGCGGCCGGGATGTCGGTTACCAGATCTTGCTCGGGCAAGCCTGCCTGGGTGAGCTGTTGTTGCCAGAGCGGGGTTCGCCCGGTGTTGTGATTCAGCAGCAGAACTTGCGTGTGGCCGGCCACACCGGCCAGTTCCGCCAGCAAGGCCACCGTGCCGCGGTCGGGGGTTTGCCCGGCGTCGCACACCAGCAGCAGGCGCTCGGGAGGATGGTCGTGCAAGACTTGCAATAACCCATGGCGCTCGGTGCGGCTGTCCACTCGTCCAAGGTCGGTTACGTTCTCAGGCAAGGGGCCGGGGGGCCAGGGCAGGTCGGGGGCCAGTTCGATACCGGCCAGCGCCGCCGGGCACGGTGGTGCCGCGACGGATGAGCTTGCGCGCCGTTGCGGCGTAAAGACGGCCGGGGGCGGGGTGTCGACCGTGCTGTGAGTGGCCACCGGGAGCAGGCGTTCGCGTAACTCGGCAAATCCGGGCAATGTTTCGTCAACCCGCAAACGGCCCAGGCCCCGCCGGGCTTGCCACCCATTCCAGAGCAGCAACCCCAGACGCGGCACAATACCGTATACCACCACACAGCCGGCCAGCCAGACCGACCACACGGCGTTCGCGCTGTCGGGCAAGGGCTGTAGCCCGTTGCTGGCGCGAATCAGGGTGTCGTCGGGCAAAGGAAACCCGGCCAGCGCCGGCAGCCACCCCAGGGCGTGCGTGAGCCAGACAAAGGTGTCGGCCGACAGCAGGGTGGTTTCCCACTGGAACTGGTAGCGGCGCGCGGCCAGAAGCGCCATGAGTGTCAGCAACGCACTGAGCAGGGCAATCAGCCAGAGTCCGTGGCTGATGCAGCCGGACAGCGGGCGCGTGGTTCGTGTTCGATTGGAAAGCTCCAGCAACGCACGCGGAACCAGAGCGGCCTGGGGGCCTTTGGCGAGCTTGCGTGTCAGCCACAGCCAGGTGTTCGTCAGCCACGACACATTATCGGGCTCCAGAAAACCGCTTAGCAGCCACACCAGCAGGGTTAGCGTGTGCAGGCCCAGCAGCGCAACCAGGGCCAGCAGCAGATTCACGGCGTGCGTGCCGTTGCCCAGTGCGCCCATGGCCGCACCGGCCCCGGTAAACAGTGCCAGCACCGCCAGTGCCAGCAGGGTCAGCCGGGCGCCGCGCCACCAGGTATCCACGGTCTCGTCCAGCCCGTCGCGTGCGCCCACCCGGCGGGCGCGACAGAGCACACGTTCAGCGAACGAACCGCCCCGCGCCAGCACCTGGCGAACTTCCTTGCCGTCGTCGAGTGGCCCCCACTGGGTTTCACGCAGCCGTATGACCTCGGCGATCCAGTGATCGCGCAGGCGGCCCGCCGGCGGGCGCTCGCCGGACGGCTCAGGCATCGGTAAACGCGGTATCCGTGTTGTCGAACCAGGTGGCCAGTTTGACGCGGGCCTGCTGTTTGACATCGGGGGTAATGTAGAACGCCACGGTTGCCAGCGCAGCCGTCATAATGCCCAGGTCGTCGGTGTAGCCGATCAGCGGAGCCAGATCGGGCACGGCGTCGAGGGGTAGAATAAAGTAGCCCAGTGCGCCGTAGATCACCCGTTTGGCCCATGCCGGCGTGTTCGGGCTTTGCACGGCGTAATACAGGTACAAGGCTTTTTCCAGTGCTCCTTTGCCCACGGCCCGGCCGCGCTTGCCGAGCTTGGCCCAGAAACCGGGCGCGGAATACACATGCTGGTAGCGAGAAGTGTCCATAGCTCAAGAAAATATCCGTAACAGGCCCAGTATAGTAAATAAGGGCGGGATCACCGAATCCAAGGTGTCCGGTTCGCCGCCGACACTACGTGTGTTTATTGCCTTGTGGCCGTCGCCGGAAACGGCCGCGGCCCTGATGCCCTGGGTGCACACCGCGCAGGCAGCCTGCGGCGGGCGTATGATGGCCCGGGATACCCTGCACCTGACGCTCGCCTTCCTGGGGGCGGTGTCTTTGGAACAGGCGCACACGCTAAGCCGTGTGGTGCCCGCATGGCGGGCGCCGATGGGGGCGCTGACGCTCAGCCGCTTCGGCTGCTTCGCGGGGCCGCGCGTGGTATGGGCGGGCCCGTCGGATCACCCCGACGAGCGGCCCCGCTGGCTGGACGATCTGTACGCTTCGGTGTGGGATCGTTTGCGCCCTCTGGGCTGGGAGCCCGATCATCCCGTATTTCGTCCGCACGTTTCCTTGCTGCGCCGTGCCAGGCATTGCGATGTGTCGGCACTGAGCATGCCCCCGCTGACCTGGACGCCCGAACGCTGTGTGCTGGTGGCCTCGCAGCCCGACCGGCATGCCTCGCGCTATCGTGTGCTGGCCGCCATGCACGGCTGTACCCTTGCGCCCGGCTAGCCGGGCATGGCGGCCAGGGTGTGGGCCACCGCGGCCGTCAGCCGTTTTCCATAGGGGACATGCAGAAACTCGTTGGGCCCGTGGGCGTTCGACTGCGGCCCCAGCACGCCGCACACCATGAACTGTGCCTTGGGAAAGCCCTTCTGCAGAATTTCCATGAGGGGTATGGTGCCGCCTTGCCCCAGATACCCGCAGGGCCCGCCATAGTAGGCGTGCGAGGCCTGTTGCAGAGCCGTTTCCAGCCACGGCGCCATGGCCGGTGCGTTCCAGCCGTTGGCCACGCCCGGGTCAGGCTTGAACAGCACGCGTGCGTTATACGGCGCATCGGCTTCCAGCAGCGCTTTGAGCTCGGCGGCGGCCCGGGGGCCGTCGACCAGCGGCGGCAGGCGTAACGACAGCTTGAAGGCCGTGCGCGGGCGCAGCACATTGCCCGCCTGTTGCAGTGGCGGCAGGCCATCGGCGCCGGTCACCGAAAGCGTGGGGCGCCAGGTGCGGTTCAGCAAGGCCTGTTGAGGATCGGTGGTCATGGGCAGCACGAAGCCGCCGTCGGCGCCGCAGCTCCAGGGAAAGCGCCGCCACACTTCGTCGCCCAGAATGCGAGCCGTTTCGCGAGCCTGTGCAATGCGCTCGGAAGGAATGTCGCAGTAGAAATTTTCCGGCAGCAGACGCCCGGTGGCGCTGTCCTCGAGCCGGTCGAGCACGTGGCGCAGAATGCGGAAGCTGGAGGGAACCACACCGCTGGAGTCGCCCGAATGTACTCCTTCGTCGAGCACCTGAACCTCAAGGGTGCCGCTGACCATGCCACGCAACGACGTGGTCATCCATAGCTGGTCGTAGTTGCCGGCACCCGAATCCAGGCAGACAACCAGGGTGACATTGCCCAGCCGGTCGCGCAGTGCGTCGACATAAGGCAGAAGGTCGTAGCTGCCCGATTCTTCGCACGTTTCGATAAGGCCCACACAGCGCGGGCGGGGCACCCCCTGTTTGTCCAGGGCAAGCAGCGCGGTCAGCGAGGCATAAACGGCATAGCCGTCGTCGGCGCCGCCGCGCCCGTAAAGCTTGCCGTCGATGTAGCGGGGCGTCCAGGGGCCGAGGCCGCTGCGCCATCCGGAAAACTCGGGCTGTTTGTCCAGGTGGCCATACATGAGCACGGTGTCGCCGTTGTCTTTGCGGGTGGCCGGCGCATCGAAGAAAATAACCGGCGTGCGACCGGGCAGCCGGACAATTTCCAGAGTAAGCCCGGTTACCTTCTGTGATTCCACCCATTGGGCGGCGTCGCGCACCACGCGTTCCAGATAGGCGTTCTTTTCCCAGTCGGGATCAAACGCCGGGCTTTTGGCGGGAATGGCGATGTAGGTATGAAGTTCGGGAACGATGGAGGTGTCCCACATGCCGTCGACAAAGCGCTGCAGCTCGGTGGGGTTCAGTGCGCCGGGGATGGCGGCGTCGGGCAAGGGAGCATTCATGGCAAACACAGGTTCAGGGTTGGCATGCCGCCTATTCTACGCCCGGCATGCCGCCGGCTGGCTACAATAGCCGCATCAATTTTTACACCGGTTTGCCATGAGTCTTGAGTCTGTAAAAGCTTTTTTCGCGCAGCATGCGCCCGACGTTTCCGTTCTTGAAGTCCAGGAAAGCACGGCCACCGTGGCCCTTGCGGCCCAGGCACATGGCGTCGAGCCCGGACAGATCGCCAAAACGCTGTCGTTGCGCGTGGGCGGGCGCGTGGTGCTGGTGGTGGCGCGCGGCGACGTGCGGCTGGACAACAAGAAATTGAAAGAAGCCTTCGGCGCGCGCGCCAAAATGCTTGGCCCCGACGAGGTGTATGCGCTCACGGGCCACCCGGTGGGCGGCGTGTGCCCGTTCGGCCTGGCAACGCCGGTGCCGGTGTATTGTGATGTGTCGTTGCGCGATTTCGATGTGGTGATGCCGGCGGCCGGTTCGATCAACTCGGCGGTGCGCATCGCCCCCGAGCGCATGCGGGCTCTGGTGGGGGCGCAATGGGTGGATGTCTGCCAAAGCGCACCCGTGCCGCAGGCGTCGGACGAACTTACTTCGTAGACAGCTTCTCCACTTCGGCATACACCTTCTGTACGTAGGCGTCGCCGACCGTTTTGCTGTACTTTTCAATGACCGGCTTCATCGCGGTTTTCATGGCCTGCATTTGTTCCGGCGAGAAGTAATCTACAGTCATGCCGCGCGATTCCATATCTTTGATCTGAACCGCTTCCTGATCCGTGTTCAGCTGGCGCTGAAACGCACCGGCTTCCTTGGCGGCATCGGCAATCACCTTGCGCTCTTCGGGCGACAGGTCGTCCCACAGTTTTTTACTGCCCACCAGCACCATGGGGTTGTAAATGTGGTTGGTAATGGTCAGGTACTTCTGCACTTCGTCGAACTTGGCCATGTGGTCGGTGGAAATGGTGTTGTCCTGGCCATCCACCATGCGCGTTTCCAGGGCCGTGTACAACTCGGTGAACGGCATGGGCACAGCGTGCGTGCCCAGTTGCTGGAACATGTCGATATAAATGGGGTTCTGAATGACCCGCACTTTCAGGCCTTTGAAATCATCAAGGTTCTGGATGCGGCGCTTGCTGTTGGTGAACTGGCGATAGCCGTTTTCCCAGAATGCCAGACCCACCAGGTTCTTTTCCTTGAACTGGTCCAGCAATTCGGTGCCGATCGGGCCGTCCAGCAGCGCGTAGGCTACTTTCTTGTCGACCAGCAAGCCGGGAAAATCCAGAACCTGCAAATTCTTCACCATGGATGTCAGGGGCGAGGACGACAAGTAAACGAAGTCCTGGAAGCCGCCCTGGGTGGCGCCGATCTGCTGGGCCTCGTTGCCCAGCTGGCCCGAGTTGTAGATGTCGACCTTGATCTTACCGCCCGATCGTTCCGCGATGATGGCGGCGAATTTTTGAGCCGCAACACCGTGGGTGGAATCAATGGTGGAGAGGTGGCCGAACTTCAGGGTGCGTTCTTTGAACTGGGCGTGGGCGGTGCCACTGAAGGCCGCCAGGGCCAGCGTGGCGGCGGCCGCGGTTGATAGGGCGCGTTTTAACAGGGGGAGAGTCATAATGTTCCTTGATTGAAAGTGAGTCATTGGCCTGAGGCAGCGGTTCAGTACAGCCAGCGCAGCGGCGTCAGGACGATTTCCGGAAAAAGTACCAGCAAGGCAACCACGAAGATTTCCGCCGCCAGGAAGGGAAGCACGCCGCGCACCACACGCTCGAAAGGCAGGCGCGAAATGCCGGCTACCACGTTCAGCACGTTGCCCACGGGAGGCGTGAGCAGGCCGATGGCGATGCACATTACGAAGGTAATGCCGAAGTACACGGGATCAATGCCAACGGCTTTGGCGGCCGGCAACATAATAGGGGTAAGGATGAGCACCAGGGGGGTGAAGTCCAGTGCCATACCGATAATGATGGTAAGGGCCATCATGAGCCCCATCAGCACGACCGGGTTGTCAGACACCGACGAGAGCAGGGCGGCCAGCTGCAGCGGCAGGTTGGCTATTGTGATCATCCAGGCCGATACGAAGGCGGCTGCCACAATGAACATGACAACGGCGGTGGTTTTGGCGGCCGCGACCAGACATTGGTAAATCAGGCCAAGTGTCAATTCACGGTAGACAAATAACCCCACGGCCAAAGAATAAAAGACAGCCACCACGGCCGACTCGGTGGGGGTGAACACGCCAAATCGCAGGCCGGCCACGATGAGCACGGGCAGAAAGAGTGCCCACACCCCTTGAGCCAGCGCACTGACCACCGCTTTGGGTGATGCCTTGGGCGGACGCTGCAGGGTATCGTTGCGGTTCACCAGCCACCAGGTAACGGCCAGCGCCAGTGCCATGAGCAAACCGGGCACAATGCCGGCCATGAACAGTTTGGTAATGGATACGTTGCCGATCACGCCGAACATGATCAGCCCGATCGATGGCGGAATGATGGGAGCAATAATGCCGCCCGAGGCAATCAGGCCGGCGGATCGGCTTTCGTTGTAACCGGCGTTGCGCATCATGGGCAGCAGCAGTGCCGTCATGGCGGCGCTGTCGGCAATGGCCGACCCCGACAGGCTGGCCATGAGCGCCGAGGCGATGATGACCACATAGCCCAGGCCGCCACGCACATGGCCCACCAGGGCCAGTGCCATGGTGACGATGCGGCGCGACAGGCCGCCGGCGTTCATGAGCTCGCCGGCCAGAATGAAGAAAGGCACCGCCAGGAAAATAAAGTTGTCGACGCCGTTGATCATGTTGCTGGCAACGATCTGGGCGTCGATCGTGTTCAGCTGCAGCATCATGGCGGCGCCGCTCAGAATGAGCGACAGCGCAACCGGCACACCCAGTGCGATGCATCCCAGCAAAGACAGCAGGAAAACTGCGATTGTCATGGGGTGTCGTCCTGTGGTTCGGAACCTTTGAGCAGTTGCACGGCGTCACGCAGCACATAGACCAGGCAGCCCACGGCGGCAAATACGCCTGCGGCGTAGCCCCAGGACAAGGGGTAGGCAATGGCGCCCATGGCCATGGTTCCGTGATTCAGGATCATTTGCCCCCAACTGCCGTAAAGCAGCAGCCCCAGGGCCATGGCCATCAGGGCGTGGGACAACAGCCCTGCCAACCGCCGGGCCGGCCGGGGAAGCTTCTTGAGCAGTACATCGACGCCCAGGTGCTGTCGCTGCCCCATCACCACGACGGCACCGATAAAGCACAGCCAGATGAACAGCAGGCGCGCAATGTCTTCGGTACCGTTAATGCCCGAGCTGAAGGCGTAACGCAAAATGACATTCAAGAAAACGATCAGAG
>JBFWLP010000067.1:0-18859 GCA_050252075.1 Burkholderiaceae bacterium | reverse complement strand
ATGGATGTGGTCCTACAATAACGAGCGCCCAAATATGGCATTGGGCGGTATCACCCCAAAACAGCGGCTGACCATGGCCGCATAGCATTGCTACTTCTGAGCACCGTTAAAAATGGGGGGATTACCGAAGGCTTTGCGGATAATATGGCGATCCAGCTGGCTGATCAGGCCGTAGCGCTCGGCGGCGGGTATGAATACGCTGGGGGGAACATAGGCGTCATTGCTGTCGACCAGCCGGGCGAGCAGTTCGGTTTTGTGCAGCACTGCCGTCGGGTCGGCATGCACCGGTACGATACGTTGCCCGAACAGCACAATGCGGTCCTGGAGCATGGCGTCGCGCAGCCGGCTGGCCCAGTCCATGTCGTGCTGCTGGCGAACGAGTTCTTCATCGCCGTCGTAGTAGCGCTGGATGCGGTTACGCCCTTTTTCCTTGGCCATGAAGCAGGCGGCATCGGCCCGGCTGAGCGCCCGGGAAAACTGCCAGGCATCGTCGGCCGGGAAAGTGATCATGCCGATGCTGATCGTAATGCTGTAGCGGCGCCCCTCCCAGACGAATACCAGATCGCGGATCTCGCGCCGCACGCGTTCGGCCAGGCCGTGCGCGTCACCGTGGGTGCAGTGACGCAGCACCAGGGCGAATTCGTCACCGCCCAGGCGGGCCAGAATATCGCTGCCGCGCACCACGGCCTGCAGCGATTGCGCCACCTGGCACAGCAGGGCGTCGCCCGCTGCGTGCCCACAGCGGTCGTTGACCAGTTTGAAATGATCCAGATCCATATACAGCAAGGTGTGGCAGGCGTCGGGGTCGGGCGTGGCGTCGTGGATCAGTGCTTGGGTCAGGCGCGCAAATTCGCGACGATTGGGCAAGCCGGTTAGCGGGTCGTGAGCCGCCTGATAGGAAATTTGCTGTGACAGCTCGTGGGTTTCGGTAACGTCGTGACCCTGGCAGAAAATACCTACCACCGTGCCGTCGGGGTCGCGTATGGGCTGATAGATCAGGTCGATATAGCGCTGGGAGAGGGGGCAGTGGGGCTCGCGTTGCAGCTGTATGGGTACGGCGCGCCCGATATAGCGTTCGCCGGTCTGGAATACGGCATCGAGCTTGGCCAGAAAGCCTTGCTCAACCACTTCCGGCAATACCTGCGCAAGCTCGTGGCCCAGAATGTTTCTGTGGCCGATCAGCTGGTAGTACGCATCGTTTGCCAGACGGTACACATGTTTCGGGCCGTCGAGCACACAGACAAAGCCGGGGGCTTGCTGAAACAGCTGCTGCATGTAGCGTAGCGGATCCGGTAGCGCCGCCAAGGGGTGCCTCTCTTATAGGGATTCTGGAGTTTATGGGTTTTTCGAATTCTTTATGCGGGTCTTATGTTCGTCCAGGATAGTAGCATGTGTGTCATTCTTTGCCAAAGTACTTAAAAGCCTTGCAGGCAAAGTACTTGCGTCATTTGCCCCCTGGTTGTCCAGCGACTTATTCACATGTTATGGGGATAACTACCCGGTTCTGCGCGCCACAGGGAATTTATGTAATAATTGCGGGCTTACAGTGTGCCCCTCTAGCTCATGCCTGGTTAGAGCAGCGGACTCATAATCCGTTGGTGCCGTGTTCGACTCACGGGGGGGGCACCAATCATTCTTCTTTCCTTGCATGGCTTTACGCGCTACGGTTTATAAAGCCGAACTCCACATTGCCGACAGCAACCGTAATTATTACGGCAGCCATGCATTGACCGTGGCCCGGCACCCTTCGGAAACCGACGAACGCCTGCTTGTCAGGCTGCTGGCCTTTGCCTTGCTGGTGAATTCCGACGACACACTGGCATTTACGCGGGGTTTGTCGGAAACCGACGAGCCCGACTTGTGGCGCTGCGACTTGACCGGCGCCATACAGCTGTGGGTGGAAACGGGGCTGCCCGACGAACGCCGTCTGGCCAAGGCGTGCGGGCGTGCCGACCAGGTGGTGGTGCTGGCCTACGGGCGCAATGCCATGTTGTGGTGGCAGCAATTGCATCACAAGGTGCGTGTCAACCCCAAGATCCATGTCTATTACCTGTCGCCGGAAGGTACGGCCGAACTGGCCGGGCTGGCCGAGCGCAAAATGGTCCTGAACATGAATTATCTGGATGACCAGATGTGGGTGTCCAGCGACAAAGGCCAGGCCCACGTGCGGATTGAATCATTGCAGTAGTGCGGCACCGTTCGCGTTAACCGTTAACCGTTAACGTTCGGGTGACTGTTTCAGGGCGCGTCTGCCGGATACGGCTCGCAGCCTCGGGCTAGCCGTGCCGCCTTGCCTGCCGTTATGATTGCGTCATTTGGCTCATTAATTTTTCCGGCAGGGTGACAGCATTATGGCAAGCACAGGCGTTTCCATCGTAGGCAGCGGGCACACCAAATTTGGTCGTCTCGATGCTCTGAAACTTGAAGACCTTATTGTTCAGGCAGCGGCGCAGGCAATAGACGACGCCCGTATCGAAGCGGCTGACATCGATGCGGTATTCCTTGGTCATTTCAACGCCGGCATGGTGCCCGATGCCTTCGCGTCGTCGCTCATTCACCAGGTATCCCCGGCCCTGCGGTTCAAGCCTGCCACACGGTATGAAAATGCCTGCGCGTCGGGGTCGGCCGCCATTTTTGCCGCCATTGCCGCCATTCAGGCCGGACAAATCGACGTCGCGCTGGTGGTGGGCGCCGAAAAAATGACCTCGAACACCACCGAACAGGTCACGCGGGCATTGGCCGGTGCAGGCTATCAGAACGACCCGGAAGAGGCCAAGCTGAGTTTTCCGCAGGTATTCGGCGTGGCGGCCCGGCAATATACCGAACGCTACCGCGACCCCTTGCCGGCCATGGCGCGCATTGCGTCGAAGAACCACCAGAATGCCCTGGCCAATCCGCTGGCCCAGCTGCAGCGCCCTATGGATTTCGACGCCTGCAATACGGTGTCGGAAAAAAATCCGCTCATTGCCCCGCCGCTGCGCCTTACCGATTGCTCCCTGATCACCGACGGCGCCGCCGCCATCATTCTGGCCAGCCCGGCGCGCGCGCGGGCGTTTGCCAAAGAGGCGGCGTTCCGGTCCACCTGCCACGTGAGCGACATTTTGCCCATGTCTACCCGTGATTTCCTGGCGTTTGAAGGCCCCGAACGGTCGTTGCAAACGGCATTGAAAGCATCGGGTCTGCAGTTGTCCGACATTCACTTTGCCGAAGTGCACGATTGCTTCACCATTGCCGAATTGCTCATTTACGAGGCCATGGGCCTGACGCCCAAAGGCCAGGGGTACCAGGCCCTGGAATCGGGCACGGTGTACCGCGACGGCGCCTTGCCGGTGAATCTGTCGGGCGGCTTGAAGGCCAAAGGCCACCCCGTGGGGGCTACCGGCGTATCCATGCATGCCATTGCATTCCGCCAGCTTACCGGTACCGCCGGCGACATGCAGCTTGACGCACCTGAGTTCGGCCTGATCTTCAACATGGGGGGCGCCGGCGTGGCGAACTACACCTCTGTATTGCAGGCGGTGCGCCGATAATTTGTAACATGCTGCATTATTATCCCGATTCCCGTTCTGGTAGACTGGGTCGGGTTGTTAACACTTCTGGAACGTTATCTATGAAAGCTGCCCGTACTTTGCGCCGTGTTATTGCTCCGCTGGGGCTGGTTTTTCTGGCAGCCTGCCAAACCGCTCCCAAAACCGACACGGCCGCGTCGTCGGCCGCGTCGCCCGGGCCGGCTTCCGGTCAAAGCCAGCCGGCCACTCCGGCGCCCGCACCTGCCGCTCCGGCGCCTGCGGCGGCAGCGCCTGCCGAGCAGCGCCAGGGCGTTCCGGTGGCCGTCTATGTGGCCGACACGCAAAAGCAAGACGGCTGGCAGCCCATTGAAATCACGTCGGGCATTCTTTACGTCAATCCCGAACCCGTGCTCACCCGCGAGCATCTTTCGGGGGTGCAGGCGGGGGCGAACGCACAGGGTGCCGGCCTGCTGGCGCTCGAACTGAATGAAGAAGGCCGCCAGCAGGTAACCCGCATTACCGCGCGTTATCCCAACAAACGCCTGGCGCTGGTGGTGGGTAACACCATGCTGGCCGCTCCCGGCTATTCCACGCCCGTCACCACCAGCCAGCTCATTTTTGGTGTGGGGTCAGAGCAAAATGCCTTGCTGGCGGCACGCGCCATTGCCGGCTTGCCTGAAGACGGTTCCGCCGATGCGGCAACGGGTGGCCGGCCCCAATAAGGCGACCGGGGCGTTGTAATTTTGCGGCGCCTCCCGTTTATTCGGGATTTCCCGCATTTATTGCTCGTTTTTTCAAGGGTCTCTTAATAAAATATACGCATTGCGTACATAACTAAGGGGCCCTTCATGTCTGTTTCTCAACAGGTTTTCCTGCGCGATGCTATGCGTCGCCTGAATTTGACCCGCGATGTCTTTGCCGGGCGCATTGGGGTCAAGCGGCGTGCGCTCGATACCTGGCTGCTTCCCGAAGGGTCGCAGGAATTTCGTGTCATGCCGGAAGTCGTCACCCGGTTTGTCACCGAAATCGTTGAAAACGAAGCCCTGCTGCGCAAATACGCCCAGAACGCGCAGTCCGGCCCCCTGCGTGACCGCATTGCCAGCGATGGCAAGCATCAGTTGTTGTCCGTCGATCAGTTTTCGCGCGAATCGGTTGAAGAACTGTTTCGTATCGCCGATCAAATGCAGCCCATCGCGCGCCGCCAAAAGGTGTCGCGGGTGCTGGAAGGGGCGGTGCTGGGTAATCTGTTTTTCGAGGCCAGTACCCGTACGCGCGTCAGTTTCGGCGCCGCATTTTGCCGTTTGGGCGGTTCGGTATGCGACACCACCGGGTTTACGTTTTCCTCGATGGCCAAGGGCGAATCCATTTACGACACCAGCCGTGTCATGAGCGGCTATGTCGATGCCATGGTCATTCGTCACCCTGAGCAAGGGTCGGTGGCCGAGTTCGCGCGGGCCACGAACATTCCCGTGGTCAACGGCGGCGACGGGCCCGGCGAGCACCCCAGCCAGGCGTTGCTGGATCTTTACACGATTCTCACCGAGTTTTCCCGTTTGGGGAAGCTGCTCGACGGCGCGCATATCGCCCTGGTGGGCGACCTGAAGTACGGGCGCACGGTGCATTCGCTGATCAAGCTGCTGTCGCTCTACCGGGGGCTGAAATTCACCTTGATTTCCCCGCGAGGGCTGGAAATGCCCGAATACATCATTGAAAAAGCCAGTACGCGCGGGCATGTCATCGAGCAAACCTATTCGCTGGAGCAGGGGCTGAAAGGGGCCGATGTCATTTATGCCACCCGAGTTCAGAAAGAGCGCTTCACGCCCGAGGAACTTGAAAATTTCAGCCCCGATTTTCAGGTGAACAAGGCCATCGTCGATGCAACCTGCGGGCCCGACGTTATTGTCATGCATCCCTTGCCGCGCGACAGCCGGGAAGGGGCCAACGATCTGAGCGTGGATCTGAACCACGATTCCCGGCTGGCCATTTTCCGTCAGACCGATAACGGTATTCCGGTGCGCATGGCGATTTTCGCCGTGCTGTTGGGGGTGGAGTCGCTGGTGCAGCATTCACTGCGCGATGTCACCTGGAGCCCGCCGTCGCATATCGGGCCCGACGACAGCGTGTTCCACGGCGTCGACTGAGGTTTCCGGGCCGCCCGGGCCGTTTTGGCCTGGGGTGGTGTTCGGCGGCCTACGCGGTGCGCTCGCCGCCCAGCGCCTGCACCAGGTCGTCGAGCAGCTTGCCCAGCTCACCGGTCATCAGAGCGAAGTCGGCGTCGAACAGCTCGGCCTCGTTGGCGGCCATGGCGTCCTGGTTTTCCTTCAGCACATCGAGCGGGCTCACGCGTTTGATATCCAGCCCGTCGGTCAGCACAAACGACACCCGGTCGGCCCAGGTCATGGCCAGACGCGTGCACTGCTTGCCGCTTTCCACATGCTTGCGTATGTCGTCAATGTCCAGGCTGTGGCGTACGTAGCGCACGGTGGCACGGCTTTCGTTGGTGGCGCGCAGTTCGGTGTCCTGGTCGATGGAAAAGCCATCGGGCGGTGTTTCGTCGATCAGCCAGCTGGTCATGGCGCTGCCGGGCGATACATTGACGTGCAGGGGCGTGACCGGGAAGGGATCAAGCACTTTGGCCAGCATGCCCAGCACTTCATCGCTTTTGGCCGCAGCAGCGGCGTCGATCACCAGCCAATGGTTCTGGGTGTCGATCCAGACCCGGGTGTCTTTGAACAGGCTGAAGGCCTTGGGCAGCAGTTCGTCGGTGACCTGTTCTTTGATTTCCTTGAGCTGCTTGCGCCCCGGTTTGTAGCCCTGTTGTTCCTCGATATCCAGTGCCTTGGCCCGGGTCACCTGGTTGATGACGGTGGTGGGCAGCAGTTTCTTTTCAGCGCGCAAACTTAGCATATAGTGGCCGTTGGCGGCATAGACCAGGCCGGTGTCCTGCCGGGGGGGAACCCAGCCCAGACGGATCATTTCGCGCGAAGAGCCGGGCGTGAAAGCCTGCTTTTCCAGCGCACTTTCAAGCATGTCCAGCGAGCAGGACCAGCGGGGAGACAGACGGAAAACACGAAGATTCTTGAACCACATAACCAAATGCCTTGAAAATAATAAGAGGGCAGGCCGCGTAGATTACTACAGCTTGCGGGGGCAGGCGGGCGGGCAGGGGGAAAGGAAGGTGGCCGGTATACCCGGCCGGGCCGGCGATACCGGAAAGATACCGGCGCGGTGCAGCCTGAAAACAGCAAAAAAACGGCAAAAAAAACGGCCCGGTGCTGTCGTGACACCGGGCCATTAGAACGCATAGCCTCGCGCTAAAAGGCTCGCGGGGGGCGCGAGGCTGGCGACGGATAAACGGCCGGCCTGAAAACCGGGGGATCAGACGTTCCCAGGCACAAGCTGCGTTTTATCCATGTGCCCATTCTATCGGCAGGTTCCTGACGTGGTCCTTAAATGTTCATGTATTTCTAGATATTTATAAATGTATGAAAAATTGTCGGCAAGGGTGTCGTGTGCACGCGACGCCGGGATGTTTTTGTTCCGCGCAGTTGCCGAGCGGCCATGGGCCGGCCGGCGTGGCGGTTGCAGGGCGACAGGCGACGGGCATGCCACAGCCGGGCGTGCCGGGAGTGGATATCTGTTTATTCATACAGTACAATGGAATGCAATAATTGACCCCAGGCAAACTTTATTCCAAGGATCCTCATGGACGACAAAACCTCCAAAGCCACCAGTGAACGCGCCAAAGCGTTGTCCGCCGCGCTGTCCCAGATCGAAAAGCAGTTCGGCAAAGGGTCGGTTATGCGTTACGGCGACGATACCGTCGAGCACGATATCCAGGTGGTGTCCACCGGTTCCCTGGGGCTCGACATCGCCCTGGGCGTGGGCGGGTTGCCGCGTGGCCGGGTTATTGAAATCTACGGGCCGGAATCGTCCGGCAAAACCACGCTCACCCTGCAGGTCATTGCCGAAATGCAAAAACTGGGCGGAACGTGCGCGTTCATCGATGCCGAGCACGCCCTCGATGTCCAGTATGCCTCCAAGGTGGGCGTCAACCTCGAAGATCTTCTCATTTCCCAGCCCGACACCGGGGAACAGGCGCTGGAAATCACCGACGCGCTGGTCCGCTCCGGGTCGGTCGACCTTATTGTCATCGACTCGGTCGCGGCGCTGGTGCCCAAGGCCGAAATCGAGGGCGACATGGGCGATTCCCTGCCCGGTCTGCAGGCCCGTCTCATGAGCCAGGCGCTGCGCAAGCTTACCGCCACCATCAAGCGCGCCAACTGCATGGTTATTTTCATCAACCAGATCCGCATGAAAATCGGCGTCATGTTCGGCAATCCCGAAACCACCACTGGTGGTAACGCCCTCAAGTTTTATTCGTCGGTTCGCCTCGATATCCGCCGTATCGGTTCCATCAAGAAAGGCGATGAAATCGTCGGCAACGAAACACGGGTCAAGGTGGTCAAGAACAAGGTGGCGCCTCCTTTCAAGCAGGCGGAATTCGACATCATGTACGGGGCCGGTATCTCGCGCGAGGGCGAAATCATCGATCTCGGGGTGCAGGCCGGCATAGTCGACAAGGCCGGCGCCTGGTTCAGCTACAGCGGCACTCGTATCGGCCAGGGGAAAGACAATGTTCGCGAATACCTGCGCGAGCACCGGGAAATGGCCCAGGAAATCGAAAACCGCATCCGCGAAAAGCTCGGTGTCACACCGCAGGTTTTTGCTGCAGCCCGCGCGGGCTCGCCGGTCGACGACTCTGCCGATGATGCCGAGTAAACCGTCGGCGTTCCAACGGTCGCTGAAAGCGGTGGCCGTGGGTTTGCTGTCGCGGCGCGAGCACTCACGCGCCGAGCTGCAGCGCAAGTTGCTCGTCCACGCCGAATCGCCCGAGCAGGTTGAAACCGTGTTGTCCGCGCTTGAACACGAAGGCTGGCTGTCGAACGAGCGATTCGCCGCCAGCCTGGTAAACCGGCAGGCCGGGCGCAAGGGCGCGCGCGTCATTGTGCAGCAATTGCAGCAGCACGGGGTCGATCACGACACCGTCACGGCGTTGCGCGAGTCGCTGGAAGCCACCGAAAATGAACGGGCCCGGGCTGTCTGGGAAAAAAAATTTCCGGCGCCGCCCGCCACGCCCAAGGAATACGCCAGGCAGCAGCGCTTCCTGGCCTCACGCGGGTTCAGTGCCACTACCATACGCCATCTTCTCGGGCCTGTTCCCTACTGATCCGCTGCCGGCCCCCGGCCGCGTTGCTGCGCTCGGGTGCCTCACCAGCAAGGGCACACAACACATGTGTAACACCACGGTTTCAACCAACGCGGTGCGTGCGCTATACTTATCCAGTTAACCGTACCCTATCCCTTCCTTTTATGCCGTTGTCCGTTTCCAACGTTAATCGCGAACCGCTGCACACGCGCACCCTCGAGGTGAAGTCGTATCAGCGTGACGACGATCTCATTGACCTGGAAGCGGTACTTCTGGACGTCAAGGCTTACGACTTCCTCAAGCACGGCGGGCTGCACAAGGCGGGCGATCCCATTCATCACATGCTGCTGCGTGTCACCATCGATGATTCCTTTACCGTGGTGCATGCCGAAGCGGCCTACGAGGCGGCTCCTTATGGCGAACATTGCACCTGTATCGCGCCGTCATATCAGGGGCTGGTGGGCCTGAATCTTCTTAAAGATTTCAAGAACAAAGTGAAGGAACGCTTCGCCCGGCTGGCTGGGTGTACCCACCTCACCGAGCTGTCATATATCCTGCCAACCGCGGCGGTGCAATCCATGTCCCGGCGCTGGCGTGAAAAGGCCCAGGCAGCGGAACGTGCCGGTGTGGTGGCGGCGCCCAAGCGTCCGTTCCAGCTTGACGGCTGTCATGCACTCGACTCCCGCGGGCCGGTTGCCCTGCGGTTTTATCCCGAATGGTATGTTGGTCCGGGCGAAAAGGCGGAGTGCAACTAGGGTGGTCATCGCGCATTCATCTACGCAGGTTTGGAACGTGCGTTGATGAATGCGTTTTTAAATTTTCTTACGTTCTGACAGGTATTACATGAAAATTCACGAGTATCAGGGCAAGGAATTGCTGAAGAAATTTGGCGTGACGGTTCCGCGCGGCATTCCAGCCTTCTCCGTAGACGAAGCCATGGCTGCCGCCGAGAAGCTGGGCGGCCCCGTGTGGGTCGTGAAAGCGCAAATTCATGCGGGCGGCCGGGGCAAGGGCGGCGGCGTGAAGCTGGCTCGCTCGCTCGACGAGGTTCGCCAGTTGTCCACCGAAATTCTGGGCATGCAGCTGATTACGCATCAAACCGGGCCCGAAGGCCAGAAGGTGCGTCGCCTGCTCATCGAGGAAGGCGCTGATATCAAGAAGGAATACTATGTCGGCATCGTGACCGATCGCGGAACGCAGCGCGTTTGCGTCATGGCGTCCAGCGAAGGCGGCATGGACATCGAAGAGGTCGCTGAGCACAGCCCCGAGAAAATCCTGAAGGTTTTTGTCGACCCCGCCACCGGCCTGACCGACGCCGAAGCCGCCGAGCTGGCCCGCGGTATCGGTGTGCCCGAAGGTTCGGTCTCGAAAGCGGCCGCCGAGTTCCAGAAACTCTACAAGGCTTACTGGGACACCGATTCGTCGCTGGCCGAGATCAACCCCCTCATTCTTACCGGTTCGGGCGATATCATTGCGCTCGACGCCAAGTTCAATTTCGACTCGAACGCCTTGTTCCGTCATCCCGACATCGTGGCGTACCGCGATCTCGACGAAGAAGATCCCGCCGAAGTCGAAGCAAGCAAGTTTGATCTGGCCTATATCCAGCTCGACGGCAACATCGGTTGCCTGGTCAACGGCGCCGGTCTGGCCATGGCAACGATGGACACCATCAAGTTGTTTGGCGGCGAGCCGGCCAACTTCCTTGACGTTGGCGGTGGCGCCACGGCCCAGAAGGTCACCGAGGCGTTCAAGATCATGCTCAAGAACAAGGGTGTGAAAGCCATACTGGTCAATATCTTTGGCGGCATCATGCGCTGCGACGTTATCGCCGAAGGCGTTATCGCCGCGTGCAAGGCGGTGAACCTCAGCGTGCCGCTGGTTGTGCGCATGAAGGGTACGAACGAAGAGCTGGGCAAGAAAATGCTGGCCGAGTCCGGCTTGCCCATCATTAGCGCCGACACCATGGCGGAAGCCGCGACCAAAGTTGTCGCCGCCACGAAATAAGACGATAAGCCAAGGATATTTAAAAAATGTCGATTCTGATCAACAAAGACACAAAAGTCATCACACAGGGCATGACGGGTAAAACCGGGCAGTTCCACACCCACATGTGCCGTGAATATGCCAATGGCAAGAATGCGTTCGTCGCCGGTGTTCACCCGAAGAAAGCCGGTGAGAACTTCGAGGGCGTGCCCATTTACGCGTCCGTCAAGGAAGCCAAGGCTGAAACCGGCGCCACCGTTTCGGTGATTTATGTTCCGCCGGCGGGCGCTGCCGATGCCATCTGGGAAGCGGTCGACGCCGATCTGGATCTGGTCATCTGCATTACCGAGGGCATTCCCGTACGCGACATGCTTGAAGTGCGTAATCGCATGCGCGCCCAGAACAAGAAAACGCTGCTGCTGGGGCCGAACTGCCCCGGTCTGATTACACCCGATGAGCTGAAAATTGGTATCATGCCGGGCCACATTTCCCGCAAGGGCCGTATTGGCGTGGTCAGCCGGTCGGGCACGCTTACGTACGAAGCGGTGGCGCAGCTTACCGAGCTGGGTCTGGGGCAGTCTACCGCCGTGGGTATCGGCGGCGATCCCATCAACGGCCTGAAGCACGTCGATGTGCTGCAAATGTTCAACGACGATCCCGACACCGATGCCGTGATCATGATCGGCGAAATCGGTGGTCCCGATGAAGTGAATGCGGCTCTGTGGGCGAAGGACAACATGAAAAAACCGGTGGTTGGCTTTATTGCCGGCGTTACCGCGCCTCCCGGAAAGCGCATGGGCCATGCCGGTGCGCTCATTTCCGGCGGTGCCGATACGGCCGATGCCAAGCTGGAAGTCATGGAAGCCTGCGGTATTCGCACCACGCGCGATCCCTCCGAAATGGGCAAGTTGCTCAAATCGGTGCTGTAACTGTTTCGTTTTCCCGCGCCGTCATGAACGGGGGCGGGAATGCGCAGAATCTTGGGTAGGCCATATCCGCCTTGGATTACCCAAGCGACACAGGCAAGCCGGCTGGTTCAGCAGGTTTGTCTGTGTGTCAGGGCCTTGCGGCGTTATTAACAATAAGCTGAATTATTATGGCCCGTTTTTAAGTTCCCTGACGTACTGGCTGCGGCTGGGGGTTGTTTTATGCCTCTTGATAAACGGAAACCTACATGATTGAATTTTTTCAAACGCTCCACTGGGGCGCGATCTTCCAGATCATTCTCATCGACATTCTGCTGGGTGGTGACAACGCGGTCATTATCGCGCTGGCGTGTCGTAATCTTCAGCCCAAACAACGCATGCAAGGTATTTTGTGGGGTACGGCCGGCGCAATTTTCCTGCGTGTCGTGCTTATTGCGTTTGCGCTGACACTGCTGAACATCCCGTTCCTGAAAATCGTGGGTGCCTTGCTACTGGTGTGGATCGGTATCAAGCTGCTGATTCCCGAGCACGATGCGCATGGCAATGTTGACGGTGGCTCGTCCATCTGGAGCGCGGTGAAAACCATTCTGGTCGCCGACTTCGTCATGAGCCTGGACAATGTCATCGCCATTGCCGGTGCCGCCCAGAATACGGCAGAGCATCACCAGCTGTACTACGTTATTTTTGGCCTGATCGTCAGTGTGCCCATCATTATCTGGGGCAGCACGCTGGTGCTCAAGCTTATCGACCGCTTCCCCATGGTCATCACCTTCGGGGCGGCATTGCTGGGCTGGATTGCCGGCGGTATGCTGGTAACCGATGTATTCGTGGTTGAGCGTTTGGGCGAAATTTCCACCATGACCAAAATCGCCGCCGAAGTGGTGGGTGCCATTCTGGTGGTGGCGTTGGGTAAATGGTTCGCCAGTCGTAAAATGGCGGCATCTTCCGCCAACTAAGTAAAAAAGGCATCACTATGGGTTTGTTTAAATCATCCTCCGATGGTCAGAACAAGGCCGAGTCCGGTCTGTCGCTGTTGCAGGGGCTGGGCATTCTGGCGGTTCTGGGCATTGTGGCCGCCATCGTGCTCAACTATTTCGTTTAGGCAGCCCATGACGCCTTCCAAGCTGGTAATTGCCACACGGGCCAGTCGTCTGGCCCTGTGGCAGGCTCGTCATGTGCAAAGTCTGTTGCAGCATCATTACCCCGGGTGCCAGGTGGAACTCCTGGAAATGACCACCCGGGGTGATCAGATTCTTGATCGCACCTTGTCGAAGGTTGGTGGCAAGGGGCTCTTTGTGAAAGAGCTTGAAACGGCCCTGCTCGACGGCCGGGCCGATCTGGCGGTTCACTCGCTCAAAGATGTTCCCGTGGATCTGGGCCCGCCATTTGCGCTGCCCATTATCATGCCGCGCGCCGAGCCGTGCGATGCGTTCGTATCCCCCGGCTATGCCAGTCCGGCCGATCTGCCGGCAGGTGCCGTGGTGGGAACCTCCAGCCTGCGCCGCGAGGCCCAGCTGCGCGAGCGCTACCCCCACATTGTCGTCAAGCCGCTGCGGGGCAATCTGGACACGCGTCTGGGCAAGCTCGATCGCGGCGATTACGATGCCGTCATTCTGGCGGCCGTCGGTCTGCAGCGTCTGGGTCTGCACGACCGCATCCGTACCATTCTGTCGCCCGACGACAGCCTGCCGGCGGCCGGGCAGGGCGCCCTGGGTATCGAGGTCATGCAGGATCGTCACGATCTTGTCGAAGTGCTTGGCCCGCTGGCCTGTTCCACCACAACGGCATGTGCGCACGCTGAACGCGCGGTGTCCCGGGTGTTGGGGGGCTCTTGCCAGGTGCCTCTGGCGGCGTTCGCCCAGGTGAGCGACGGCGAACTGCTTGTGCGCGGTCTGGTGGCCGACCCCACGGGTGCCCAGGTAGTGCGTGCTCACGCCCGCGGCCCGGTGGCTCAGGCGACCCAGCTGGGCGAGCAGGTGGCGCGCACACTGCTCGAGCAAGGCGCACGAGACATCCTTCACCGCATCGATATGGCGCCTGACGCCTGAAGCGGGGTGCCTGGCTGTGCCGCTGGAGCCCGTCTGTCATGTATGGTTAACGCGGCCGGCGGGGCGGAATGAAGCCCTGGCCGGTCGGCTTGCGTCGGCCGGTCTGGTTCCCCTGGTACTGCCGGCACTGCAGCTCACACCGCTTCCCCTCGGTTCTTCTGATTTTCCCGCGCCGTCGTCGTACCAGCTGATCATGTTCGTCAGCGGCTTTGCGGCGCAGTGCTATTTCTCCCTTTTCCGGCAGTTTCAACAGCACTGGCCCGATGCGACGCTGGCGGCATCGGTCGGACACGCAAGCGCGCGTCAGGTACTGGATTCTCGCTGTGTCCCGGCCGCGAATGTCGTGTGGCCCGAGTCCATCGTGGGTGCCGGCGATTCCGAAGCGTTGCTGCGGTGTCTTGGCCCGCATCTGGCCGGGCTCAGGCGCGTGCTCATCGTGCGTGGCGAGCGAGGCCGGAACTGGCTTGCCGATCAGCTGCGTTCGCAGGGAGTCAGGGTGGACACGCTGGCGGTTTACCGGCGTGAACCCGCCGGCTGGAGTACCGCCGATGTGCAGCGCTGGCGCGAGTGGGCGCAGTGTCAAGCGCCGCGCGTGGTGCTTATTACCAGTATCGAAAGTCTGGAGGCAATGGTAAGGTTAGCGCACGCACATGATCCGGCGTCGGCGTGGCTGTGGTCACGGTTTGTGGTGGTGCATGCGCGTATCGCGGAGCGTCTCGGGGCTATTGTACAGGCGGCTGGATTCCCCGATCCGCCCGTGGTTAAACTAAGCACCCCCTCCGACGACGCTCTTTTTCGTACGATCATTGATGTTGCGTCCGTTCGGCCGCCTTCCTAGGATTACAATTGGACCATGACAACGAAACCTACCGATCTTTCGACTGAACAGCCCAACCCGTCCGAGCCGGTCAATGTGAACGACACCACGCCCCGGCAAGACACGGAAGCGCCTTCACGCAAATCGTCGACAGGCCCTGTGTTGCTGGGAGCCGGCATTATCGTGGTGGCCCTGGCCGTTGCCTTGTGGTACCAGCAGCGCCATTTCTCCCAGGCCTCGGCCACCTTGCAGGCAGCGGTTCAGGAAGCATCGTCCACGGCTACGCAGGCGCTCGATGCCTCGCGGCGTCTGGCACAGCAATCCGATCAGCAGAAGGCCGCCATTGCGTCGCTGGAATCCGCTCTGAACGACAGCCGGGCCCAGGTCGATACCCTGGTGCAGGCTTTCCAGACGCTCACCGATACCGGCTCCGATCTGGTGCTGCTGAACGACATCGATCATCTGGTCACCATCGCCCAGCAGCAATTGCAACTGGGCGGAAACGTGGCCAATGCCATCGTGGCGCTGGAAACCGCCCAGGCCCAACTGGCCCGCGCCAATCGTCCGGGGCTCGCGTCGTTGCTGCAAACCATCAACGGTGATCTCGATCGCCTTCGCGCGGTCGCCACGGTCGATGTCGCCATGCTGGTCAGCGAGCTGGAAACCCTCAGCGCGCTGGTCAGTCAGGCACCGCTGATGGTACCCGACGATGCCGCTCCGGCGCCGGTCGCCCGTGCGCCGGAATTCAACGGCTTCTCGGTGCCGCTCACGCCCACCGGTACAACCGATACCCAGGCGCCGTGGTGGGAACAGTCTCTTGATGTTGCCCGCGATTGGACGCTATCCGCCTGGGAGTCCGTACGCCATGACCTGGAACGATTCATTCTGGTCCGGCGCGTCGACGACGCGACCGCCATGCTCATGTCGCCTGATCAGGCAACCCGGTTCCGTGAAAATCTGCGTTTGCGCATCATGACGGCACAGTTGGCGCTCATGATGCGTCAGCCCACAGTGTGGAAAACCGAAACCGAAGCACTGGTCAAGTCCATTGAATCGCGCTTCGATGAACGCTCGCCACAATCGCGCGAAGCCCTTCGGCTGGCGCGGAAAATGCAGGACACCGACATTGACACGCGCCTTCCCACCGTTACGAACAGCCTGAAAGCCATCGAGGCGTTGCGTGACGAAAGTGCTCGCAAGGCCACGCAGGCAAACGCCGAACCCGCCGATGGCGCGGCCGGGCCGTCCGACTCCGCGCCCGAGCCCGCACCGTCGGCCAACGGAGGCTAAGTCATGAAAGCGTGGTTCTGGACCCTGGCGGTTTTTGTGGCGGCGGTTGCGCTGGCCCTTCTGTTGCGCGATCACAGCGGCAATGTACTCATCGTGGCACAGCCCTGGCGTATCGAGTTGTCGCTGACACTCGCGGTGTTGCTTCTGCTGGCCGCTTTTCTGGTTGCCTATGTCATTATCCGCGTAGTGGTGTGGGTCGGGCACGGTCCGCAGCGTTTCCGGTCCTGGCGCAGTCTGCGTGCCGAAAAGCGCGATCACGAGCTGCTTGAGGCCGGGTGGCTGAATATTCTGGAAGGCCGCTATCCCGATGCGGAAAAGGAACTGGCGAAGTTGCTGGTTCGCACCAAAGCGCCCACACGCAAGGTGCTGGCCGCACTGGCCGGTGCGCGTGCCGCGCATCAGCAAGGCTTGTTCGAGCGGCGCGATGACTCCCTCAGGCTGGCCGCCGACAGCGCCCGCAATGAGCCCAGGCTGGCGCAGGTGACGGCGGCGGTCACGGCCGAAATGTACCTGGACCAGAACCGGGCCGAAGACGCCCTGGTGCTGCTGCAACCCTTGCAAGATGCCAGTACGCACCACCTGGAGGCCACCCGTTTGCTGCTGCGCGCCCATCGCCAGTTGCGCAATCATGATCGGGTGTACGAGCTTACCCGCCTGCTGGTCCGTCGTGGGGTCATCGACAAGGTCGAGGCCACGCAGTACATAGAAACGGCCATGGCGGCCCGCATTCATCAGGCGGGCATCGATGGCTTCAAACCCTTGTGGAGCGACCTGAAATCCGACGAGCGGCTGTTGCCCGATATCGCCCTGGCGGCGGCCACGGTGCAGACGGCCGCCGGATTCTACGAGGAAGCCTCCCGCATTCTCGAAGCCGCCATTTCCGCGCGCATGGATCCGCGTTTGCTCAGTGCCTATGGGCAGTGCCCCAAAGATATGGTGGCCCGCCGCCTGAGCAAAGCCGAAGTCTGGCTCAAGTCGCATCCCGACGATCCGGCCTTGCTGGCCACCTTGGGCAACCTGTGCCTTATCGGCCAGCTGTGGGGGCAGGGTGAGCACTATCTGGTGCGCAGCATGCAGTTGCGCAGCGACATCCGTATTCACGTCTTGCTGGGCAACCTGTACGACGGTCTGGGCCGCACCGACGATGCCATGCGTCACTGGCGTCTGGCGTCGGGGGTGGCGGGCATGCTGCCCGAGCTGACCGTGGCCCGGGCCTTGCCGGCCGCCGATACCCGTAGCGATCCCACGCTCATCGATGTTGAAACGCTGCCCGAGCCCGCGCCCGAGCATTCGCCACCCATGGCGGCGAGCGCGGCCGATTTCTCGCATCACGATCTGGCGCCTGCGGCTGACACAGCCGTGTCTGCGGCCGGTGCGGCGGCAAAAGATCCGGGGTCGCCGCCCAGCCCCGAGGACGATTATTTCGACAGCGCCCCCATTCCCGGGGTCGATCTGTCGCAAACCTCCGATGGCTACAAGTCGCGGTCTTCCTGACTGCGCGCCAACCTGCCTTTAATGTCTATTTTTACTGTCGCTATTGTCAAACGAGTAAACCCATGAGCCTAGCCAACGTGCCTGCCGGCAGCAAATTGCCGGAAGAATTCAATGTCATTATTGAAATCCCCATGAATGCCGATCCCGTCAAATACGAAGTCGATAAAGACAGCGGAGCGGTGTTTGTGGATCGCTTCATGCTGACCGCCATGCACTATCCCTGCAATTACGGCTATATTCCGCAAACTATTTCCGATGACGGCGATCCCGTCGATGTGCTGGTCATTGCGCCGTTCCCCATTCAGGTGGGTGCCGTCATCAAGGCGCGCGCCATCGGGGTGCTGAATATGGACGACGAGGCCGGTGGCGATGCCAAGCTGCTGGCCGTTCCGGTCGACAAACTGTATCCGCCGTACCGCCATATCAAAACGACCCAGGATCTTCCTGAAGAAGATCTGGCCCGCATTCAGCATTTCTTCGAGCACTACAAAGATCTTGAGAAAGGCAAATGGGTAAAAGTGAAGGGCTGGGACGGCCCCGAGGCCGCCAAGGCCGAAATTCTTGCCAGCGCCCGGCGCTATGAAGCGGGAGCCAACTGATGCCGACCGTCATTCCCGCCCCCCAGTATCGCCAGTTGCCTGTTGCGGGCTCGGCCAATACTTTCCCGGTGCGTCGCGTGTATTGCGTGGGTCGCAATTACGCCGAGCACGCGAAGGAAATGGGCTTTACCGGCCGTGAAGATCCTTTTTTCTTTTCCAAGCCGGCCGACGCGTTGTTACCCATCGCCGACGGCGACACCGGTGTCATGCCTTATCCGCCCAAAACCTCCGATGTTCACCACGAGGTCGAACTGGTGGTGGTGCTGGACAAGGGCGGTCGCAACCTGACCGTTGAACAGGCCGCCGGGTGTGTCTGGGGCTATGCCATCGGCCTTGACATGACCCGCCGCGACCTGCAAGGCGAAGCCAAGAAGCAGGGCCGCCCCTGGGAAACGGGCAAGGGCTTTGACTTTTCCGGTCCGATCGGGCCGGTGCATCAGCGTTCCCAAGTGGGAACGCTGGCATCGGGTGCCATCACCTTGCACGTAAACGGAACTCTGCGTCAGTCGGGCGATCTGTCGCAAATGATCTGGAACATTGCGGAATCAATCGCTTATCTGTCCGGGCTTTTCGAGCTCAAGGCCGGCGACGTCATTTTCACAGGTACGCCGGAAGGCGTGGGCCCCGTGCAAGTGGGTGACACGCTGGTGGCTGCGGTGGCGGGCCTGGGCGAAATGCGCGTCACTGTCGGACAGCCTCTGTAAGCTGCTCCGTTCCCGCCCGGCTTCATACCGGGCACATCAAGAAACAAAAGCCTGCCGTTGCAGTTCAACGGCAGGCTTTTGTCATTCAAACGTCATCCCCGCGTCATTCCCGCGTCATACGCGCTGCCTATCATCCTGTCTGTCGCCGGTGATCCGGTAATCCCCCCATTTTTAACGGTGCTCAGAAGTAGCAATGCTATGCGGCCATGGTCAGCCGCTGTTTTGGGGTGATACCGCCCAATGCCATATTTGGGCGCTCGTTATTGTAGGACCACATCCA
>JBFWLP010000066.1:0-19199 GCA_050252075.1 Burkholderiaceae bacterium | reverse complement strand
CGACCGGTAGCCGCCCGGGCGCATGCACAGCAATGAACAGATCCTCGGCCACTCCCGATTGCCCGGCATGTACCTGGTCGAGTGTGCGAAACACCCCAACCACCAGGCCGGCATTGGACAGGCGCGCCGCCACCTCGTCCGAGGTCAGGTGACTTAGCCCGGCACACATCGCCTGCAACAACGCCTCGCGGTTCGTGACGCGGTCGCGGTTGGCGGCGAACCTTGCATCGACGGCCAGTTCGGGGCGACCGATGAGCTCGCATAATTTCCCGAAATGCGCATCGATGTAGGCCGAGACCACCACCAAGCCGTCTTTGGTGGGCACCACGTCGGCCGCCGGCGCCAGCATGGCTTGCCCGTTACCCCGGCGTATGGGCCGTTGCCCGGTCAAGGCGTAGTCGGTCCAGGCATTTGACAGGGCGGCGACCGCCACATCCACCAGCGACAGATCCACCAAGGCACCCTTGCCGGACACCCCGCGGCCGATCAGCGCCGCCAGCACGCCGTTCACCAGCATTTGCGATGCCATGACGTCGACCACGGTAAAGCCCACGCGTACGGGATTGCGATCGGCATCGCCGTTCAGACTCATCATGCCGCTTTCCGCCTGCGCCGCAATGTCCAGCCCCGCCCGCTGGCTGTGCTCGCCGGTCTGCCCAAACCCGCTAACCTGCCCGTACACCAGCCGCGGGAAGCGCTCGGTAAGCCGGCGACCATCAAGCCCCAGCTTCTCCATGACGCCCGGACGCGCATTTTGCAGCACAACGTCGGCGCCCGCGACCAGGCGCAGCGCCAGCTGCTGGTCGTGGGGCCGGCGCAAATCGAGAACCACCGAGCGTTTATGGCGGTTGTAGGCCGAAAACATGGGCCCGAACTCGTCGTGAGTCCAGCCCAGAGTTCGGGCGGCGTCCCCGGTGGGCGGTTCCACTTTAATGACATCGGCCCCCAGGTCGGCCAAGGTTTGTCCGGCAGCGGGCGCCGCTATGTATTGGCCGAACTCGATCACCCGCACACCGCGCAGTGGTGCCTGTTCAGGCGTCAGGCCGGAAAGCGGGCTCAGCATGGCTGCTTGCCTGCGTGCTGGACGGCTGCGGGAAAATCGGGCTTGCGTTTCTCAAGGAAAGCCGCCGCCCCTTCCTGGAACTCGGGGCCCACAAACAAGCCCGGCGCATTATCCAGCTGGAAATCAAGTGCCTGTTCCAGTGACATGGGCGCGCGGCGCAACCCGGCCTTGATATGGCCAAACGCCTGCTGCGGCCCGCGCGCGAACCGAGCAGCCGCCGCCAGGGCGGTGTCCAGCGCCGGCCCCTGGCTGTTCCACTCGTCGGCCAGCCCCATCGCCACCGCCTGCTCGCCCCGTATCTCGGCGGCGGTGAGCATCATGCGACGGGCATGGGCAATGCCAACGCGCCCCGGCAGCGACCAGAACAATGCGGCGTCGGGCATGGCACCCACCCGTGTAAAGACACTGCAGAACACCGCACTTTCACCGGCAACGACCCAGTCGCAAGCCGCCGCCAGCCCCAGCCCCGCCCCATACGCAGGGCCGTCGACAGCGGCAATTACCAGCTTGCGGCCGAGCGCAATACGGCGATACAGCCACGCATTGCGATGCATGGCACGGCTCATGTCTTGCTGCGAGCTGGAGGACAGCAAGCGCAGGTCGCCGCCCGAGGAAAAAGCCCCCCCGGCGCCCGTAATAATGGCAACGGACAAGTCGGGGTCGTCGGCCAGTTGATCCAGACCCTGGATCAACCCTTCCAGCACCCCTGGCGCCTGCAAGGAATTACGGTTGGCCGGCGCATTGATGGTCAGCACCAGCGTACTTTGCCGACGCTCCGCCAGAACCGGCGATGATGGGGTTGTACTCATTGGTAATCAAGCCTCAAACGATAAACAAAACAAGCGCTCGCGATGAGCATGCGCCAGCCCGTACACCCGGCCGGCCAGCGCCAGCCGGCGAACATAGGCGCCCAGAACGTATTCGTCGGTCATGCCGATGGCGCCATGCAGCTGTATGCATTCCTCCCAGACATGGGTCGCCATATCGAGCGTTCTTGCCATCAGGGCAGCCACACGGGCGGCATCGGGCGCCAGCGCGGTTTCACGCCAGAAGGCGCGCGCTTCCTCGATTTGAACAAATAAATCGACCAAGCGGTGCTGAATGACCTGATTGGACCCGATGCTGCGCCCGAACTGGCGCCGGGTGGCAACGTAATCTCGCGTCAATGAAAAAGCAGCCTGTGCAGCGCCGGCGACCTCGGCGCAATGCGCCACCCAACCCTGCTCGACAGCGCATTGCAGGCGCGCCATGATGCGTGCCGACGGACCGCTGTCAAGCAGCATAACCCTCGCCTTGTTCATCGCCAGCGCGGCCCCATGACGCCCGTCGTACAGTGGTCCGGCCTTCAGTGCCACACCGGGCTGCTCCGGATCGACCAGCAGCAAACCCAGTGTCGCCCCGCTGTCATCCAGCCGCGCCGCAACAATCACCCCCTGCGCTCCGGCAACGCCCGGCATCAACGCCTTTTCCCCAGTGACATACCATTGCCCGTCACGATGTACGGCCTGCGCCATCGGCGGCAAAATTTCGCCCACACCATCGATCTCCCAGGGCGAGAGCGCCACACGACGGGCCCCCTGAACCAGATCGGGCACCCACTGCGCCCGCAGCAACGAATCGCCGCCGTCGGCCAGCAAGCCGGCCGCCATGACGCCGCAAGCCACATACGGCTCGGTGGCCAGCGCCTTGCCCAGCTCTTCGGCAATCAGCCCCATGTCCAGCAGCGTTCCGCCCAGGCCGCCCTCGTGCGGCGAAAAAGGCAGCGCCAGCCAGCCCATCTCGCCCAGTTGCATCCAGTGCTCCGCCGGGCAACCGTGGGGATGGGCCAGGGCCTGGGTGCGACGATCCGGCGTACACACCTGCGCGCTCCAGCGCTGCACGCTGTCAATAAGCATGCGTTGTTCATCGGTATAAAGTTCGCTCATAACCCAAGCACCCGTTTGGCCAGAATATTATGCTGCACTTCGGTGGAACCGCCCGCAATGGTGTAGCCGCGGGCCAGAAACCGACGTGACGACGCCGTGCCCGCCAACGGGTCGAGTGTCGGTACGTGATCACTGCGCCCTTGCAGCCAGCCGGTATCCAGCAGCATGGCATCGACACCCAGGGCGTCGACGATCAACTCTTCCCATAACTGGATCAAACGGCTACCCCGCATCTTGAGCATGGACACTTCATCACCCAGAATGTCACCCGCCTGCTGGCGCGCGATAAACCGGGCCGCATTGGCCTCCAGCGCCATAAGCCGCGACGCCAGGTCGGCGTAGCGATCCCGAAACCAGGCCTGCTCCATCACCGGCCGGCCACGTTGCCTGCGTGTCAAACCCGCTTCGCGGGCCCGCGCCATGCGACGCTTGTTCTCGCCGATACGCGCAAGCTTCAGACGCTCGAATTCCAGCAGCGACTTGGCGATCGCCCAGCCCTTGTTTTCTTCGCCCACCCGCAGCGCCACCGGCACACTCACATCGTCCAGAAAGACTTCGTTGAACACCACCCAGCCATGAATACCGACGATGGGTCGTACGGTAATTCCCGGCGATGTCATGTCGATCAGCAGAAATGAAATGCCTTCTTGCGGCTTGCCGTCGGTGCCGGTGCGTACCAGGCAAAACATCCAGTCGGCGTACTGGGCGTAAGACGTCCAGATTTTCGAGCCGTTCACAATATAGCGATCACCGTCCCGACGCGCCTGGGTGGCCAGTGAGGCCAGATCAGACCCTGCATTGGGCTCTGAATACCCCTGGCACCACCATTGCCCGCCCGCCGCGATTTCGGGCAGAAAGCGCTGTTTCTGGGTATCACTTCCGTAGCGCACCAGCACCGGGCCAAGCATGTCGAACGTTACGCTGTTCAGCTCGGGGGCATCGGCCAGCGCCATTTCCTCTTCGAACGCCAGTTGTTCGGGCACGCTCCAGCCCTTGCCGCCCCATTCCGGCGGCCAATGGGGCACCAGCAAGCCCGCCTGTGCCAGCACGGCATGCCAGCGCAGGTATTGTTCCCGGCTGGGCTGCTGACCATTTCGCGTGGTCCGGCGAATGTCTTCGGGCAGATGTGTGGTGACGAAGTCACGAATATCCTGGCGGAACTGATCCAGTTTCCGGGTGTCCTGCATAAAAAACGAACTTCCTTGAGTTGATATAAGAAGGCCTGTCGCGGACGATCAGGCCGAGAGTTTTCTGTTGAAAACGCGGCGGGCAATTGCGCTGCGATGCACCTCCGACGCACCGTCGTAAATGCGAAACGGCCGCAGCATCCGGAAAATCATGGACACCGGCGCGTCGTCGGACACGCCCAACGCACCACACAGCTGCACGGCGGCATCGGCCACCTCGAAAACGGCTTCCGATACAAACACTTTTGCCATTGACGAGTGATGCCGGATCGATTCACCGCGGTCCAGCCGGCAGGCAACGTCGCGTGTCATCAGGCGGGCCGCGTACAGCTTGATATGTGCGTCGGCCACCAAAGACTGCACCAGCTGGTGCTGCGCCAGGGGTTGCCCGCCCGACTGCCGCTGCAATGCGTAGTCGCGGGCAAAGTCGATGGCACGCGACGCCAGCCCGATATAGCGCATGCAATGAAAAAGCCGGGCGCCTTCAAGCCGTAACTGGGCGTACTCCAGGCCACGGCCTACTTCACCGATCAGGGCATCGTGGGGCAGTATGCAATCGGTCAACAGAATTTCACCATGGCCGCCCATATCAAAGGGCTCGAGCGTTGAAATGTCACGCACGATCTGAAACCCCGGCGTGCGGGTATCCACCAGAAACCAGGACACACCTTGATCCGTGCGCGCCACAACAATGGCAACATCGGCTTTCCCCGCCCCGGTAATGAACCACTTGCGTCCGTTAAGCACCCAGCCGTCTTCGCTTTTCGTGGCGGTGGTCAACATCATGGAGGGATCCGATCCGGCCCCCGGCGGCGGCTCGGTCATGGCAAAGCATGAAGCAATTTCACCGGACTGCAGACGGCGCACATAACGATCACGCTGCCCGGAAGAAGCAAGTTTTTGCAGCGCATAGATATCGGGCTGCCCGGGCGGGGCACACCGAAGCACCACCGGCCCCAGATAGCTGCGCCCGGCCAGTTCCAGCACCTCGCAGCTTTCTTCCCAGGAAAGCGCCATGCCGCCCAGCTCTTGTGCGGCGATGGGCGAGCCCAGGCCGCGCCGGCCCGCTTGCTGCTGCAAGTCGCGCACCACAGGCGAGTGCGCATCGTGCGCACTGGCATTGTGCCAGTCCTCGGCCGGGATCACCCGGGATTCCATGAACTGCCGGAGCTCGTCAAGAAGCCGGCCAAACTCTTCAGGGGTACGTGTCTTCATTGTTTGATGATCTTTACAAGGCGCGACCAGCGTTCGGTATCCGACGCCAGGAAACGGGCAAAATCCGGGGTGTCCAGAAACGCCACTTCGCCACCGGCCGTCAGCAAGCGTTGCTTCACCTGTTCGGTGGCACACGCCTCTTTCATGGCGGCCGCCAAGGCGCGAATAACAGGCTCCGGTGTGCCTGCAGGCGCATGCAACCCATACCATGACAAGGTGGTCACGTCGGGATAGCCTGCTTCGGCGATGGTGGGTACATCAGGAAGTTGCGGTGAACGGCTGCTGCTGATATTGGCGAGCGCACGCAAATTGCCGGCTTTCACCTGCGGGATAGCGACTGTGGACGGCAGAATGGCCATGGACACCAGGCCGTTGATCAGGTCGGGCACAATCGGCGGGGCTCCCTTGTACATGACAGACTCCAGCGGAATACCGGCCGACACGCGGAATAATTCATTGGACATGGTTTGCGGTGTACCCGTACCCCCGTTCCCGTATTGCAAGACGGGAGACGCCTTTGCGGCCATCTTGGCAAACTCCTTCACCGATGTCGCCGCAGAGTTCGCCGGCACCACGAAATAACTGGGTGACACCGCAAACCGGCCCACCGGCGTGAAATCGCCGGGCGCCCACGGCAAGCTGGTTTCCAGCAACGGGTTGTTGATCAAAAAGCTGGCCGATACCAGCAGTGTGTAGCCGTCGGGAGCTGCCGATGCCACTTCCCGCGCACCGATGTTGCCGCTGGCTCCCGGTTTGGCCTCGATGACAATGGGCTGTTTGAGAATCTTCTGCATGGTGTCGGTCACCGCCCGCGCCTGAACATCGACCACACCGCCGGGCGCGTAGGGAACGATCACCCGGATCGGCTTGACCGGATAGGCAGCCTGCGCACTTGCCAGAGGCGACCATACGGCACCGCCCAGGGCGGTGGATGCGCACAGCACTGTCACAAATTTCCTGCGATTCATATGTTTTGTCTCCGTGGATTATTGAGGTTGGCTGTTCTTCTTATCCTGTCATAATAGGTTAGCCTTCTGATTCAAGTCAATAGCTGTTATGACAGGTTGCGATCGTGATTTATACCAGCAAAAAAACCCATAAAAAAAGAAGACGCGCCTTTACACGAATCAACCTATACTGACAGGGGAAAAATTTGATTGATGATTGTTCTGTTCCTTCCGGATCCGCATGAATACCGCCACCCTTTCCAAAGCTGCCACTCCGCTGTTTGAGCAGATCAAAACCTCGCTGCGCGACGCAATTCTGAGCGGCGAACTGCAGCCCGGCCAGAAACTGCCCTCGGAAAACGAACTGCAGAAAAAATTCGGCGTCAGCCGGATCACCATCCGGCAAGCACTCGCCAGCCTTCAGGCCGAAGCGCTTGTGGAAACGTTCAACGGCAAGGGAAGTTACGTTACCCGGCCCGCCAATACGCCGCGGCTAGGCATGATTACCGGCTTTTTCGATCACATGCGATCACGCGGAATGTCCGCCCGCGGACAAACGCTCAGCGTCCGGAAATCCAAGGCGCAGGCCAAGCTGGCCGCCCTGCTCAAGCTGCCGGCCGGCACGCCGGTAACCACCATTACCGTGCTTCGGCTGGCGGATGACATTCCCGTGGTTACGGGCCGTCTTTGCATGGAAACGTCGCTGGCCGAGCGCCTGCTGAAAGAAGATATCGAGCATCACGACGTGATGACACTGCTGGAAGCGCGGCTGAACTTTCGTCTGGAAAGCACCCACATCCAGGCCGGCGCTGCGGCCGCCGGCCAGCAGCGCGCCCGCCTGCTGCAGGTGACGCCCGACACGCCGCTGCTGAAAATGCATTTTGTTCCCCACGACATCCAGGGAAGGCCGCTGCTGTTTGCGGAAATGTTTTTCCGGCCCGACCGGTTTGCCTACCGGGCGGTCATACGGCGATAAGCCGGTGTACAAGGGGTGCGGGCCGCCGGGGCCTTGCTCACCTGACTATCGTCAACACACCGCAGACGCAACTGCAGTAGTATTGCAAATACCTACTGTGAAAGGAGCTCGCGATGGAAAACAAGACAGTCAGTTCAACAGGAAAGTGCCCGGTAGTGCACGGCAGTTTAACGGCGGCCGACCGGTCAAACATGGACTGGTGGCCCAAAGCACTGAATCTGGACATCCTGCATCAGCACGACACCAAAACCAACCCCCTGGGCAGCGATTTCAACTACAGGCAAGCCGTCAAAAGCCTGGATATCGACGGCGTAAAACGCGACCTGAAAGCGCTTATGACCGACAGCCAGCCCTGGTGGCCGGCCGACTGGGGGCATTACGGCGGGCTCATGATACGCATGGCCTGGCACGCGGCGGGCACCTACCGTGTGGCCGACGGGCGAGGCGGCGGCGGCACGGGGAACCAGCGATTCGCTCCCCTGAACTCCTGGCCCGACAACGCCAACCTGGACAAGGCGCGACGCCTGCTGTGGCCCATCAAGAAAAAATACGGCAACAAGCTCAGCTGGGCCGACCTGATTATCCTGGCCGGCAATATGGCTTATGAATCCATGGGCCTGAAACCTTTCGGCTTTGCCTTCGGGCGCGAAGACATCTGGCATCCGGAAAAAGACATTTACTGGGGCTCCGAGAAAGAATGGCTGGCGCCCAGCGGCAGCCAGGGAAGCCGCTATTCCGGCGAACGCGATCTTGAAAACCCGCTGGCCGCCGTGATGATGGGCCTAATTTACGTGAACCCGGAAGGCGTCGACGGCAACCCCGACCCCCTGAAAACCGCCAAAGACATGCGTGTTACGTTTGAGCGCATGGCCATGAACGACGAAGAAACCGTCGCCCTGACGGCCGGCGGCCATACCGTGGGCAAATGCCACGGCAACGGCAGCGCCGCCAACCTTGGCCCCGCCCCCGAAGCCGCCGGCCTTGAAGAGCAAGGCCTGGGCTGGGTGAATCATGTCACACGCGGCATAGGGCGCGACACTGTCACCAGCGGCATCGAAGGCGCCTGGACCACCCACCCCACCCAGTGGGACAACGGCTATTTCGAGCTGCTCCTGAATCATGATTGGGAATTGAAAAAGAGCCCGGCGGGCGCCTGGCAATGGGAACCCGTGAGCATCAAGGAAGAAGACAAGCCGGTCGATGCGGAAGACCCGTCCATCCGGCGCAACCCCATCATGACCGACGCCGACATGGCGCTTAAGATGGATCCGGCCTACCGCGAAATATCCGAGCGCTTCTACAAAGACCCAGCCTATTTTTCCGATGTCTTTGCCCGGGCGTGGTTCAAGCTTACGCATCGCGACATGGGCCCGAAAGCGCGGTATATCGGGCCCGACGTTCCGCAGGAAGACCTGCTTTGGCAGGATCCGGTACCGGCAGGGCGCACCGACTATGACACCAATGCCGTAAAAGCGGCGGTAAAGGCCGCCGGCCTAAGCGCCACCGACCGTATCTGTACCGCCTGGGACAGCGCACGCACGTTCCGCCAATCCGACTTCCGCGGAGGTGCCAACGGTGCGCGCATTCGTTTGGCGCCCCAGAAAGACTGGGAAGGCAACGAGCCGGAACGGCTGGCCAGGGTACTGGCGGTTTACGAAAAAATTGCCGCCGATACCGGCGCCAGCGTGGCCGATGTCATTGTGCTTGCCGGCAACATGGCCATTGAAGAGGCCGCGCAGGCCGCCGGGGTTTCGGTGAACGTGCCGTTTGCCCCGGGCCGCGGTGATGCCACCCAGGCAATGACTGACATCGACTCCTTCGAACCCCTGGAACCGCTGGCCGACGGCTTCAGGAACTGGCAGAAGAAAGATTACGTGGTGACGGCCGAGGAAATGCTGCTCGACCGGGCCCAGCTGATGGGGCTTACCGCCTGCGAAATGACCGTGCTGGTTGGCGGTATGCGGGTACTGGGCACCAACCACGGAGGCACAAAACACGGCGTTTTCACTGATCGCGCCGGCGTTTTGAGCAACGACTTCTTCATCAACCTGACCGATATGGCCTATTTGTGGAAGCCGGCCGGGCGGAATCTGTACGAACTCTGCGACCGCGCAACCAACGCGGTGAAATGGACAGCCACCCGCGTGGATCTGGTGTTTGGATCCAATTCGATCCTGCGCGCCTACGCCGAGGTTTACGCCCAGGACGACAACCAGCAGAAATTCGTTCATGATTTCGTTGCCGCCTGGACGAAAGTGATGAATGCCGACCGTTTCGATCTGAAAGGGTGACCCGCCGACACTGTTCCATGCGTGGAACAGTGTTAGCCATCACAACGGCTTTTTCCGCCGCGTCGCTTTTCCTAGAATGATCCTGTCATTCATTTCTCAAGGTTGGCACCATGATAGAAATCCGGAAAAGCGACGAGCGCGGCATCGCCGAGCACGGCTGGCTCAGTTCACGCCATTCGTTTTCCTTTGCCCAGTATTACGACCCCCGTCACATGGGGTTCGGTCCTTTGCGGGTCATCAACGAAGACCGCGTTCACCCCGGGCATGGCTTCGGCACCCATGGCCACCAGAATATGGAGATCATTTCCTATGTGCTGTCCGGCGCGCTGGAGCACAAGGACAGCATGGGGTCGGGCTCGGTGCTGCGCTATGGCCAGGTTCAACGCATGAGCGCCGGTCGCGGCGTCATGCACAGCGAGTTCAATCCCTCGGCTTCGGAACCCGTGCATTTCCTGCAGATCTGGATCACGCCCGACACACAGAACACCGCCCCCGACTACGACGAAGCCTTTTTCGATACAAGTGACAAAAAGGGCCAGTGGCGCCTGATTGTCTCGCCCGACGGTCGCGACGGATCGCTGCGTATACGGCAGGACGCCTGGCTGTACGCCTCGATCCTGGACACCGGCGATGCTCTTTCGTATACGCTGGCGCCCGGCCGGTGCGGCTATCTGCATGTCGCCCGCGGTGCGGTAACGGCGAACGACGTGCGCCTGGGTGCCGGCGATGCCCTTCAGTTCGTGAATGAGCCCCGCATCAGCCTGGTGTGCCCTGCAAATGCCGAAATTTTGCTGTTTGATTTGCCGGCAACGGCCGATTGAGTCGTTCCATTTCGGAATAGTGATGTCCGATGCTGCGAGCCTGGTCACGCATAATCTGGACGACCGAGGCCAGATTTGTGTCTGTCAGCCGGTCGGCCATTGCGCTGATCGTCAGGGCGGCAATCGGCTCATCGGCATCGTTGAGCACCGGCACCGCCACGGCTCGCGTACCCGGCACCACCCCCGATGCCGTGTACGCGTACCGCACCAACCGGGCCTCATCGACCCGCCGGCACAAGGCCTCGGGTGTCAGGCCGTGAAACGCCAGCCGCTTTTCATTCTTCCAGGTTATTTCCTCGGCCTGGGCCGGCGGCAGGCACGACAGCAAGGCAACTCCTGAAACACCCACGCCCAGCGGGCGCCGGGCGCCGACATCGATTGACAGCACCTGTATGGGGTAATGGCCGGTTTGCCGGCCGATGCAAATGGAATCCTGCCCGTGCTGCACACTGATAAACGCGGTGTCGCCGATGCGCTGGGCCAGTTGGCCAAGGCTGGTACCCGCCGCCGCCATCAGCGGAAAACGGCGTGTGCGCGCGATACCCAGCAAGATGATTTCGTTGCCGATACGGTAACGCCGTGTTTGCGGGTCTTGTTCAACGGCACCTTCGGCAATCAGGGTTTTCAGTATGCGGTGTACTGTAGGCCGGTTCAGGCCCGACATTTGCACAATATCGGTGAGCCGCACGCCCGCTTCCTGGCCGCAGGCCACCAGGCGAAGCAGCTGCAATGCCCGGCCCACCGATTGACTTCCTGCGTTGGCGGACAACGCCGTGTCTGCGTGTTTCATGCTGCCTACTCGCTGGGTGAGATGACCGATTTTTCCGTTTGGGCCAGATGCTTCAATGTGATGATTTCACCCAGATGAGCATAATTGGGCCCCGCCAGACGGCACACCGGGCGCAGCTGCGCTGTATCGATCTTGCCATTTTGCAACAGATCATCGCGCACATGCAGCGCAACGACTTCGCCGACAAAGAATTCGGCACCGGTGTCGCCGTAAGGCGTAACCGAGTGTAAAACACATTCCAGGCTCACGGGAGCGGCAGCAAGGCGGGGAACGGCGATACGATCCGACGCAAGCGTTTGCAGCCCAAGCTCCTGTACTTCGCTGACATGCGCTTCATATTCAACGGCACTCTGGTGCATGGGGTGCAACAGTTCTTCATTGGCGATGTTTACCACAAACGCTTTGCTTTCCAGAATATTGCGCCCCGTGTCCTTACGGGTGCCCGCCTTGCGGCCAATGTTCACACCCAGCATGGGCGGCTTGTTCGACACGATGGTGTAGCAGCTGAAAGGTGCCAGATTCACCACACCCTGCCCGGAAACAGAGGTAATCCAGGCAATGGGACGAGGCACCACAATGCCGGTCATTAACTTGTAGGTTTGTTCGGGCGACAAGGAGGAGGCTAGGATTTTCATAAGAATAAAAGTACGTTATGTGGACAATTTTCGCGCTCGACACCGGAGAAAAAATGTTCAAAAATGCGATCTGCAGCCAGTGAATTTACGAGCAAATTATCGCTATCTATCGGGAAAACTTCTACATTTATCTGAATTATTTTCAATTGCTCGTTTTTTATTGTCCTATATATGGACTTTTTTTGAATATTTTTCTTGTCCAGCGATTCCTCTGTTGCTACCTTTGTCGGACTATTTTTTTACGGAGGAATGACATGAAAATTCGCAAACTCGCCTTTGCCGCATCGCTGGCCCTGCTGACCACGGCCGCCCACGCCGCGAGCTGGCCCACACAACCTGTCCAGATCGTGGTGCCGTACCCCCCCGGCGGCAATGTGGACACCGCCGCACGGATCATAGCCCCCGGCCTGGAGAAAAAGTTCGGGCAAACATTCGTGGTTGAAAACAAATCCGGCGCGGGAGGCATGATTGCCGGCGAATACGTGGCACGCGCCAAACCCGACGGGCATACACTTTTCATGGCGGCCAACGGCCCCCTGCTCTACAGCCCGATCATTTTCAATCGCCCGGTCTACCAGTGGAAAGAAAGCTTTGAGCCCATCAGCACCGTGTCGCTGACCCCCATGGTGATGCAGGTTCGGCCCACGCTCGACGTGAAAAATTTTGAAGATTTCGTGGCCTATGCCAAGGCGAATCCGGGCAAGCTGAATATGGCATCGCCCGGCGCCGGCACCTCGAATCACCTGATGAGCGAAATGCTCCAGAAGCAAACCGGGGCTGACTGGGTCACCATTCATTACAAGGGCAACGCGCCCGCCACCGTTGACCTGATCGGCGGCCAGGTCGACTTCAATTTCGATCAGGTATCGGTCGCACTTCCGTTCATTCAGGAAGGCAAACTGAAACCGCTGGCGGTCACCTCGGAAAAACGCGTGCCGTCATTGCCCGACGTTCCCACGCTTCAGGAAGCAGGGCTGGACGGCCTGGTTGCCTACACCTTCACTGGGCTGCTGGCCCCCAAAGGCACGCCGTCCGATGTAGTGCAGCGTCTGAGCGATGCCGTTCGCGAGGTGCTGGCCCAACCCGACGTCATTGAAAAGTTTGCCAAGCTGGGCGCAGAGGCTCGCGGAGCAACCCCGGCCGACTTCACTTCCTATCTGGCCAAGGAAGATGCGCGCTGGGTTCCTATTATCAAAAACGCCAACATCACTGCCAAGTAAAGCCATGAAACGCACCAGCATCTATGTCGACGGTTTCAGTCACAAGAACCCCATACCGGCCGCCTGCCGTATCGGCAATCTGCTGTACTCGGGCAGCATTCAGGGAACGAATGTCGCCGACGGCCGTTACGGCGCCACACTGGAAGACCAGTGCCGGCTCATGTTCGAGCACGTGGAACGCATCGTCCGGGGTGCCGGCGGCTCGCCGGACGACATCATCAAAATGACAGTCTGGATGAAGGATCGAAGCCGGCGCCAGGCCCTGAACGGGCCCTGGCTGGCCATGTTCCCCGATCCTCACTCACGGCCCGCGCGGCATACCATGAACGCCGACCTGGACGGCGAGAAGCTCGTCGAATGTGATTTCATTGCTGTATTGAACTAACCCGAAGAAACCACCATGCCTGATTACCTACCTTTTGATCCCGCTCCTCGCCCCCCTGCCCACACCTTGCCCGGCGGCAGCTGTGACAGCCAGTTTCATGTGTTTGGTCCGCGCGACCTGTACCCGGTGCGCGAAGGCGCGGCCTACGAAATGCCGACCGCCACCATTGAAACCGCACTGGCAATGCATCGCACGCTAGGCATTGAACGCGGAATCATTGTTCAGGCCACCACGTATGGCGCAGACCACCAGGTGGTGCTCGACGCCCTTCAAACCGCCGGGCCGGGCTACAAAGCCTGCGCAAACGCCTTGGTGCTGCTGGAGCGCGACGATGCCTATCTGGAAAAACTGCACAGTGCCGGGGTACGCGGTGCGCGGTTCAACCGGCAAGGGCTGGGTGTCAGCATGTCGGCGGCCGACTTTGACCGTGCCATGTGCCGCATCAAAGAGCTCGGCTGGTATGCCAAGTTCCAGCCGGAGGCCGACGGCATACTGAACCAGTTGCCACTGCTTCAAGGGCTGGATATTCCCGTCATGATCGATCACATGGGCCGCCCCAACCCGCAAGGCGGCGCCGGCGATCCCAGCCTGGGTGCGGTGCTTGAGCTGCTGAAACGGGGCAACTTCTGGGTCATGCTGTCGCTCACGGAAAAAATATCGCGAACGGGGCCTCCCTGGGGCGACGTCGTGCCGATTGCCCACGCCTGCATCGAGGCGGCGCCCGACCGCGTCGTGTGGGGCAGCGACTGGCCGCACCCGGTTTCCGTCAAACAGCCCCCGAACGAAGGCGACCTGATGAATCAGCTGTACCGCTACGCGGGCAGCGACGCCATGGCCCGCCGTATTCTGGTGGACAACCCCGCAGCATTCTTTGGATATGAGTCATGCGCATCGTAACGTTTCTGGCCCAGGGTTCCCGGCGCCTGGGCGTCGCACGTGATGACGGGATCGTCGATATGACCGACGCGCTGGGTACTGCGTCGTTGCGCGACGTTCTGTCGGCCGAACGACTGCACGAACTCCGTGCGGCGGCACGGCAGCCTCGGGCCGATTATGCCCTGGATGCCGTTCAGTACCTGGCACCGGTGCCCGATCCGGCCAGGATCATCTGCGTAGGGGTGAATTACGCCCATCGCAACGAGGAGTACAAAGACGGCACCCAGGCGCCCGAGTTTCCCAGTGTGTTTCCCCGGTTTCCTTCGTCATTCGTCGGGCACCAGGAACCTTTGATCTGCCCGGTCAGCGAATCAACACAGCTGGATTACGAGGGCGAAATTGCCATCATCATCGGCAAGCGCGGGCGCCGCATTCCCGAATCGCAGGCGGAAAGCCATATCGCCGGGCTGACTTGCCTGAACGAAGGCTCCGTGCGCGACTGGATCAAACACGGAAAATTCAACGTCACCCAGGGCAAGAATTTTGACCAAAGCGGCGCGATCGGGCCATGGATGGTCACCGCCGACGAATTCCCCGACTACGACACGCTGGAAGTGATCACGCGGGTCAATGGTGAAGAACGGCAACGCGACTCGACCGCACATTTGCTGTTCCCCTTTCGCTACCTGATTCACTATATTTCCCGCTGGACCACGCTGGAGCCCGGCGACATTATCTCGACCGGTACGCCCACAGGTGCCGGCATACGGTTCACCCCACCGCGATTCCTGAAGGAAGGCGATGTGGTTGAGGTAGAAGTGCCGGGCATCGGAATATTGCGCAACCCAGTCAAGAACGGATAAACACCATGTTAACTGCCGAACAACACCAGCAAGCGGCCCAGATTCTGCTTCAGGCCGAGCGCACTGTGACACCCGCACCGCAGCTTGATCAAACCTTCCCGGGTATAGAAATCACCGACTCTTATGAGATCCAGCAGCAGGTCATTGCGGCCAAGATCGCCCAGGGCGCGCGCTTGCGCGGCCATAAGATAGGGTTGACGTCGCGTGCGATGCAATCCATTCAAGGCATCAACGAACCCGATTACGGCCACCTGCTTGACGATATGTTTTTCGCCGATGGCGACACCATCCCTGTTGACCGTTTCATCGTGCCACGCGTTGAAGTGGAGCTTGCCTTCATTTTGAACAAACCGTTGCGCGGCCCCGGGGTCACCCTGTACGACGTGCTGAACGCCACCGATTACGTGCAGCCGGCACTGGAGATCGTGGATGGGCGAACCCAGTACCCTCGGCGCATCGTGGACAACATCGCCGACAACGCGGCGTCGGCGGGCATTATTCTGGGCGGACGGCCGGTACGCCCCATGGATATCGATCTGCGCTGGGTCGGCGGTTTGCTGTACCGCAACGGGGTTATCGAGGAATCAGGCGTATCGGCCGGTGTCATGGGGCATCCGGCCCGCGGGGTGGAATGGCTGGCCAACAAGCTGGGCGAGTTCGGCACCTCGCTTGACGCCGGCAGCGTGGTGCTGGCCGGGTCGTTCACCCGCACCGTCGCCGTCGCCGCGGGCGACACCATCCACGCCGACTTCGGTACACTGGGTGGAATTTCCGTATTCTTCCAAGCCGGAGGCCGTTAATGCCGACTGTCCCTGTGAACCGCTTCAAACAGGCCCTGCAGAACAAACAACCGCAACTGGGGTTGTGGGTAACCCTGTGCAACGCCTACAGTGCCGAGATCGTTGCTCAAGCCGGCTTTGACTGGCTGCTGTTCGATACCGAACACTCCCCCAGTGACATCGGCACCGTGCTGGGCCAGCTTCAGGCCGCCGCACCGTTTCCGGTCAGCCCTATTGTTCGCCCCACCTGGAATGACACCCTGCAGTTGAAGCGCTACCTGGACATCGGCGTGCAGACCCTGCTGATTCCCTATGTGGAAACGGCCCAGGAAGCGGCATCGGCCGTTGCGGGCATGCGCTATCCGCCTCGCGGGGTGCGGGGGGTGGGCGGCACAACCCGCGCCAGCGGATTCGGCCAGATGACCGATTATTTTCAGGCCTGCGAAGAACAGCTTTGCCTGCTGGTTCAAATTGAATCCCGCAAAGGCATCGAGAACCTGGAAGCAATCGCATCGGTTGACGGCGTTGACGGTGTATTCATCGGACCGGCCGATCTGGCGGCGAACCTTGGGCACCTGGGCAACCCGGGCCACCCCGATGTTCAACAGGTGATCCAGGCGGCGATCGAACGCATTCTGGCCTGCGGCAAAGCGCCCGGCATACTGTCCTTCAACGAAGAACAAGCCCGTCATTACATGGCACTGGGCTGTCTGTTCACGGCGGTGGGCAGCGATATGGGGCTGCTGGCTCGCGGGGCGAATGCCCTGGCCAAGCGCATGCGCTCGTAGGAGCCCTGGCCATGCTCAACTTAACCACCGACCCTGACACACTCTGGTCCATTACGCCTGTCCGGCTGGGCTCACGCACGGCCCGCTGGTCGTGGTTCAACTATCTGGAATCCGACACGCAGCCGCTTGCCATCACGTACCGCACCTGGGTATTGCAACACCATGATCAGGTGATACTGGTTGACACCGGCCCGCCGCTTGACGAAGCCAGACGACGCGACATTTCCGATCTGGCACCGGTAGACCAGCGACTGCGCGAGACAGGCATAGACCCCCTGGCGATCCGCCACATTGTGCTCACCCACCTGCATTGGGATCACGCCTCGTCGGCAGATCTTTTTCCGAATGCGCGGTTTTATGCGCAACAGGCGGAAATCGACTTCTTCATGGCAGATGCCTGGTCACACGAAGCCACGGCACGCTTTTTCAGCCACCGCGACATGCTGTCCCGATTAATCGCCCGGCAACAAATTATTGCCGTCGACGGTGACGTCGCTTTAACCCCGGGATTGCAGCTGCTGAAGGTAGGTGGGCACACGCCGGGATCCCAGATGGTTGCCGTGGCCACACCCGAAGGCCTGGCCGTGCTGACGGGCGACGCCATTCCCATGAACCGCAACTACGTCGATGCCATTCCCACCGGTATTCTGGTGGACCTGCCTGCGGTGATCAACGCCCGCCGGCGCGTTCGCGACCTGGCGCCGCACTGCATTTACACGGGGCACGACCCGGTCGAACGCTGGGTTTGCAACCGCTCCCGAAGTTCCGTCTTGGGGATTTTTCCATAGCTGTTTTTTGGCAGCTCCGCGCAGAACAGATAGCGTTTGGGACGCTTGAATGCCGCTATATGCTGCTTGCACCAGTCATCCAGATCGGCCTGGTCGATGGTTTTTCCGGGAAGCGGCACCACGAAGGCCACTACTTGCTCACCCCAATCGTGATGCGGCTCACCGACAACCGCCGCCTCGAATACCGCCGGATGCTCAACCAGTACCTCTTCCACCTCGCGGGGATACACATTGGACCCTCCGGAAATAATGACGTCTTTTGAGCGATCCGTGAGCGTCAGAAACCCTTTGGCGTTCAAATAACCGATATCCCCGGTACGCAGCCAGCCGTCGATCAGCGTGTCGGCCGTCGCCGACGGATTATTCCAGTAACCGGCCATGACCGGCGTGCCACGCACCACCACTTCGCCGCACTCATCCACCGGCAGGTCGTTCATATGTTCATCCACCACCCGCACGGACACGCAGGCATCCGCCGTACCGACCGAGGCCACGCGTTCGGCCCATTCAGGATGCGCGCGGTCCGCGATGATCTCTTTGCGCAGTGCGGTAATGGTCATGGGCGACTCGCCTTGCCCATATACCAACGCCAGTACCGGCCCCAGCACATCGAGCGTTTGCGCCACGTCGGCCACGTACATGGGCGCGCCGCCGCACACAATCGTTTTCAGGCCGCTAACGTCGGCTCGGTGCTGCTCGGCATGTGCCACCAGGCGCTTGACCATGGTAGGAGCGGCAAAAAAGGACAAACGCTCCAACTGCGCGGCCATGTCGATAATCTCGGCACAGTCGAACCCCCTGGAATCGGGCACCACATGCCGGGAGCCCATGCGTACATGAATGAAATTATGCAAGCCGGCGCCATGCGACAACGGCGCTGCGTATAGCACTGCCTCGCCGGGGACAATGTCATCGACATCACTTAAATAGCAAAGCGACATTGCGGCCAGGTTCTGGTGGGTCAGCATCACCCCCTTGGGGCGGCCTGTCGTTCCCGAGGTATAGAACAGCCAGGCCAAATCACCCGGCGCACGCGGCACCGGCGGCGTGTGATCCTGCACGGCGTCACCGGCTTCCCGGCCGCCATCGCACAGCACGTGAACATCGATCCGGACGCATGATGCATGCGCCGCCTGCGATGTGGTGTCGAAGGAATGATCAGTGATGACGCCTTTTGCCTGCGCGTTCTCGACGATCCAAAAAGCCTCCCGCGCATGAAGCTTGTAGTTGATGGGCACGATCACCGCTCCGGCCCAGAGAATGCCGTACATGCACGCCAGATAATCCAGCGAGTTCTGCATATACAACGCCACCCGGTCACCGGGCTGCACGTTGTAATCACGCGAAAGCACCTGCGCCACACGCTGCGCCCGGCCGGCAAAGCCGGCGTAATCCCCCCGGCACCGCACACCCTCGAACAACGCCGGCAACAACGGCGTCAACTGCGCCCTCCGGTACAGCCAATCGGCAACATTCATAACCTATCGTCCTTGTGGAAATTCTTGAAAACGGGGTCAGAGTAAGATTGGGGTCAGAGTAAAAATTTACTCTGACCCCAATCTTACTCTGACCCCAATCTCACAAAGCGGCACGTAATATGGCTGCTGTGGCGCGCAAGGAGGGGAGAAATTTTTCGACGGCTTCTTGTTC
>JBFWLP010000065.1:0-19296 GCA_050252075.1 Burkholderiaceae bacterium | reverse complement strand
GACGCCGTCAGGGTAATTTCGGAAGTGGATATCAGGTAGAGATCCTCGCCAGGCACCACATTGCCGTGCTCATCGTGGTCTTGCCCCGATTCGCTCCCCCCCTTGGTTACCCAGAACATGTCGTCTTTAAACTTGGGCAACTGGCCGGTTCCCTGCAATGTGGATGCCGTAACAATATAGGGCGTATAGCATTCCTGGTAGCCGTGCTCGGTGGTTTGCAGATCAAGCATGAATTGCGCCAGGGCACGGTGCAGGCGTGCCATGGATCCGCGTAACATCATGAACCGTGAGCCGGAAATTTTGCGGGCCGTATCGAAGTCGAGCCCCAGCGGTTCGCCGACTGCCACATGATCACGTACAGGAAACGGCAGGGCCGCCGGGTTACCTTGCGCATCAGTGGGCATGCCGGGCGGAATCCAGCGACGCACCTCGACGTTATCGTCGCTGTCTTTGCCGGGCGGCACACTGTCGTGTGGCAAGTTTGGAATGGTGAGCAGCCAGTCACCCAGCTCCTTTTGAAGCTCGCCGAGCTCGGTCTCCAGCTCTTTCAGCCGTGCGGGAATTTGCTGGGATTCGGCCATCGCCCCGGAGGCGTCCTGTTGCTTGGACTTGAGCTGACCAATCAGCTTGGACACAGCGTTGCGGCGCGCCTGCAAGGCCTCGGTGTCAACCTGCAACGCCTTGCGGCGCGATTCGAGCGCGTTGAAACGGTCCACATCGAAAGCCATGCCACGCAGGGCGAGCGCTTTGACGACGGCAGGAAGATCTTTGCGTAGCAGGTTGGGATCAAGCATGAATAAACCAAAAAAGAGTTAACAGTAAGGAATGGCTGTGACTGGCCGCTTACGCTTTGCCGCCGCGCCGGGCCTGGCGGTCGAGTTCGCGCAAGAAGGCAAGCTTTTCCGAGATTTTACCTTCCAGACCGCGATCCGTCGGTTCGTAAAACCTTGCCCGCAAACCGTCGGGAAAGTAATGCTCGCCGGCAGCGTAACCCTGAGGCTCGTCGTGGGCATAACGATAGGCTTTGCCGTGCCCCAGCGCTTTCATGAGTTTGGTGGGTGCATTGCGCAAATGCATAGGCACAGGCGCACTGCCGTGATCTTGCACGTAGCGCCGTGCGGCCTTGTACGCCATATAGACAGCGTTCGACTTGGCGGCACAGGCCAGGTACACGACCGCCTGGGCCAGCGCCAGCTCGCCCTCGGGCGATCCCAGACGTTCGTAGATATCGGCGCCATTAAGTGCCAGCTCGGTGGCCCGGGGGTCGGCCAGGCCGATATCCTCAATGGCCATGCGAACGATGCGGCGGGAAAGATACCGGGGATCGGCACCACCGTCAAGCATGCGAACAAACCAGTAAAGCGCGGCATCGGGGTCCGACCCGCGCACCGCTTTGTGCAAGGCACTGATCTGGTCATAAAAAGCGTCGCCCCCCTTGTCGAAGCGTCGCAAATTCTGGGACAGCGTGGCCTCAAGCGCCGCGCCGTCGATCGTGGTGATGCCCGCCTCGTGTGCCGCCTCGACAACGATTTCAATCGCGTTAATTACCCGGCGGGCGTCTCCGTCGGCCCACAACGCCAGCGTGTCTTTGGCCTCGGGCGTGATGTCAGGTGCCGCCTGGCCTGCCGGCAAACCCGCCTGCAACAACACCATGGCGCGATCAATAAGCTGCTTCAGATCGTCGGGGGTCAGCGACTGCAGCACGTACACCCGGGCGCGCGACAACAGCGCCGAATTAACCTCAAATGAGGGGTTTTCGGTGGTCGCCCCGATGAAGGTGAACAAGCCGCTTTCCACATAGGGAAGGAAAGCATCCTGCTGCGCCTTGTTGAACCGGTGCACTTCGTCGACAAACAAAATCGTGCGTCGCCCCTGCCCCTGTGCCACCTGGGCGGCGGCAACGGCATCGCGGATGTCTTTCACCCCCCCCAGCACTGCCGATATGGCAAGAAACTGCGCGTTGAAGCCATTGGCCATCAGGCGTGCCAGGGTGGTTTTCCCCACACCCGGCGGCCCCCAGAAAATCATGGAATGAGGCCGGCCGGACTCGAAAGCCACCCGTAGCGGCTTACCCGGCCCCAGCAGATGGGTTTGGCCCACGACATCGGCAAGGGTTTTAGGCCGCATGCGTTCGGCCAGCGGTGCGTGTGCCGGCGTGGCCGAAAACAGATCCGGAGACGGGGTGTGCATAGCCGTCGTTACTGCATTTTCACGACATCAACCCCGCGCGGCGGCGTAAAGGTAAAGGTCGAAGCATCGAGCGCGGTGTTCGGCTTTACATTGGCCAGATCGATACGGGTGGTTTGCCCGAAGGCATCGAGCAGCAGCAAACGAACCGGCAAACCATTCTGAAACCCGATATCCATGTGCGCAAATCCGGCATCGGTGGAACGAGGCTTGGCACGCAGCCACTGCACCCCTTGCGCCGACGGCAGAGTTGACAAGGTAAACGCCTGCTCCAGCGAGCCTGAACCAAACAGAATGGCGGCCGGCGAGGCGCCGATGGATTGATCCACAGAACGCTCGGTAACCTGCATCAGGTCGGGATCGTACTGATAGACAGTTTTCCCGTTCGAAACAATGAGCTGCTCGTAGGGCTTCTTGACATGCCAGCGGAATTTTCCCGGTCGTTCGAAGGAAAACGTTCCCGTTTGCGGGCCGGACTGGGCCTGCTCACGCTGCTGGGTAAATTCGCCCGACGCGGAACGGACGGTATCGATAAACTGGCGCAACTGGTCGGCCGCATCGGCGGCGGCACTGGTTGCAGGTGCCAGAACCAGGGCACACGCCACAAGAAACGGTTTAATCTTCATTGGCCCCCTTAGGCACGAGAATTTCACGATTGCCATTGGACTGCATGGGTGACACCAGGCCGGCCTGCTCCATTTGTTCGAGCAGACGCGCCGCCCGGTTGTAGCCAATACGCAGATGACGCTGCACCGACGAAATAGAGGCTCGCCGGTTTTTCAGAATGACTTCCACCGCCTGATCATACAGCGGATCAGACTCGGCGTCGGCAAAGCCCGTCACGCCGCCCACGCCATCGCCGGTTTCACCTTCGATCGCCCCTTCGAGCAACCCGTCGATGTAGTTGGGCTCACCCCCGTGGTCTTTCAAGGCCTGAACAACCCGGTGCACTTCGTCGTCATGCACAAAAGCGCCGTGCACACGAACCGGCAAACCGGTGCCCGGCGGCATATACAGCATATCGCCCTGCCCCAGCAGGGCTTCAGCCCCCATCTGGTCGAGAATGGTGCGCGAATCAATTTTCGACGACACCTGGAACGCGATACGCGTGGGAATATTGGCTTTGATCAACCCCGTAATGACATCGACGCTGGGACGCTGGGTGGCCAGAATGAGATGGATGCCGGCAGCCCTGGCCTTTTGGGCAAGACGCGCAATGAGCTCTTCTATTTTCTTGCCTACGACCATCATAAGGTCGGCCAGCTCATCGATGACCACGACTATCGTGGGCAAGGTACTTAACGGCTCGGGCGCATCGGGGGTGAGCGAGAACGGGTTGGGAATAGGTTCCTCGCGTTTGATCGCGTCGCGGATCTTGTTGTTGTAGCCCGCCAGGTTGCGCACCCCCAGCTTGCTCATGAGTTTGTAACGCTTTTCCATTTCGCCCACGCACCAGTTAAGGGCATTGGCGGCCTGGCGCATATCGGTGACCACGGGCGCCAGCAGGTGCGGTATACCTTCATACACGCTCATTTCCAGCATTTTCGGGTCAATCAGTATCAACCGCACCTGCTCGGCATCGGCCTTGTAGAGCAGGGAAAGGATCATGGCATTGATGCCGACCGACTTGCCCGAACCGGTTGTTCCGGCCACCAGCAAATGCGGCATACGCGCAAGATCGGCCACCACGGGATTACCGGCGATATCCTTACCCAGCGCCAGGGTAAGCACGGAATGGCTGGCATGGTAGGTTTGCGATCCGATGATTTCCGATAGCTGCACCATTTGCCGTTTGGGATTCGGAAGCTCCAGCCCCATAAGGTTTTTGCCCGGTATGGTTTCCACCACACGTATGCTCACCAGGCTGAGGGCCCGGGCAAGATCTTTGGCCAGATTGACGATCTGACTACCCTTGACCCCTGTGGCCGGCTCGATTTCATAACGGGTGATAACCGGCCCGGCCTGGGCCGACACCACCGTGACGGTGACCCCGAAATCGGATAGTTTCTTTTCAATGAGCCGCGACGTGAATTCGATCGTTTCGGGGGATACTGTTTCAATGCTTTCGGAAGGAGCATCAAGCAGACCAATGGCCGGCAAGTCGCCCGAGGCCCCGGTTTCGCGAGGCAAGGAAAACAGTGTTTGCTGCTTTTCTTTTTGCACGCGCTCTGACTTGGGAACCGTAACGATGGCCGGCTCGATACGCACAGGCTTCTCATGCACAAACTGTTCCTGGCGGGCCTCGACGGTTTCCTCGCGTTTCGCCTTGCGAACCTCGCCCTCGCGCCGGTCTTCGCGGGCGTTCTTGAAATCGACCACGCGTCGTGCCGCCAGTTCCAGTGCCAGCCCTACACGCTCGAATACCTGCAGCCAGGAAAAACCCAGGAACAGGCTGGCGCCCATGGCGACAAACGCCAGCAGAAGAACCGTACACCCTGTGGTTCCAAGAGAAAACGACATGGCATGGGCCAGCAATTTACCCAGTTGACCACCCGCTCCGGCAGGCAAATGAGAACCTGACTGCTGAAATTGCAGTGCCTCGATACCCATGACGCCCACAAACAGCAGCACAAAGCCAACGCCGACCTCCCAGCGCACCCGTGGCAAGGGTTCGGGCCGCGCCGGCATGAGTAACGAGGTGAGGCGGTAAAACCCCATGACGACGCGCTGGATAAGCAGCACCACCCACAACCACGCCGAATAGCCGAACAAAAAGAACAAAAGGTCGGCAATGTAGGCGCCGATGGTGCCGCCCCGGTTGAACGTAACCGTGGAGCGAGCGGAGTGGGACCAGGCCGGATCCGCGGCGTTCCAGGTAACAAGCACAAGGGCAAGCCACGCCGCCAGCGCAGCAAACAGGATCCAGCGCGCTTCACGGAACAGGCCGGAAAGGCGGGTTTGCAGGGCCGATGGCCCATTGCGAACGTTACGGGACGCTCGCGCAGAGGTGACAGGAATTCTGGCCATGGAGTCATTATAATTGGTAGATACCCCATTTTACGGACAAGTTGAGATGACCACGGCGAAACACGCAAAAGTAATGATTCTTGGTTCGGGCCCGGCAGGCTACACCGCCGCAGTTTACGCAGCGCGGGCCAACCTGAACCCGGTGCTTATCACAGGATTAGAACAAGGTGGTCAGCTAATGACCACCACCGATGTCGACAACTGGCCGGCCGACGCCCAAGGGGTGCAAGGCCCCGATCTTATGCAACGCTTCCAGGCGCACGCCGAACGCTTCAATACCGAGTTCATTTTCGATCACATTACCAAGGTCGATTTTTCCAAGCGCCCGTTTACGTTGTACGGCGACACCGGTGCCGCGTATACGTGCGACGCACTGATCATTGCCACGGGTGCATCGGCTCAATACCTGGGCCTGGCTTCCGAGCAAAACTTCATGGGCCGCGGTGTGTCCGGGTGCGCCACCTGCGACGGCTTCTTTTACAAGAACCAGGATGTCGTGGTAGTGGGCGGCGGCAATACTGCCGTTGAAGAAGCGCTCTATCTTTCCAATATTTGCCGTACCGTTACCGTCATTCACCGCCGTGACAAATTCCGGTCAGAACCCATACTGACCGACAAAATGATGGACAAAGTACAAAACGGCAATATGCGCCTGAAATTGTTCTATGAGCTCGACGAAGTGCTGGGCGACAACTCCGGGGTCACCGGGGTGCGCGTGCGCAGCAATCAAACCGGCCAAACCGAAGAGCTCGACGTGACAGGGGTCTTCATTGCGATCGGCCACAAACCCAACACCGGCATCTTTGAAGGGCAGCTTGCCATGGAGAACGGCTACATTGTCACCCGCAGCGGCCTGAACGGGCTGGCCACCATGACATCCGTGCCCGGCGTATTCGCCGCAGGCGATGTCCAGGATCACGTTTACCGTCAGGCGATCACCAGCGCCGGCACCGGCTGCATGGCGGCGCTCGACGCCCAGCGCTGGCTCGAGAATGCCGAATAGCAAGAAATCCACCCAGCGCGCCGACCATCTGGTTCACGGGCTGGCCGGCCTGAAACAGCTTTCGGGGGCCGGTCATAGCAAAGCGCCGGCCATTGCTCCACAGAAAGTCAGCAGGAAGCGGCAAAAAATGCTGCCGCCGGGCAGCGGGCTGTCGGCCGGCAACAGGTCGGCCCGCACGGCTGCAGGCGCCCCTGCTCCCGGCACTGAACGCCGCCCCGAGCCCGGTCGTGTGGCCGTCGCGCCCGCCCAGGCCCACAGCCTGGCCGCCGAAGCGGTCAACGCCGATGATCTGGCATTGTTCCGGCGCGCCGTTGCCTTCGTTGCACCGTTGCCCGACACCCGCCGTGCCGTGCTGCCCCCGGTTACTTCCAGCCCGCCCGATGTACTTCGCCAACGGCGCGAAAAAGCCAGCGGCCGCCCGGAAAAAAACCTGGCTACGGTGTCCGACACCTATACGCCGGCGCACGTTCACCACGATGATACGGCCTACGTCCGGAATCCACACAGCATAGAGCTCTTGAAACAGCTGGAGCGTGGACGCTGGGTGCCCCAGGCCACGCTTGACTTGCACGGCAGCAATGTCGATCAGGCGCGAGAACGCCTGGAGCGTTTTCTGACCTCATGTGTCGAGCACCGGTTACGGTGCGTACGTGTCGTGCATGGAAAAGGGTATGGCTCAAAGAACGGCGAACCGGTGCTGAAAACAACACTGCGTCGATGGCTGACCCAATGGCAAGCGGTTCAAGCCTATGCGCAATGCGCCGAGGAACACGGCGGGGCGGGCGCAGTCGATGTGCTTCTGGAACTGGCCGAGGGAACCGCATCGGCTTCTTGAACACCCCACCGGTTCTGCGCCTGTTACCCGGGGTAGCCACGCCCCCGATCAAAGCCCGGAAGCCGGGCTATTCTTTTCCTGCCCGCTGCATGGTGTCGGGGGCGAGCAACTCGGCCACGATGCCGTCTGCCGTTCGAAACTTGACCGGCGGATGATCGGCGCTGCCACTGATGATCTCGCAACCAAACTTTGCCAACTGGGCCTCGTAGTGGGCCAAATCATCGACTTCCACACCAAAATGGTGAATACAAGGCCCCTGTCCTGCCAGCAGCGCCTCGGGCGACTGTTCGCTTTCATACTGCAACAGCGACAGTATGGTGTCTCCCGCACTTAAATGCCGTGACACATGGCCAACCGACTGTGCCGTCGACATATGCTTGAATCCGAACAGCGACTCATACAGAGCCGATGCCGACTCGATATCGTGCACCTTGACGGCAAGGTGGGTTATTTTGGGCATAGCAACCTCGAAAAATTACGATATTCAGCGCTCACGATAAACGCCACCACCATCGACATTCAACACAACACCGCTTATGTACGATGCGCGCGCCGACGCCAAAAAAAGAACCGCATCGGCAACTTCCTCGCAAGTTGCCATTCGACCGAACGGTAACTTCATGCCTGCTTCGTAGTCTAGCCAGCGCTCTTCCGTTCCGTACTCCGCCTTGCTCCACGACTTCAGCATCGTGACCGCACGGTCGGTTGCCGTCAAAGAGGGATTCACACCCACCACACGCACGCCGAAATCGGTAGAGCTGCTGCCCAGGCTTCGCGTAAAGGCAATCAGGCCGGCATTGGCGGTAGATCCAATGATGTACTTCGACGTAAGACGCTCACCGGCAAAACCAATGACGTTCACTATCACGCCCTTACGCCCGGCCGCTTGCATGCCTTCCAGCGCCATGCGGGTTAAATTGATATACCCGAACACCTTTAAATCAAAGGCTTTGCGCCACATGGCGTCTGTGGTAGCCAGCAGCTCACCGGCCGGATTGGATCCGGCGTTATTCACGAATATATCGACATCGCCGGCAAGATCCCCCAGCCGCACCTGGTCTTGCGTCGTCGACAGATCGACGGCCTGGATTTTTATCTGAACAGAGGGAAACTGTTGCTTCAAATGCTGCTGTACGGTGCCAAGCGCGTCGGCATCCCGCGCCGCAAGTGTCAGATGGCAACCCTCACCCGCCAACTGACGCGCTATGGACAAGCCGATACCTCGGCTGGCGCCTGTGACCAGAGCGTGTTTCCCTTCCAGTTCAAGCTGCATGGCTGCTCCTGATTGGCGCCGCTTTATTCAATGGCTGCACCCGAGGTACGGACGATTTTTTCCCAGTTCTTGGCATCTGCTTCGAGAAACGTCTTGAACTCTTCGGGTGTCATCCACAGCGGAATCAAACCAAGTTCAAGAAACCTGGCGCCAACCTCGGGCAACCGCACGATCTCAACCAGTTCTTTATTCAACCGTTTGACAATTGGCTCAGGTGTCCCAGCCGGCAGCGCAATGCCGTACCAATTGTTGATTTCAAAATCGGAAAGGCCGGCTTCTGCAATTGTGGGCACATCGGGTAACAGACCAAAACGCTTGGAGCTCAACAATGCAATGGGACGAATTCTTCCTGACCGGATGTGACCGATCGCGCCGGGAATCGTTGCAAACTGCAGGTTCGTCTGCCCGCCGACAAGATCGTTCATTGCAGGCGCTCCCCCTTTGTAGGGCACATGCACCATGGTCGTTCCTGTACGCTCCTTGAACAGCTCACCCGCAAGGTGATCGGCACCGCCGGTACCCGAAGAACCATAAGACAGCTTGTTGGGATTGGCCTTTGCGTAAGCAATAAGTTCATCAACCGTCTTTACCGGCAACGAGGAATTAACCACCAACACCAATGGGGCTTCAGCCACAAGAGTGACGGGGCTGAAGTCTTTCTTTGGATTGAATGGCAGGTTCTTGTAGACGAACTGGTTGATCCCGATGGGGCCGGCGTAAGCGAACAACATGGTGTACCCGTCAGGGGCGGCTTTGGCCACCAGATCGGTGCCGATATTCCCGCCTGCCCCGCTGCGATTCTCCACAATGACAGACTGGCCCAGACGCCCCCTGAGATTTTCGGCAAGCAATCGCCCGGTCACATCGGTGGCCCCGCCCGGAGCGTATGGCACGATCAAACGTATGGTCTGCGACGGCCACTGGTCTGCCGCAAAGACGCTGGTACTGAAAGACAATAAAAATACAACAATAAATTTCACGAAGCTCATCTTTGTCTCCTGGTCAAAATTCTGAGTTAGTGTGAAGTGATGGCTTCGTCGTGCTCCACTAAAACCAAGCAAACGGCTGAATGAAAAGCGGAACAAAAGCCTTGTTGGATCATGCGTCGCAACCATTGGTATGGCACGCCCACCATCTAATTTTTATAAAAAACATAAAAGCACAAATAAAATTTATCCGTATATTTATACGGATAATATATTCTTAAATTTTTCGTGTAAACAGATTTATTATTTCCGCCCCCTTCCATACTCGCAGCGAGTCGCGGTATTTCGTGCACGCACGAACCAGACGGGGAAATTGCATCAATGGCAGCGACGGCACACTCAGGCGACTCGGGCAGACGAAACCGTCGCCAACGAGCGCGGCAACGCGTTGATTGAAAGCAAGCTTTTAGGGAAATAAACCATGCCCCGACGTGGCGGGCTGGAAGATCTGCGGCGCGTGAAGTGAACACGCCAACGCAAAAAGCCAACAGCTTGCACTGTTGGCTTTTTGCATTTTTTATTTGTTATGGACCTGCTATATAGTTATTGCCGGTATCCGGCTGCGCCCATGCAGGGCATGTCTCCTCACCTGCATGGAACGTATTGTGCATGAATGTTGTGCACAGCACACCTAGGGAATGCACTAACATAACGCAAAAATTTCCCCATTTTCCCAGAAAAGGTGCACACTTGATGCTGGATTGCGTTACGTAAACCTGTAAATGCATCTTCCCTGCGCTGTCCTGCATCACCCCCTTGATCGCTTACTCTCTGGGAGACAATCTATGTGTCAGTTATGCAGCAACCGTGACAGCCTCAGTTCGCCGGCAGCCTTTTCGCTTCATGCACAAAAGCGTCGCAGCGTGCTTACAGCCCTTGGCAGCCTGCCTTTTGCTGCGCTGGCCACCGCACCCGTGGCGCATGCGCAACAGCCGCCTAAGCCCGACAACACGCTAACACCGGATCAGGCACTGGAACGCCTGCTTCGCGGCAACGAGCGCTACATGAAAGGCCAGTCCGAACCAATCAATTTTGCAGCCACCCGGGCCGCTCTGACACAGGGGCAAAACCCCTATGCCTGCATTCTTGGGTGTGCCGACTCCCGGGTTAGCCCCGAGTTTTGCTTCGACGAAGAACGGGGTGATTTGTTTGTAACCCGAGTGGCGGGCAATTATGTCACCACAGCCTTGCTCGCCAGCATTGAATACACGGTTGCCGTGCTGCACACCCCACTCATCATGGTTCTGGGCCATGCCGAATGCGGGGCCGTGAAGGCAGCCATTGACGCCGAACAAAACCAGACCGACTTTCCAGGCCATATTCAGAGCATCACGACAGCCCTTGCTCCGGCGGTAAGGCAGGCAAAAGCACAGCAAGGCAGCGGCAACCTGCTGAACCTGGCGATACGCCAGAACGTTCGACTGGCTGTCGAACAATTGCGGCTGTCCAATCCTATTCTTCGAGCCCGGGTACAACAAGGGTCATTGAAGGTGGTTGGAGGACTCTACCACCTGGACACCGGAAAAGTTGAACTCGTTGAAACATGAGTGACAACCCTATTATCATGAAACACAAATAAATCCCGGGATTCTCCGACAATAGTAGTGATTTCCCGAACATCGTGCACCTTACATACCACGACACATCGGTTTACACTTTACAGACAAGGCGTCTGTGGCAACCAAGCCAAGACGACCAAGCAGGTAAGATAACCTGTGGGGGGTACCCGAGGAGAACGCCATGCAGGCCGCTTTGAAGTTGTCCGCTGTGCCTACTGCAGTCCGCCGTATCGCGGGCTGCCTGCGTCGCTTGCTTGCCCCCCGAAAAACACCCGCTTCCCGTCCACCGCTCCATCCTTTATCTCATATCCGCTCCTGCAAGCCCCCGTGCTGCCAGGCGCGTCGGCATGTCGGCGTCCTTCTTCGTGTTCGCAGCGCTCGCTGCAACCTCAAGCATCCCCCCTGTAGCCGCAGTTCTTCCGAACTGCCGGTTCGGGGTGCCGTTGGCTCTTCCAGAAGCATTATCAGGTGTTCAGCAACGGGTCGGCACGCAGGCTTTCTTCTGCCGGCCTATATCGTTGCTAAGCACCCGATGCCCAGGAAGCGCCAATACCATAAAGGCGTCGCCAAACCGGCGGTCAGCCACCGATGTCACTAACGAGGAGCATTAAATCATGGCGGATAATTCATCATCAAACGCCTACTGGAAAGCGAATATACGAATCATTCAGATATCCCTTGTTATCTGGTTCGCATGTTCCTTTCTTTTGGGTATTTTGCTGCGACCGGCCCTGTCGGGCATTATGGTAGGAGGCGCCGACCTGGGCTTCTGGATGGCACAAAACGGATCCATTTACATCTTCATTATTCTTATCTTCGTGTATGCCAAGGTCATGAACAATCTCGACCGTGAACACGGCGTTGAAGAATAACAGGAAGGGGCAACCATTATGGATCAATTCACGTTAAACCTTATATTTGTGGGCATCACCTTCGCTATTTACGTGGGTATCGCCGTTTGGGCACGCGCCGGCACCACATCCGAGTTCTACGCCGCCGGCCAAGGCGTCAGCCCGGTAGCAAACGGTATGGCTACCGCCGCCGACTGGATGTCCGCCGCATCATTCATTTCCATGGCCGGCATTATTGCCCTGGCCCCTGCGGGGGGCTACACCCAATCAGCCTTCCTGATGGGTTGGACAGGCGGCTATGTGCTGTTGGCCATGTTGCTGGCACCGTACTTGCGTAAATTCGGCAAATTCACTGTCCCGGAGTTCATCGGCGACCGTTTCTACTCCACCGGAGCCCGCCTGCTGGCCGTCGTATGCCTGATCGTCATCTCCATTACCTACGTGATCGGTCAGATGCGGGGTGTGGGTGTCACGTTCTCGCGCTTTCTCGAAGTATCCACCGACATAGGCCTGTATATCGGTGCCGCCATTGTATTCGTGTACGCCGTGTTCGGCGGCATGAAGGGCATCACCTATACACAAGTGGCTCAGTATATTGTGCTCATCATCGCCTACACGGTACCGGCAATCTTCATTTCGCTGCATCTTACCGGCTCGTTCCTGCCCCAGCTTGGCCTGATCGGCAGCTACGCGCCCAGCGGGGGCGAGATCACGTTGCTGGCGAAACTGAACCAGGTGGTCACCGAACTGGGGTTCACGGCCTACACAGCCAACAGCCCGAATATGCTGAACATGTTCCTGTTCACGCTCTCGCTCATGATCGGTACAGCAGGTTTGCCCCACGTGATCATTCGCTTTTTCACGGTACCCAAGGTTGCCGACGCTCGCTCTTCGGCCGGCTGGGCACTGGTGTTCATCGCCTTGCTGTATACCGTAGCCCCGGCCGTGGGCTCCATGGCACGCCTTAACCTCACCACTACGTTCTGGCCTGCTGCTGTTACAGCCACCGCCACCAGCGGCGAAGCACTCTCGCGTGCCGACATCGACAGCAAACCCGAACTGTCCTGGATCCGTACCTGGGAAGCCACCGGACTGCTGGCCATGGAAGACAAGAACGGCGACGGTCGCATTCAGTACTATAACGACAAGGCCCCGGCGGACAGCCCCATTCAGAAAATAGCAGCTGAAAAAGGCTGGAAAGGTAACGAGCTCACCAAGGTCGATAACGACATCATGGTGCTGGCGAACCCTGAAATTGCCGCCCTGCCGGGTTGGGTGATTGCGCTGGTGGCGGCAGGGGCGCTGGCAGCGGCACTGTCAACGGCAGCCGGATTGCTGCTGGCCATATCATCGGCCATTTCCCACGATCTTATTAAAGGAACTATCAACCCGAATATCACCGAAAAGGGTGAACTGACTGCAGCACGTATTTCCATGACGTTCGCCATTGTGGTGGCCACTTGGCTGGGGCTGAATCCGCCGGGGTTTGCGGCGCAGGTGGTGGCACTGGCCTTCGGTCTGGCCGCCGCCACCATTTTCCCGGCGCTCATGATGGGCATCTTCTCGAAGCGTGTCAACAAGCAAGGAGCCATCGCGGGTATGTTCGTGGGCCTGGTATTCACTGCGGTCTACATCTTCGTGTATAAGGGCTGGTTCTTCATTCCCGGCACCAACAACCTGCCCGACACCGCCGCCCACTATGTGTTCGGTATTTCCCCGCTTTCCATCGGGGCGATCGGGGCACTGGTGAACTTTGTCGTGGCATTCCTGGTTTCTTCGGCCACCGAGGAACCGCCGCAACATGTGCAAGATCTGGTTGAATCGATCCGCATTCCCAAGGGGGCCGGTGCGGCAACGCATCATTAACGCGTAACACCTGGTGCCACTACCCGGCAGGCCGACACCGGCCTGCCGGTTGTTTTACAGGGTCGGTATGGAACAAACCTCTGAAGCCATTGCAAGTTTTCTGCAATCTGTTCCCCCGTACGATGACCTCGCGCCCGGCGATCTTGCCGCCCTGGCTCGCCACATGCGCCCCATAAGAGTCACTGCCGGAACCACGATCTATCACGCCGGAAAACCCATCGAGGGCTTGTACATCATCGTGTCAGGCCAGATTGAAATTCTGGACCCCAATGGTGCTTTTGTATCATCGCTGGGTAGTCGCCACACTTTCGGCGAACGCGGGTTGCTGCGTGATGGTTTGGCGGCCACCACGGCAAGAGCCTCCCAGGAAAGCAGCCTGCTTCTGCTGCCCGCACAGCACTTTCTGGAACTGCTGAAACAATCGCCCACCGTCGAACGTTTTTTCAGTCGCTCACGCCACACCGACGCACGCACCACCGATCTGGCAACACAGAAAGTAGCCGACCTGCTGGCACGCTCACCGCTGGCGTGCATCCCCGAAACCACAGTGTCCAACGCCGCCCGCCAGATGCGTAATGCGCATGTGTCCTCACTGGGCGTCATCCATCCCGACACCTCGGAACTGCTGGGGTTGATCACCGTACGCGATCTTGCGAACCGTGTCGTTGCCGAAGGTCTCGATCCGTCCACCCCCGTCGCACGGGTCATGTCGGCCAATCCGGTCTCACTTCCGTCCTCTGCCCTGGGCTCCGATGTGCTGCACGTCATGCTGGAGCACAAGGTTGGCCATTTGCCCATAGTGGACCAAGGACGTTTTGTGGGCATGATTACACAAACCGACCTCACCCGGTTCCAGGCCGTCAGTGCCTCGGCCCTGGTACGCGATGTGGCCCGGGCGAGCAGTGCCGATCACATGCGCCGCGTTACCGACCGCATTCCGCAACTGCTGGTGCAGCTGGTGGGAACGCACTCCAGCCATGAAGTCATTACCCGTTTGATCACCGACATCACCGATGCCGTCACCCGCCGCTTGCTGGCACTGGCGCATGCCGAACTGGGCCCTGCCCCTGTACCTTATCTGTGGCTGGCCTGCGGCAGCCAGGGTCGCCAGGAGCAAACCGGCGTGTCAGACCAGGACAATTGCCTGTTTCTCGACGACAGCGTCCGGGCAGACCATATGCCGTATTTTGAGGAACTGGCCCGGCGTGTATGCGACGGGCTGAACGCCTGCGGTTACGTGTATTGTCCGGGCGACATGATGGCCTCCAACCCTCGCTGGCGACAGCCTGTACATGTCTGGCGGCACTATTTCCACGAATGGGCGGTCACTCACAAGCCCGAATCGCACATGCTTGCCTCGGTGATGTTCGATTTGCGCCCCATCAGCGGCGCCACACATCTGTTTCAGAGCCTGCAGGCCCAAACCCTGGAAGCCGCGTCCAGAAACTCGATTTTTGTCGCCCATATGGTGGCGAACAGCCTGAAGCACGCCCCTCCTCTGGGCCTGATCCGGGGATTTTCCACCGTGCGCTCCGGCCCTCATCGCGACCACATCGACCTAAAACACAGTGGCGTCATTCCGGTCACCGATCTGGCCCGTGTGTACGCGCTTCAAGGGCAGCTAACACCGGCCAACACACGCGCGCGCCTGCTGGCTGCCGGCAGCGCCGGGGTCATATCGCCGTCGGGCATGCGCGACCTCATCGAAGCCTACGACATGATCGCCCTGACCCGCCTGGAAAACCAGGCCGGGCAGATACGTGCCGGCAAGAAGCCAAGCAATTATCTGGCCCCATCCGATCTGTCCGACTTCGAGCGCAACCATCTGCGCGACGCCTTCGTTGTCGTGCGAACCATGCAGTCGGCGCTCGGGCGCAGCAAGGGCCTAAACCGGTGATCCGCCTACCACCATCCGGGCCCCTAGTTGTTGTACCAATAAACAAACGCTGCCAAACACGCCATAATCAAGCTTTGCCAACAAACGGGTCGGTATGTGGGTTGATATTCTTTCCATGCTCGCGGCGGGCGCCTTTGCCGCCTGCCTTGTTTTTATTGCCCAACGTTACCTGCGCCGCAAGCAGCGCCCGTTGCCACGCTGGTCCATGCCTGCCGCCATCGGCGCCACCATGATTGTGTTTTCCATCTGGAACGAATACACCTGGTTCGACCGGATCACCCGTACCCTTCCCGCCAGCATGGTCATTGTGGCGCAAGGCGAACGTTCCGCCCCCTGGGCGCCCTGGACCTACCTGCGACCCGTTATCGTACGTTTTGCGGCGCTCGACAAAAACGCGATCCAGCGTTCCGACCAACTACCGCACTTGGTCCGTGCCAATCTGGTGCTGGTCGAGCGTTGGCAAAACACCCGCCTGGTTCCTGTCGCGCTCGACTGCAAGCAGCAGCGGCAGGTTACTCTGGCCGGGGCCGCCCACCTGTCCGCTGACGGGCAGCTAACCGATGGTCAATGGATACCCATTGCACCCGCCGACCCGCTCTTTGTGGCGGCGTGTTAGGCGGTATGTCATGGGCGTCCGAACCCGCAGCCGGCTGCGACAGCTCAGCTTGCGCGTGCGGGTATTTCTATTCTTCGCCCTCGTGGCGGCGGGAAGCCTGGCCGCACTAACATTCGCTCTGGTGGTCGGGTATCGACGTCTGGCCGATCCGCAAGCCATGGATGAAATGGTGGTGGTCGGCGTCGTTGCCGGGTTCTGCATTTTTGTGCTGGTCGCCGGCGTATGGCTGCTATTCGACGATCATGTTGCCAAGCCTATCGAGCGGCTCGCCGGCAACATGCGTGCGCGCACCCATACCGACATCCGCGTCGATATTGACCCCGCCATGGGTCGCTACCTGGGTGATCTGGCTCCTGCCGCAGCCACGGTCACACGGTACCTGAGCGAAACGCGCAGTGCCCTGGCCGAGGCGGTTTCCCGGGAAACCGCCCGCCTGGCTGCCGAAAAAGAGCGCCTGGAAACCCTGCTCGCCGACGTTCCTGTCGGGGTCGTGCTGTGCTCCGCACGGCATCAGGTGGTTTTCTACAACGGCCAGGCCGCGGCCAACCTGGATCAAGCCGCCGGGGGATCTTCCACCCCCGGCCTTTATCGACCCATCTTTGATTACCTGAACGAAGAAGTGCTGCGGGCCAATTATGAACGCTTGCTGGCCGCCGGTCAGCCGGATGCCCTTTGCGAATTTCAATGCGCGCTGGCGCACAACGAGCGCTATATCGCCGTGAAAATGCGGCTACTTGTCGACAATGCGTCGCCCCAGGACGCCGGCAACGGCCCAGGCTATGTCTTGACATTGGGCGAGCCTTATCTGTTGTCACAAGGGCCGGAACCCCGAACATCCAGGCTGCCGTTCCACCGCGCCCCGCGTACTGCCGTGTACGATTTCGAACTACTGTCCAAAGCCCGCACTGCCGAAATTTATGCCTGTCGCCTGAGCGATCTGGTGTTTGTGGTGTTTGACACCGAAACCACCGGCCTGCTTCCCAACAAAGACGACGAAATTGTGCAAATTGCCGCTGTCCGTATCGTGAATGGCAAACGCATCGACAATGAAATATTCGATGCCTACGTCAATCCCGGGCGCGCCATACCCGCAGTGGCCACACAAATTCACGGGATCACCGAAACCGCTGTGGCGCGCGCGCCCCAGATCGATGTCGTGGGAAAACGGTTCCACCACTTTGCCAAAGACGCCGTTCTGGTGGCCCACAACGCACCCTTCGATATGGCATTTTTACGTAAACACGAAGCACGTATCGGCTGTTCATTCGAGAACCCGGTACTCGACACCATACTGCTGTCGGCGATTGTTTATGGGCAAAGCGAAAGCCACAGCCTGGACGCCCTGGCGCACCGCCTTGGCATTCACATACCCGACAGTGCCCGCCACACCGCGCTGGGCGACACCATTGCCACGGCAGACGCCTTCCTTAAACTTCTTCCGGCATTGCAAGACCGGGGGCTCGAAACATTCGGGCAATTGCTCGAAGCAATGCGCCGGCACAGCCGCCTGCTGAAAGATGTAAATCGCTAAGCATGGTAGATTTACCCATCAACCCAAAACTTTTGCCACTGTATCTGCAATGACTACACCCTTACTCGTTTCTCCCTCCGATATCGCCGCCCACCCCGAATGGCGGATCTTCGACTGCCGTCACGACCTGGGCAACCCGCACAACGGCGTGAAGTCCTACCAGGAAGGCCACATTCCCGCCGCCCTGCACGCCCACCTTGACCAAAACCTGTCATCACCTGCCAGCGGATCGAACGGCCGCCATCCGTTGCCGGATCCGGCAACGTTTGTGGCTTGGCTTGAGTCGTGCGGGCTGCAGCCGCAAGACCACGTTGTAGCCTACGACGCCGACAGCGGCGCATTTGCCGCACGCTTATGGTGGCTGTTACGCGCGGTGGGCCATACCCGGGTCTCGGTACTCGACGGCGGGTTCGCCGCCTGGCAGCGCGAAGGCAAACCGGTCAGCACCACTGTGCCCACGTTCAGCCCTTCGCGGTACTCCCCCTGGCAATGGAAGGCGAACGCCTGTGTCGATGTCAACGCCGTCGTGCACAATCTGGCATCCGCCGACTTTCTGGTAGTGGATGCCCGCGCCGCCAATCGCTATGCCGGGCAGGATGAAACCATCGACCCGGTGGGCGGACACATTCCGGGCGCACTGAACCGCCCGTTCACCCAAAACCTGCACAATGGCAAATTCAAAGACCCGGGCACGCTAAAGCAGGAGTTCTTGGAAATTCTTGGCACCACACCGGCAACACGTGTAGTGAACCAGTGTGGATCAGGTGTTACCGCCTGCCACAACATACTGGCCATGGAACTGGCCGGACTGCACGGCAGCAGGCTCTATGGCGGGTCGTGGAGCGAATGGTGCTCCAGCGCATCGCGGCCGGTGGCTACCGGGAGTCGTCCTCTTTGAGCTCATACCACATGGCGTTCAATACAGCGAACGCCGCCGCCAGCCCCAAACCCAGTATCCAGGAAAAGTACCACATAGCTTTCTCTCGGTGAATAACTGCTAGTACGCGTGCTTGCTTTCATCGCTGATATCAGCGGGCGACACCTTGCCCCAAAGCACGCGATACACCCAAGTGGTGTAGGCCACAATGATGGGCATAAAAAACACCGTCACCACCAGCATGATAAACAAGGTTAAATGGCTGGACGAAGCGTCCCAGACCGCCAGGCTGCTGTTGGGCTGTGCCGACGACGGCAGAATGATGGGAAACATCGATGCACCGATGCTGCCGATAACCCCGGCAATGGCCAGCGCGCCTGCCACAAAAGCGGCGCCATTCATGCGCAGAAACAACAAAACAAACACTCCCAGGCCGCCCAGCAAGCCCAGCCCGGGTGCCAGCAGCGTCCAGGGATGCTGCTGGTAGTTGGCAAACCAACCGGCCGCCACCAGCTCGACGGTTTTCTGAACGGGATTCGAGGGGCCGCCGGGGTTGATATCGCTGGTAATTCGATAGCCGTCAATGAAAGACCATAGAACATACCCGGCCAGAGCGTACAGTACGACCATGAGCAAGGCCGCCGCCATGCCAACCGCCCGCGCGCGCGCGGCAACGACTCCTTCGGTTTTCAGCTGCAGCCAGGACGCTCCGTGCATAACCAGCATGGCCACGGATACAACCCCGCACAACAACGCAAAGGGGCTGAGCAAACCCAAAAAGCTGCCATCATAGAAAATGCGCAGATCGTCATCGAGCCGGTAAGGCACGCCCAGCAAGACATTACCCA
>JBFWLP010000064.1:0-19467 GCA_050252075.1 Burkholderiaceae bacterium | reverse complement strand
GATGTGGGGTGCATAGAGCGGATGGTCGATCTGGCCGTCGCGAGAATGATTGTGCAGGTAGGCGCAAGGTTGAAGACGAATGCCTTGTTCGTGGACGGCGGCGTTCAGATCTTCAAGCCGTGCAGCATACGACCAGGCCTGATAGGAAGGATGGGCCCCTTCGGTCTCGGTGGTGCGGCCGCCGCGTCGTGCCCAGACGACCCCGTCTTTGGTGCTGTGACGGGAACCAGACCATTGCTTCAATTCGACGATCACTACTTTTGGCAAGCCCGTTTCATCTTCGCCGGTGATCATGAAATCGATGCGTTGTGAACTGCGCGGTAGCTGATACTCAATGGCGATTCCTGCATCGTCCGGAATTTCTTCATCCTGCAGCACTTTAGCCATTTCAAACAGCGAGCTTCGCCACGAGCGCACTTCACTTTCCCCGCCACCGGCGACGCCCGCATGGCGGATATGGCTAAGCATGATCTGCTCGATATCTTCACGTAGCGTGTGGTGAAGAAATTCCCTTTTGCTGGCTTGGTAGATAATCACCGCTGCACCTGTCCTGGGTTAATTACCGCTGATCGTATTTCGTGCTGTTGCCCTTGGCGAGCTCGACAGGGTATTTTTGCGAATTGATTTTTATCTTGGCCTGCGCGGCTTTCACAGGGTCGATGCCAAGCACATTACTTAGCTGGATGAGGTAAAGGAGTACATCGGCAATTTCACTGCCAACAGCCTCGCGCTTTTCAGGCGGGAGCGTGCGGCTTTGTTCTTCCGTCATCCATTGAAAATGCTCCAGCAGCTCTGCTGCCTCTACGATCAGTGCAGAGGCCAAATTCTTGGGTGAGTGGAACTGCTCCCACTCGCGCTCTTTTGCGAATTCGTGTTGTTGCTGGCTAAGGGATCGGAGCGTATCGGTCATGGATGGATTTTCGGCGAAGTGTGGCGGCAGAAGGGGGGCAGTCTTGGTATCTGTGGATCACAGCATAGTATCTGTGGCGTCAAGCATAGTTGTTTTCCAGATGCTTGAAAATTATTTGTCTATGAACATATGCTTCTTCTTACGATAAAGAAGAAACATGTTTACTTTAATTTTTTAGCCACTGAGATTGCCAGTGGCTTTCTTTTTTAAGGTATTTGTTTATCTTATCAGTATAAATACCTAGATTTGGAACGCATGGAATGGTTGTTATTTCCAGGCCTGATACCTACAATAAGACAACATATTGTCTTATATAAATGGTGCAGACATGAGTCCGAATCCCTATGTCAACGACGAGTTGCAGGCGCTGGCAGACACGGTACGCCGTTTTGCCACCGAGCGTGTGGCGCCGGGGTTTCTGGAGCGTGACGGTACGCGTGAGTTGAGCCGCTCCCTGCTGCGCGAAATGGGTGCTCTTGGCTTTATTTGTCCCGAGCTTCCCGAGGCGCACGGCGGCCTGGGCATGAGCTGCATTGCCGCCGGCGTGATCCACGAGGAAATTGCCCGTGCCGATCTCAGTTTTTCCTACCTGAACCTGCTGGCGTCATTGAACGGGCAAATTTTGTCCAAATACGGCAACCCACAGGTGGTTGAGCCCTGGCTGCAGAAACTGGTGGCCGGCGACGCCATTTGCAGTATTGCACTGACGGAACCGCGAGGGGGGTCGGATGCGGCCAATATACGTCTGCGCATCGAGCGCGATGGTGACCACTACGTGATCAATGGCGAAAAAACGTCCATTTCAGCGGCCGATCAGGCCGATATTGCAGTGGTGTTCGGGCGTACCGGTACGCCCGAGTCTATGGCGCACGGGGTGACGGCCTTGCTGGTGCCCATGGACACGCCGGGTATCACCACTAACCGTTTCAACTGCCACGGGCAGCGGGCCATTGGGCGTGGTTCCATTTTCTTTGAAAACGTGCGTGTTCCGGTGGATCACCGCCTTGGAGATGAAAACAAAGGTTTTGTACAAGTCATGCATGGGTTTGATTTTTCGCGTTCGCTGATCGGCCTGCAGTGTCTGGCTGTGGCTCGTGTGGCGCTCGAAGAAACCTGGCGCTACATCACCGAGCGCGAGGCGTTTGGAAAACCGCTGTCCGCCTTTCAGGGGGTTACCCATCCGCTCGCCCGCTACGACACCGAAGTCGAAGGTGCACGCCTGCTGTGTCTGCAAGGGTTGTGGCTGAAAGATCAGGGGTTGCCGCATACCGCTGAAGCGGGCATGGCCAAGTGGTGGGGCCCGAAACTGGCCTACGACGTGGTGCATCAATGCTTGCTGTGTTTTGGTCACGGCGGCTATGACAACGGTGTGATGGAACAACGCCTGCGCGATGTCCTGGGGTTCCAGATCGGCGACGGCACGGCCCAGATCATGCAAACCATTATTGCCCGAACGCGTGCCGGACGACAGTTCGTTCCGGCGTGACACGCCATCAAAACATTCAAGAAATAGGAGACAAACCATGGAATTCGATACCGTATTGCTGCCCCCGCGTCGCGAACGCATGATCGCCCGGGGTTTCTGGCACGACCGCACCATCAACGACGATCTGGCGCAGTGTGTGAAGCAATGTCCCGACAAGGTTGCGTTGACGGCCTACCGTCTTGAGAAAGGCGAGGTTACGCGTTTCACCTATCGCGAAATGGACACTATGGCCGACCGCATCGCTGTGGGTCTGTTTCGCCTTGGCGTACGTCGCAACGATGTTGTGGCCTGCCAGTTACCCAATTGGTGGCAGTTCACCCTGCTGTATCTGGCGTGTTCGCGTATCGGGGCGGTCATTAATCCGCTCATGCCCATTTTCCGGGAGCATGAACTGAATTTCATGCTGGGTCACAGCGAGTGCAAGATCATCGTCGGGCCCAAGGTATTTCGCGGCTTCGACTTTGAGGCCATGTACAAGGGCATTCAGGCGGACATGCCCGCCCTGAAGCACTGTGTCATTGTCGACGGCGATGATGCCAACAGTTTCCATGCGCTCCTGAGCGGACCGGAGTGGGAAAAAGAAAGCGATGCCCACACCATTTTGCACAGCAATCGCCCGGGGCCCGATGACGTCACACAATTGATCTACACCTCGGGTACCACCGGCCAGCCCAAAGGAGTGATGCACACCGCCAATACCACCATGGCCAACATCATTCCCTATGCCCGGCGGTTGCGCTTGACGGGCAACGATGTGGTGCTGATGGCCTCACCCATGGCCCACCAGACCGGTTTTATGTATGGCCTGATGATGCCTGTCATGCTCCAGGCCGCCGTCGTGCTTCAGGATATGTGGGATCCCCGCAAGGCCATCGACATCATCGAGCGCGAAGGTGTGACCTTCACCATGGCGTCCACGCCGTTCCTGACAGACCTGACGCGCACGGTGGCGGAAACCGGCCAGTCGGTGGCTACACTGAAAACATTCCTGTGCGCCGGCGCACCTATTCCGGGCCCCCTGGTCGAACAGGCGCGCAATGTACTACCCGTAAAAATTGTATCGGCCTGGGGAATGACGGAAAACGGAGCGGTGACCGTCACCATGCCCGATGATCCCGACGAGCGTGCTTCGAGTACCGACGGCACACCCTTGCCCGGCGTGGATATCAAGATTGTCGACGACAACGATGCAGAGCTGCCCGATGGTGCGGTGGGTCGGCTGATGGTCCGTTCCTGCTCGAACTTTGGCGGCTACCTGAAGCGCCCGCAGCTGAACGGTACCGATGCGAACGACTGGTTTGACACCGGCGATCTGGCCTACAAAGATGCGCAGGGCTATATCCGCATCAGCGGCCGCAGCAAAGATGTGATCATTCGCGGCGGCGAGAATATTCCCGTGCTCGAAATCGAATCCTTGTTGTACAGGCATCCGGCGATCGCGCTGGTGGCCCTGGTGGCGTATCCCGACGAGCGGTTGGGTGAAAGAGCTTGTGCGGCCGTGGTCACAAAACCGGACCACACCATCGACCTTCCCGAAATTGTCCGCTACCTGAAAGAAAAACGGGTCGCTGTCCAGTACATTCCCGAGCGGCTGGAAGTCATGAGTGCATTGCCTTCCACTCCCTCGGGCAAGATCCAAAAATTCAAGCTGCGGGAGCAGCTCAAGGCCATGATCGCCGGCGAAACGTGTGCCACGGAGAAATCATGACCGCCGATACGGTGTTGATAGAAACCGTTGGTCGCGTCGGTGTGATTACTCTGAATCGTCCCGCCCGTTTCAATGCGTTGAATGACGATCTTGTCACCGGGCTTGGCAAGGCGTTGCTGGCCTTTGATGACGACCAGAATATCGGCGTTATCGTCATCACGGGCGGCCCCGATGTTTTTGCGGCGGGTGCCGATATCCGGGATATGGCGCACTGGGACTACATGGACGTTTACACGTCGGGGTTCATTACACGAAACTGGGAAACGGTGCGCCAGATACGCAAGCCTGTCATTGCCGCCGTCGCCGGGCTGGCTCTGGGTGGCGGATGTGAGCTGGCAATGGCCTGCGACATGATTGTGGCCGACGAAAGTGCACAGTTCGCTTTGCCCGAGGTCAAGCTGGCGATGCTTCCCGGTGCCGGCGGCACACAGCGGTTGCCCCGCGCCATTGGCAAGGCCAAAGCCATGGATATGTGTCTCTCGGCCCGTGTGCTCGACGCGCGGGAGGCCGATCGTTACGGGCTGGTGTCGCGGGTGGTTCCGGCCGGCCAGCTGCACGACCGGGCGCTGGCTCTGGCCGGGCAGATTGCTGCGTATTCCTTGCCGGCGCTCATGGCAATCAAAGAATCGGTGAACCGTGCCTGGGAAAGCAGTCTTGCCGAGGGAATGCTGTTTGAACGGCGCGAATTGTATGCGCGTTTTGCCAGCGCAGATGCACGGGAGGGCATGCAGGCCTTCCTGGAAAAGCGCGAACCCGTTGTCCGGCACCGTTAGGAGGCCCCGCCATGCTGACTATCAGTTTGTTCAACGGCCTGGTGTACGGTTCCTTGCTGATCATCATGAGCTCGGGCCTTGCGCTTATCTACGGCTTGCGCCGTGTGGTGAACTTTGCCCACGGCGCCCTGTATATGCTGGGCGCGTACATAGGCTACACCATTGCCGTTCATACCAGTTTCTGGCTGGCATTGTTTGTGGCTCCGGCCATTATGGGGCTGATCGGCGTGCTGCTTGACCGCTATGGCTTGCGGTTGCTTCAGGATCGCGAGCCTTTGAACGTCATGCTGGTGACGTTCGGCGTGCTGCTGATTCTGGAGGATCTGGTCGTGTTCATCTGGGGCAAGGGAAATTATTCCCTTTTCACGCCCCAGTGGCTCGATTTCACAGTCAGCTTTCTGGGAAATGATCTGCCGGCTTACCGGATCGGCGTCGTTGTCGTGGGGGCGGCCGTGGCCCTGGGTTTGACGCTGTGGCTGCGGTATTCCCGAACCGGCCTGTATGTGCGGGCGGCCAGCACGGATCCGGTGACCACTGCCATGCAAGGGGTCAATGCCGATGCCCTGGGTGCCCTGGTGGTTGGTTTGGGCAGTGCCCTGGCCGGTCTTGCCGGCGTGGTTGCGGGCCCGTTTCTGTCGCTGTCGCCGCACATGGGGTCCGACGTGCTGATCGACTCGTTCGTGGTGGTGGTGGTCGGCGGGCTGGGGTCGCTGGCGGGCGCCTTCATTGCGGCCTTGCTGCTGGGCATGATTCAAACCATGGGTGCGGTGTATTTGCCGCAGGTGTCCGTCATGCTGCCGTTCCTTTTCATGATTGCCATTCTTGTCTGGAAGCCGTCCGGGCTGGCCGGCAGCCGCACCTGACCCGACGAGGTTTCACTCCATGCATTCATTACGACTTCCTGTGCTCGCAATAACGGCCCTGGCGGGCGGGTGGCTGGTGCTGGGCATTACCACATCGATGGTGATTCTGGGCATGCTCACCCAGGCGCTGATCTATGCCGTGTTTGCGCTCGGTGTAGGGATTTTGCTTCGCCAGAATGGTCTGGTCAGTTTCGGCCATGCGCTTTACTTCGGAGGCGCGGGCTATGCCATAGGTGTACTGCTGGCACTCGATGCCGTACCGGCCGAATGGGCATTATTGCTTGTGCCGCTTGGCGCCGGCATTGTCGCGTTCCTGATTGGTCTGGTGATTGTGCGGGTCCCCGGAATTGCCTTCGGCATGCTCACGCTTGCCATCGGCCAAATGGCGTATTTGCTTGCGTCGCGATCCCGGGGGATCACCGGTGGGGCCGACGGCATGTCGATTGCCTGGCCCGATACCTTGTTTGGCGTGTCCATCTCTACACTGCTCACGCCGGGAGCGTTGTTCATGACGGCGTGGGTCACGCTGGTGATTGTCGCCCTGGTGCTTTACCTGATCCAGCAAACGCAGTTCGGAGCCATCACGGAAGCCGTTCGCGACAACGCCGAGCGGGCCGGTTTCATTGGTATCCGCACGACGCTGCCACGTGCGCTGGTGTATGCCTTGTCGGCGGTGGTGACCGCAATCGGCGGCTTGCTTTCCGCCTTGAATACCGGATTCGTATCACCCGAGAGTCTGCACTGGAGTGTGTCTGCGATCACTTTGCTGATGGTCATCGTCGGCGGGTTCCGCACTGTGCTGGGTCCGATCGTGGGTGCGGTGGTCTACTTCGTCGTGAAAGACTTGCTGGGCCAGTACGCCACCTACTCGCTGGCATTGTTCGGCACGGTGTTGATCATCGTCATTGTATTTTTGCCCCATGGCCTGACCAGCCTGTCCGGGGTTGTTTCAAAGCGCCTGCGTTCAGTCCGTTCCACGGGCCATGGCAATCATTGAGCACGGAGCACAGGACATGACTGAGCCTATTCTTGGTACCACCGATCTTGCCATCCATTACGGCGGGGTCAGGGCACTCGACGGTGTCGATATCACGCTTGCCCGGGGTCAAATTCGCGGTCTTATCGGCCCGAACGGTGCGGGCAAATCGACGATTATCGATGCCATCACCGGACGACGCGGGCTCACGCGCGGCAAGGTCGTGCTGGCAGGCCAGGACGTTACCCGGCTGGATCCGGTCGAGCGTCGAAAGCGGGGGCTTTCCCGAAGTTTCCAGCGTACCAGTGTTTTCGGCGGGATGACGGTGCGCCGGCAAGTGGAGCTTGCGTCTCGCCTGATGGGCACCGGAGATTCGGCCGACGATGCGGCCATGGTTCTTGACGAGCTCGACCTGGCCCGGTTGGGTCATGCGATGGCCGAAGATCTTGGGTATGGCGAGCAGCGGCGCCTGGATCTGGCGCTTGCCCTGGTTGGGCAGCCCACCGTGCTGTTGCTGGACGAGCCCATGGCCGGTCTGTCGGTCAAGGAATCCAGTGATCTTGCCGCCCACCTGCAAGCGCTTGCCCGGCGCCGTGATGTTTCTGTATTGCTGGTCGAGCATGACATGGATGTGGTGTTCGGCATTTCCGATGAAATCACCGTGCTTGATCTGGGGCGGGTCATTGCCGCAGGAGACGCCGGGAACATTCGTGCGAACCCCAAGGTTCGCGAAGCTTATCTGGGGAGCGCAGCATGACGGCCTTGCTTCGCATGACAGACGTTCATGCCTATTACGGGGCGGCGCATATCCTGCATGGCATGACGCTGCACATTAATGCCGGAGAAAGAGTCGGCCTGATCGGGCGCAACGGGGTGGGGAAAACCACGGTCGTCAATACCATTCTGGGGTTGTCGCAGCGCAAGGGCGGAACGATACAGTTTGGGCGGAAGCTGATCGCCCGTCCCCGTGTGTACCTGGCGGCCCAGAACGGCATCGTGGTTGTGCCGCAAGGCCGGCGGATAATTCCGAATCTTACGGTTCAGGAGAACCTGCTTCTGGGTGCCGCCACGGGTCGCAAAGGACACTGGACGCTTGACGAAATTTATCGCCTCTTTCCCATTTTGAAGGAACGCGCCCCCACGCCGGGAACCGCCCTGTCGGGCGGGCAGCAGCAAATGCTGGCGGTTGGCCGCGCCCTGATGGCGAACCCGGATGTGATCCTTCTTGACGAGCCGACCGAGGGGCTGGCTCCGGTGATCGTGGATCAACTGGCCGAGATCTTCACGAAAGTGGCCGATCAGGGCACGGCGTTACTGCTTATCGAGCAGCACATGAGCCTGGTGGTCAGGGTGGCCCAGCGTTATATGGCCATGTCTAAAGGGCGGGTGGTGGCCGAAGGGCAGGTGAAAAATACAAAAGACAGTCTGCTTGAACTGGAGTCGCACGTAATGATTTGAACACGGCCGCTGGACCGTATCCGGCAATCCATCATTCAAAGGAGACATCATATGGCAATGAAGCTGAAGCGGCTATCACAGATCGTAATGGGTGCCGCCCTGGCGGCCACGATTCCGCTGCACGCGGCGGCCCAGAGCAAAGAGCCGGTGCGGATCGCGCTCATTTCATCAAAGTCGGGACCCTTTTCCACGATGGGGGCCGATGTATTGAGTGGCGTTCGTTTTGCGGTGGAGCAGGCCAATGCCAAGGGCGGGGTGGACGGACGCGAAATTATCGTGATGGAGGGCGATGATGAAAGTACGCCCGATGCCGGGCGTCGTGTGGCGGAACGGCTGGCACGCCAGGGGCACAACCTGATTATCGGGCCCATTACATCGGGAATATCGCTGACCATCAGCCAGAATCTGGCCCGGTGGGATGCGGCGTTCATCGGCGCCATCAGCAAGGCCGACAGATTGACGGCTGACGCATGCAACCCGCGTTTTATTCGAACCAACCATTCCGATGCCATGGATCAGGCCATGATCAAACAATGGCTTACCAAAATCAAGGGCGATAATTTTGCGATCCTTGCCGCCGACTATGTCTGGGGCCAGAATTCCGCCGCTTCGTTTGAAGAGGTGGTGACCGGACTGGGCAAGAAAGTATCGCTGAAGCTCTTTGCCCCGCTGGGCACCAAAGACTATGCGCCTTACATTCAGCAGCTCAAGGCGGCCAATGTCGACGCCATCTGGTATGCCGACGTTTCAGGCGCGATTTCGTTTGTGAAGCAGGCCAGTGATTTCAAGCTCATTCCCGATACTCAGCTGATCGGTCATGCGCTGCTGTCGAATTTTGTGGTGGACGCCACCGGAAACAGTCTGGAGGGCGTGCCGGGTAATGTCGGATACACACCCGATATCAAGACCCCGCAGTCGCAGGAGTTTGTCCAGGCGTTCAAAGCCAAACACAATCGTTTGCCCACCGACACCGAGGGCCAGGCATACAACGCCGCCATGGTGCTGTTTCAGGGGGTGGACATGGCCGACAGTGTGAAACCGGCTGATGTCACCAAGGCACTGCGTGGTGCCGAGGTGGAAAGCCTGTACGGCAAAGTGAAGATTCGCGAGCAGGACAACCAGATGCTCATTCCGAACTATATCGCGCGCGTGAAAATGGCCGACGGCAAGCTTCGCCCGGTTATTGAAGAGTCGTACCCGGCCTCGATCACTCCGCCCGCATCGCCTCAGTGCAAAATGTAAACCACCGGGTCGTTGTGGCCGGCTCAGTGCCGGCCATGACCTGATCTTTCGTCGCCGTGATCCAGGCGCTGAAAGTTCTTCAGAAGTTTCAGCATGTAATGCAGGGTGTGGCTTAGATCGCCGACTGAAAAATCCTGGAGCGCCTGTTCATAGTAAGCCATGATCTTGGGCAATGCCTGGACTTTCCAGGCATGCAGGCCCGCATCGGTCATTTTCACCAGGCGGGAACGGCGGTCCCGTTCGTCGGGCGCCACGCACAGGTGTCCGTCACGTTCCATGCGTCCGATCACGCCGGAAAGGTTCTGGCGGCTGACCATCAAGTAGCGTGCCAGATCATTCATGCTCATGCCGCCGCTGGCTTCCGGCCTGGACAGGGCGCCCAGAACCGCCCATTGCTGGGTGGTCAGGCCTTCCTGCTCAATGGCCCGCGACCCGGTTTTATGCATTAAATTGGCGCATTGATAGAGGCGAAAGAATATTCTGTTCGCCAGTTCCAGGCGCGCGGATTCTTTGCTTTTATGATTGTTTTCTGGCGGGTTTGTCATGGAGTTGTCGCCCGGAAATGAATCGTCAGTGCAGCTCGCTCAAGTGTAAATATATTTACATAAAGTGGCAAGCTGCAATGGCTGATTCTCATCCACCCAGGCTTTCTTTTTCCATTTGCAGATACTGGCCAAAGGCATTGGGCCGGTTTGCTTCGTCGAAAGCCGGGTAGTCCTTGAATGCCGACCAGTCGATCTGTTCGTACGCCTGTTCGAAAGGTACGAAATCGGCGACCGCCTGCGCAAGCTGTTCGCGCAGGAAAAGCAAGTAGTTACGCGTCAGTTGCATGTCTTTGCGCGGGGTATCCGACGCGGCGCCGTGCCCCGGAATGACCAGTACCGGATCGACGTCAAGCATGCTGTCCAGCGCCTTGAGCCATGTGCGGCTGTCGGCATCGCCCACAAAAGGCAGGCGTCCGGTAAAGAACAGGTCGCCGGCAAACAGTATGCGATCGTTTTCCACAAACAGCATGATGTCATCGTCGGCGTGGGCTCCGCTGACGTCGATGAGCTTGAAATGCACGTCGCCCATGGTGAACGGCATGACCTTGCCTTGCGCAAAATCGAGCCAGCGGTCGGCATGCACCAGTGTCATGTCGTTGTCCATCCAGGGGGCAAGTTCTTGCTTGCGCTGGGCAAATCGCTCTTGTGCAATATCGGAGTACAGGTAGCGCCTGCCTTTTTCATGCGCCCAGATCTGGGCGCCCAGTTTTTTGAAGGCGTGCAGCCCGTAAAAATGATCGGCGTGATAATGGCTGACAATGACCCGTTTAATGGGTTGCGGCGTAATTTCGCGAACGGCCTGGATCATGCCGCGTGCCAGGGCCGGAGTGCCCAGGGCATCGAAGACAACCACGCCGTCGCCCGTGACGACAAAGCCGGCGTTGGACATGAAACCTTTATTTTCGGCGCTTGCCATGCCGGCCTGGCCGGCAAAATAGTAAACATGCGGGCTTACTTTGACCGGCTGCAGTGGCACGGTAAGGGGCTGTGCCGCCGCCGGCGAGGCTGCCGACAACAAACTGGCTCCCAGTACCACAGCACTGAAAACATGCCGGATCGAGCGGAAGTAGCCAATAGCCATAATGGTCTCCTTTGCGTTTTTGGGGCGTATTCCGCCCTAGACGGCGCCCAGCGCCCGAGCCAGCAGCAGCAGGGCGACGCACAGGCTGATGATAGCAAAGCCCGATTGCAGGCGGTTTGCCGCAAGCAAGGGGGCCAGCAAACGCCCGCCTACCATACCCGCTATGGTAAACCCGATGAAAACCCATGCCAAACCCGACAGCGTTACCCCTTGCAGCAGGGCGTTGGTTACTGTGACAGCCGAAATCAGCGTGATCACCATCAGCGATGTGGACACAATGCCGTACATGCTCACATTGCTGAAATGCTTGAGCGCGGGAACAATGATGAACCCGCCGCCAACGCCGAGCATACCGGTAAACAGTCCTGAAACGGCGCCTATGCTTCCCAGTGTGGCTCCCGATCGGGGTGTCCAGATAAATTTTCCGGTCGATGCGGACAGCATGCAAGGCTTGGTTGCCGTTGTGTCGGGCGTTTTTCCCGATTGCGCGATACTTTGCCGCAGCATGCGTACGGCAACAAGAATCATCACGGCGCTGAACAGCACCAGCAGCGCGGCCTGGGGCAACAGGCCGGCAAGATAAAAGCCCAGCGGGGAAACCACGCTGCCCACGCCGGCCATGAGCAAGGCGGCCTTGTAGCGAACCGCGCCACGGCGCAGGCCGTCAAGAGCGCCTATCAGTGCGGCCATGCCAACGGCGATCAGGGCGACCGGGGCCGCCGTTTCCATGGGAAAACCCAAACCCAGCACCAGCGCCGGAACCGCCAGAATCCCGCCCCCGGCGCCGGTAAGTCCGAGCACCAGACCGATCATTACGCCAAGGCAAGCCGCAAGTACCATCATCCATCCTTTATATAGCTAATAGAAATAAGCTAATTATTAAATGGAATTATAAGGTGCGCGGGCCGACAGGGAAATGGGCAGGAGGTCAACCGTGCGGGGTGGTGTCGGTCGGTGGCGGGTTTTGTGGTGTGTTTGCCAGTTGGTCGTGCAGGGTGCTTAATGCCACCAGGGCAAAAAATGCGGCCAGGCCCAGCAAGCCGGTCAGCCACAGGGCCTGGAAGCCCCAGGCCGCCATCAGTGCGCCAAACAGCCAGGGCGACAGCGCCTGCGCAATACGGGCCGGCACCATCAGCCAGCCCTGGCGGGCCCCGTAGCCGGCCGGGCCGAAAAGAATGAGCGGCAGCGTACCCTTGGCAATGGTAAGAATGCCGTTGCCGGCGCCGTGCAGTACAGTGAACAGCATGGCGGCCGGCCCTCCCGCGATCAGCAGGGCGGCGGCGCCGACAGGGTGCGCCAGTGTGGCAATTTTCGCGGACAACAAAGGATGTATCCGGCGCAGCAGCGTGAATTCGGCGATGCGTCCTGCGACCTGGGCCGGCCCCACCAGCGCCGCCATCGCAACCGCCGCTCCCAGGCTGAGTCCCCCTTGCTGCAGCAACTCGGGTAAATGGGCTGCCATGGCGGTGCTGGTGAACCATCCAATCGCGAATACACCCGCCATAAGCAGGCTGGCCCGCTTCTTGAGCGCCGATTGCCCGGCGTCGACGGGGTCTGCCGCCGGGCGCGGCGCCGCTGGTTCCGGTGCCGGTTTATGAATAGCGAAAGACTGTGTACGGGTAATGCGGGGCACCAGGGCATTCAGGGGTAGTCCCAGTGCCAGGTGCAGCCCTGCCCACACAAAACAGGTGATCCGCCAACCGTAATGCACTTCCAGCCAGGCCGACAGCGGCCAACCGACCGTGCTGGCAAACCCGGCAAAAAGAGTGACGCCGGTAATCGCGTTGCGCGAATCCACCCCGTAAAGTCGCACCAGAGTGGAGAATGCGGCTTCGTAAAGCCCGGTGCCCATACCAATGCCGATGATCAGCCAGGCAGCGAAAAACAGCGTGCTGTTTTGCGCCCAGCCCAGTGTGGCGATACCCAGTGCGAAGACCAGATTGGTGGCCATGAGAACCGGGCGCCCCCCCCATTGGTCGATGCACCGCCCGGACCAGGGGCCAAGCAAGGCGGAAATTACCAGCGCTACAGAAAACGCAGCAAACACGGTTTGTACGGAAATGCCCAGGTCGCGGGCAATGGACTGGGCCAGCATGGCCGGCAGGTAATATGAAGAAGCCCATGCCAGTGTCTGGGTTGTTCCTAAAATGGTAACCGTGGCGGTGCGGCCCGGTGCTTTCATGGGGGCTTCCTTGTGTCCTTTCAGGCGTGGGGCTATGATTTTCCAATATTTCCGATGCCAAGTGTATGAAACTTGCCCGCCGATAAATCAGGAGAACAGAATGGCCAGCATTTTTGATCAGGATTTGCCCAAAACCGACGCCAATTACACGCCCATGTCGCCGTTATCGTTTCTGGAGCGTTCGGCCCAGGTTTATCCGCGACGTCCGGCCATTGTCCATGGTTCGGGCGACCAGGCGATCCGGTATAACTGGTCCGAGTTTTATGCGCGTTGCCGCCGGCTGGCCGGCGCCCTGCACCAGAAGGGTGTTCGCAAGGGGCACACAGTGGCGGTTATGTTGCCCAACATACCTGCCATGGTCGAGGCCCATTTCGGTATTCCCATGCTCGGTGCGGTATTGAATGCGATCAATACGCGCCTTGATCCGGCTACCGTGGCGTTCATGCTGGACCACGGCGAGGCCAGTGTCGTTATTGTTGATTCCGAGTTTTCCGGCATTATGGAAAAGGCCCTGGCTCTGCGGCAGTCCGACAGGCCCATTCTGGTCGTTGACGTTGTCGATCCCGTGTATACCGGCCATGGCGAGCGTATCGGCAGCCTCGACTACGAGGCCTTGGTCGCCCAGGGCGATCCCGAGTTTGCCTGGGCACTGCCCGACGACGAATGGGATGCCATAGCCCTGAACTACACCAGCGGCACCACAGGCAATCCGAAAGGGGTGGTGTACAGCCATCGCGGTGCGACCACGGCCGCCATTTCCAATCTGCTGGAATGGGATATGCCCAAGCATGCGGTGTATTTGTGGACGCTGCCCATGTTTCACTGCAACGGCTGGTGTTTTCCCTGGGCGGTGGCCGCGCGTGCGGGGGTGAATGTCTGTTTGCGCAAGGTAGAAGCGCAAGCCATCTTCGACGCCATACGCGAGCATGGCGTTACGCATTATTGCGGGGCACCCATTGTGCACAGCCTGCTGGTGAATGCACCGGCATCGCTCAAAGAAGGTGTGCCTTCCGGCGTCAAGGCCATGGTGGCCGGTGCCGCGCCGCCGGCATCCATGATCGAAGGCATGGAGCGACTGGGTTTCGATTTGCTGCATGTTTACGGCCTGACCGAGGTCTATGGCCCGGCCACAGTCTGTGCCAAGCACGAAGAATGGAATGATCTCGATATCGGCGAGCGTGCACGCCTGAACTCCCGTCAGGGGGTCACTTATCACCTGGAACGGGGCATTGCCGTCATGAATCCCGAAACCATGCAGCCCGTGCCTGCCGACGGGGAAACCATGGGAGAAATCATGTTTCGCGGCAATATCACCATGAAGGGGTATCTGAAGAATCCCAAGGCCACCCGCGAGGCGCTGGCCGGCGGCTGGTTTCACAGCGGCGATCTGGCGGTCATGTATCCCGATGGCTACGTCAAGATCAAAGACCGCAGCAAAGACATCATCATTTCGGGGGGCGAAAACATTTCGTCGATCGAAGTGGAAGATGTACTTTACCGTCACCCCGACGTTCTGGCCGCCGCCGTCGTGGCTCGCCCCGACTCACGCTGGGGGGAAACGCCCTGCGCGTTCATCGAGCTGAAAGCCGGGTCAACGGCCAGCGAGCAGGATTTCATTACCCATTGCAAGGCCCACATGGCGGGTTACAAGGTACCCCGAACCGTGGTGTTTTGCGAGCTGCCGAAGACGTCCACCGGAAAAATACAAAAATTCGAGTTGCGAAAACAAGCCGAGCAACTTTCCGCTTAATCAGTATTCAGGATATGTTTGACTATGCCTTCTTTTGATGTAGTTTCCGAAGTCGACAAGCACGAACTGGTCAATGCCGTTGACCAGGCCAATCGGGAGCTGGGCAACCGCTTCGATTTCAAAGGGGTTGACGCCCGTTTCGAGCTTGAAGGCTATGTGATCACCCAGTCGGCGCCCAGTGTTTTCCAGCTGAACCAGATGGTCGACATCCTTCGCGGGCGGCTGTCGGCGCGCGATATCGATGTACGTTGCCTTGAGCTGGATGATCCTTTGGAAAACGTTGCCGGGGCCCGCCGTAAAATCACGGTGCGCCAGGGGATGGAACAATCGGTTTCCAAGAAACTGATCGGCCAGCTCAAATCGGCCAAGCTCAAGGTCGAGGCCCAGATCAATGGCGACAAGCTTCGGGTCAGCGGCAAGAAGCGTGATGACCTTCAGGCAGCCATTGCCCTGCTGCGCAAGTCCGATGTGGATCTTCCGCTGCAATTCAATAATTTTCGCGATTGATGCCCGGCCCGCCTGTTTCCGCCCGATCGTTTCCTGAGCTGCTCACGCCTTTGCAAATGGAGCAGGCCGACAGGCTTGCCATCGCTGCGGGTGTTTCCGGTGTGCAGCTGATGAACGCCGCCGGCCGCGCGGTAGCCCACGCGGTCATGCAGCGGGTGGAAAAGGGCAGGGCGCTGGTGCTGTGCGGCCCGGGCAACAATGGCGGCGATGGTTTTGTCGCCGCGCGCTATCTGCGTAATGCCGGGTGGCAGGTTGATGTGGCCTGCCTGACCGGCATTGACAACCTCACCGGCGATGCTGCGCATCACGCGGCGTTGTGGCAAGGGCCGGTACTTTCCTTTCACGACGTGGCCGACGATGTTGCCTGCAACGTGGTCATCGATGCAGTTTTCGGCGCCGGCTTGTCGCGCCCCTTGCCGGACAATGTTGCCGGGCTGCTGCAGCGGTTCGCCGCCACCGGCACGCCGGTGTGTGCCGTTGACGTACCCAGCGGTCTGGATGGCGCCACCGGTCGGGCCCTGGGCCATGTGACGCCGGCATCGTTCACAGTGACCTTTTTCCGTTTCAAGCCCGGTCATTGTCTGATGCCCGGGCGGTCGCTGTGTGGCGAGCGTGTGCTGGCCGACATCGGTATTCCCGCATCGGTGCTGCCTTCGATAGGGTGCCGGGTTGCGGAAAACGGCCCGCACGGTTGGCTGCACGAATTTCCCTGGCCTGCCGATCACGCACACAAGTACCAGCGGGGGCACGTACTGGTCATTGGTTCGGCGCAAATGACCGGAGCGTCCCGTTTGGCAGCCATGGCGGCCGGTCGCATGGGGGCCGGCCTGGTCACCGTTGCTGTTCCGGCCCAGGTATGGCCGGTCTATGCGGCCAGCCTGCTTACCGTCATGGTCGAGCCGCTTCAGGATTCCGACGACCTGGCGCCCGCGCTGAACGACGTTCGCCGTAACACGGTGGTGGCCGGCCCCGGGGCGGGTTGTTCGGAACGTACGCGCCGGCAGGTGTTGCAGGTTCTGCACGCGGCCCGCCCCACGGTACTGGATGCCGACGCGCTCAGCGCGTTTGCCGACGATCCGGGTGTGTTGCTGCGTGCCTTGCATGACCAGTGTGTGCTGACCCCGCATGCCGGTGAGTTTGCCCGCCTGTTTGATTCCCATGACGACAAACTGGGCAGCGCCTTGCATGCCGCCCGCACGGCCGGGTGTGTGGTCGTTTACAAGGGTCCGGATACCGTCATAGCCGCTCCCGACGGTCGTGCCGCCATCAACACCAATGCGCCCGCCGTCCTGGCAACCGGCGGCACCGGCGATGTTCTGGCCGGTTTCATTGCCGGGTTGCTGGCGCAGGGTATGCCGACCTTCCAGGCCGCCTGTGCGGCGGTATGGCTGCACGGCGAGGCGGCGGCCCGGGTCGGTCAGGGGCTGCTTGCGCACGATCTGCCCGACGCCCTGCCACAAGTTCTTCAAACACTTCATAGTCGAGCAACGCGGTAAACTGTGCATCTGCCAGCGAGGGAAGCCTGCCATGTCGGATGTAATTGCCCTGATTTTTGACTTTGATGATACGCTCGCCCCCGACAGTACGTCGGGGCTGCTGGGCGAACTGGGGGTTGATGTCGAGCGCTTCTGGACCGAAGAGGTCGGTCCCTTGCTTTACCAGCACGACTGGGATCCCGTTCCGGCCTACCTGTACAAGCTGATCGAGCTTTCCAAAAACCGGTCTGAAGGCCCGATCACCCGCCGGTTGCTGGGTGAGTGGGGGGCGCGGCTGCCGTTGCACGACGGGGTTCCCACGGTTTTTTCCAGGCTGCGCCAGAAAGTGCGACAAGCCCATCCGCAGATCCAGCTTGAGTTTTACCTGATATCCAGTGGTATCGGCGATGTCGTGCGTCATACGCCGATTGCGCACGAGTTCACCGATATCTGGGCATCCGAATTCATTTACGACGATCACGGCGGTATCCACTTTCCCAAGCGCATTGTCAGCTTCACCGATAAAACCCGCTACTTGTTTCATATCCAGAAGGGTATCGTGGGGCCGGCTTCGCGTAACAAACCCTTCGAGGTCAACAAAAAGATCCCGCAAGACCGTCTGCGCATTCCTTTCAAGCAAATGATTTTCGTGGGTGACGGTTACACCGACATTCCTTGTTTCTCGCTGGTGCGCAACGCCGGCGGAACGGCGTTCGGTGTCTGGGATCCACGCCATCGCGATAAACGCAGCCGGGCCTGGGGCTTCATTCAGGAAGGGCGTGTGTCAAACCTGAATCAGGCGCGTTACGACGAGCAGGCAGAGCTTTACCAGTGGCTCGAAGAGGCCGTTGAAAGCCTGGCCTCCAGCATTGCCCTGAATACCCGCACTTACGGCGGCTAAGGTGTCAGTGCTCATGCCCGGTCCTTACGAGCCCGATGCGGTTTTTTCCGATCAGGATCAGTACGCCATGCGTCTGGCGCTGCAGCAGGCCGCCGATGCCGAGGCCATGGGTGAGGTGCCGGTGGGCGCCGTGGTACTGGACGCCGCCGGGCAGGTGCTGGGGCGCGGGTGCAACCGCACCATTACCGATCACGACCCTACCGGGCATGCCGAAATCGTCGCCCTGCGTCAGGCGGCCGCACAGCTGGGCAACTACCGTCTGCCCGAGCTGACCCTTTACGTTACGCTTGAGCCTTGCGTCATGTGTCTTGGCGCCATGTTGCATGCCCGGTTGCGGCGGGTGGTGTTCGGAGCCACCGATCCCAAAACCGGGGCCTGCGGCAGTGTGTTGCCGGTGCACCTGTCGGCCCAGCTGAATCATCACACACAGGTTCAGGGCGGCTTGCTTGCCCACGAATGCGGCGAGGTGCTGCGCCGTTTTTTTCGCCGTCGCCGCGCCGAGCTTGCCGGGCGCAAGAAGCTGCTCGCCACTGAAACCGATACTCCCTTATCCCTGAAAGAACCGCTATGACCCAGAAGAACGTTGTGCCCGCCGAACCGTCCGGTCACGCCCACGGGCACCCTCCGGTTGCCGCACCCACCGGCATTTATCTCATTTCGCCGTCGGGCGCAGTGCCGGACCCTGCTGTTCTGGAGCTTGCCCGTACCCGTCTGGCGGGCCTGGGGTTCAAAACCACGGTGGATCGGGCTGCGCTGGCCGTGCACGAGCGTTTTGCGGGCACCGACCGGCAGCGGCTGGCCGGAATCGCGCGCGCCCTGAAGCAAAAGCATCCTGTTGTCATGGCCACCCGCGGCGGATACGGCCTGAGCCGCCTTTTGCCATTCATCGACTGGCAGGCCGTGGCCGACAGCGGTAAAACCTTTATCGGGCAAAGTGATTTCACCGCCTTCAGTCTGGCCTTGCTGGCCAAGACCGGAGCCGTCAGCTTTGCGGGCCCCACCGCCCTGTATGACTTCGGTGCCAAGAAACCCGACGACCTGACCCTGGCCCTGTTCACAGAAGCCATGTGGCACGAACTCGAGATTCTCAGTTTCGAAACCGACGACGCCGATCCCGTCGACGCCCGGGGCGTACTCTGGGGCGGGAATCTGGCCATGGTTGCCTCGCTGGTGGGAACGCCCTATATGCCGGATCTGCCCGGGGGGATACTTTTCCTGGAAGACATTGCCGAGCATCCGTTTCGCATCGAACGCATGCTTACCCAGCTTTGGCATGGCGGTATCCTGCAAAAACAGAGTGCCATTGTGCTGGGCAGGTTCACCGATTACAAGCTGGCCGCTCATGACAATGGTTTTGATCTGCCCTCGGTGGTGGCATGGTTGCGCAGCCATGTCAAAGTGCCCGTGGTCACCGGCCTGCCTTATGGCCATGTGAAGGTCAAGGCCACACTGCCGGTGGGCCGCAAAGTAGGGATAGCCACCGAAAAGGGCATGGCGCATCTGGTACTGCAGGAACATTCCTGACACGGTCTTGGTACACTAGCGGGTTAATCTTTCTTTTTGTTGGAACCACGCTAAGTGATATCGACCGCCAATCTTACCATCCAGTT
>JBFWLP010000063.1:0-20845 GCA_050252075.1 Burkholderiaceae bacterium | reverse complement strand
GGTGACCATGCTGTCGGGGTCGGAACCCGGCGCGGAAATGAGTATGGAAGCGCCCGGTGTGGAGAATGTCGTAGTGCCGCCCGCCTGGTTACTGGCCGCAACCACGATATGCCACGGAGACTTGTCCGTGGGGTCGTAATTGGTATTCATCTTGGCTTCGCGGTCATTTCCTGCCGCGAAAACAGCAGCAATCCCCAAGCCTTCGCGGCCCTCTTGCGCCAGATAGCGTCCTGCCGCCAGGAAGGCGTCGGATGTTGCTCGGTCGTTCAGCATGAAACCCGGCCCCCAGCTGTTGACCGACACCTGCACCCCGTCGGCCACTTTCCTGACGACCGCCTTCTGGAAACTGGACAGCAGTAATGGCAGGACGTCATCGGCCTCGAAGGCCATGCGATACATGGTGAACTGGGACCCCCACGCCACGCCTGCGCCACCGATGCCGTTATTGGCGGTGGCGGCCACCAGACCAGAAACGGCGACCCCGTGCTCGTCGTCACTGGTCTGGACTGCAGCTCCCGGTATGTCCAGGCTTACATCCCACGCCAGGTCGGGCCGATAATTGTCAACGAGATCGGGGTGGGTGTTGTCCATGCCATCGTCCAGGACACCCACAAGAACGCCCCGCCCGGTGTAGTCCGGCCAGACGGACACCACATTGATGTCGTAGCCCGCGATGCTGCCCGGCGTCGTCCCCTGATTGAGCAGGTGCCACTGCAAGGGAAAAAGTGGATCGGAAAGAATGAGGGTGTCAGAAGGCTTCATGGCTACCTTGGCAAGTGAACAAGATGGCCGGATCATACCCGGCCAATCCGGATAAATCGACAAGGGTGGAAAAACCAAAAAATCATCTATTCATTATTAACATAAAAAACACATCAAATTTATCTATGAAAGTAACTGAACTTTGTTAAAATCGCCCATCGCAACTGACCGCGCCACCCTATGCTTTCCCGTTGCTTTGCGCGACAAGCTTGGTCTTGTTATTTCGCATTACTGCTTTGGGCCATTCTGGGCATGCTGCCCGGGCAGGCGCACGCACGGGAAGCCGTCACCCTTCAGTTGAAGTGGCTGCACCAGTTCCAGTTTGCAGGCTACTACGCCGCGCTCGAAAAAGGTTTTTTCCGCGAAGAAGGGCTGAACGTCATTCTGGCGGAACGAGACCTTACCCAAAACACGGTTGACCAGGTTCTTTCGGGTCAGGCCCAGTACGGTGTAGCCGATTCCGCCCTGTTTCTGCATCATGCCAACCAGGCGCCCATTGTGTTGGTAGCGGCCATCATGCAGCACTCGGCCAACGCCGTCATGACGCGAGCCGATTCCGGCATAAAAACGCCACGCCAGTTGACGGGAAAACGTCTGGCGTTTTACGAGAACGACTCCGACGGCATCGACATTCTTGCCATGCTGGCCGAACAGGGGGTGATGAAAAGCGGCCTCACCCGCATGACCTGGGACGAACGCATTGCAGGCCTGATCAACGGCGACATCGACGCCATTTCCATCTATGTGACCAACGAACCTTACGTATTGCGCGAAATGGGTCACGAAGTGAATATTATCAATCCGCGCCATTACGGCCTGGATCTGTACGGCGACATGCTTTTCACCAGCCGCCGCGAAGCCGCCGACCACCCTGCCCGCGTTGCGGCCATGCGGCGCGCGGTGATCCGGGGCTGGGATTACGCCCTGAACAATCTTGAAGAAATGGTCGAGCTGGTTTACGGCAAGTACAACACCCAGAAAAAATCACGTGCGGCGCTCATGCACGAGGCGCTGGGCATCAGCACCCTGGTATCACGCCATACCATTCCGCTGGGCGAGATTGATGCCGGCCGGGTGGAGTACATTCAGAACCGCCTGAAAAGCCTGAACCTGATCGCGGGCGCCACCCCCAACGGCAACGGCTTCATTCATGAATCGTCCACACGGCGCAACTTTGAGCTCACCCCCCAGGAACGCGAGTTCCTGGCCAACCTTGGTCCGATCCAGACAGGTATCGAGCTGCAGGGCTGGCCGCCGTTCGAGTTTTTTGATGACCAGGGCAATTTTCACGGGATCGCCGCCGACTACCTGGAACTGCTGTCCGACCGCCTGGGAATAGAATTTGCCATCCGCACCGACCTGCCCTGGAGCGACTTGCTGCAAGCGGCACGCGACAAGCAGATCGATCTGATTCCATCGGCCGCCGCCACGCCGGACCGGCGTGAATACCTGACGTTCACCCGAACCTATATACGGTCACCCATGGTGCTGGTGACACGCACCGACCAGGACTTCATTCCCGACATCGGCGTGCTCAAGGGCAAGGCCATCGGGGTGGTGGGCGGCTATGCTTCCGATGAAATGCTCAAGCGCCACTACCCGCTGCTCACGCTCAAGCCTTACCCCAGTACCCGGGCCGGCCTGAAGGCACTGGCGGCCGGTGAACTGTTCGCTTTTGTCGACAACCTGGCGGCCGTCACCCACCTGATCAAGGCCGAAGGCCTGGCCAACCTGAAAATATCCGGCCAGACGCCCTATTCTTTTGATCTGGCCATGGGAATACGCGACGACTGGCCCTTGTTGCGCAGCGCCATTGACAAGGCACTGGCATCGGTTGAGCCGCTTACCCACAACGATATCCAGAACCGCTGGGTCACCCTGCGCGTGAACGAGCCCTTCCCCTGGATAAAACTGCTGCCCGTAGCCGCGATTGCCGGGTTTCTTTTTGCCGCATTGCTGGCCTACCTGCTGCACCTGCGCCACCTGAACAAGCGCATTCAAACAGCCAACCAGCGGCTGGCCGCCGCCGAACACGAACTGCGCGAAAAAAACCGCCTGCTGCAGGAATTATCGATCACCGACAAACTGACCGGCACCTTCAACCGTCATCATCTGGATACCGCCCTGCACCATCATTTCCAGCAGGCCAAACGGTACCAACGGCCTTTATCCATCGTTCTGATCGATCTGGATCATTTCAAGGCGGTGAACGACACCTACGGACACCACACCGGCGATGAAATCCTGCAGCGGTTTGCCCAAACCGTGGCCGGCCGCCTGAGAAAAACCGATATATTCGGGCGCTGGGGGGGCGAGGAGTTCCTGATCATTTGCCCCGAAACCGATCGGTCGGGCGCTGTAATACTGGCCGATTCCATACGGCAAACAGTGGCCGGCGGCATGACGCTGACAAAAGACCTGACCCAGACGATCAGCGCCGGGGTGGCTCAGGCCGGCGAGGCCGGAACCATCGACGAGCTGATCATGCTGGCCGATAACCGGCTGTATAACGCGAAACAAGCCGGTCGCAACCGCGTGTGCGCCACTTGAACCACCTGCGTACGGTTCGACGGCGCAATGGCGTTCAGGAAGGCCCCTGCCCGGTGACGGGCTGGCGGCGGGCTGCCTGGGTTTCCCATTGTTCGTCGCGCTCTTCGTGAATCCACTCGCGCCAGATGGCCACCAGCAAGGCCATCAGCACGGGGCCGATGAACAACCCCACGATGCCCATGGTTTTCACCCCGCCCACCAGGCCGAAAAAGGTGGGAAGAAACGGCAGCTTGACCGGGCCGCCCACCAGCCGCGGCCGCAAGGTTTTGTCGACGATGAACAGTTCCACGGTGCCCCACACGAACAAACCAATGCCGGCGATGGCCTCGCCGGAGCCGACCAGATACAACGACACCAGGGTAAAGGTAAGCGGCGCACCGCCGGGTATCAAGGCCATGAATGCGGTAACCACCCCCAGCAGAACCGGTGACGACACCCCTGCGATCCAGTAGGCAACCCCCAGTACCACCCCTTCGCCCAGCGCGATGAGCCCCATTCCTGTCACGGTGGAATTGACCGTTGCCGGGACCACACGTGAAAAACGCTTCCACCGTCCGGGCAAAATACGTTCCCCCACGATATCCAGTTGCCCCAGAATACGCAGACCGTCTTTGTAGATGAAGAACAGGGTGATCAGCATGAAGACCACCGTTAGAAACAGGCGGAAGATATCACCGGTGGCCGACACCAGCATGCGATAAATATTGCCCAGATGCTCGCCGCTGACGGCTTCAACCACGGCACCCAGCGCATGCGGCTCGCCCAGGTACTTGTGCCAGTGCTCGGCCAGCCAGGGGCCGGCAAGCGGCAGGGAAACCACCCAGTCGGGCGGAGCCACACCGTCGCGGTTGGCCGCAAGCGCCCACGAAATAAAACTGCTGGCTTCCTGAATGGCATAGCTGAGCGCCAGTGATAACGGCACAATGAGCACAATAATGACGGTGACCAGCGCCACCGAGGCCGCCACCGTGGTGTTGCCCCCGCAATGATTGAGCAGGCGGCGATACAGGGGCCAGCTGGCCAGGCAAATGATAAGCGCCGCCAGCACCGGCACAAGAAAGCCACTGAGAAAGTACAGGCCAATGGCAACCACCAGCACCAGCAGCCACCGGGCCAGCAAATACGCGGGCAGTACAGGCTGGCGCGAAGACTGGCGCACGGCAACGGGCTCAACCCCGGACTCGGCATGAACCGGTTGCGTTGCCCGGGCTACGGTAGGTGCATTCGGGTGCGTAGACGTGGGGGGTGAACGGGTGGTCATGAGGGGCGAAATTAACGGAAGGATTAAGACAATATCATGAACAAGGCCCGTGGTTCACCGTCAACCCGGGTTTGATGCGTCGGGCAGGCACACCAGTGTTTGCTGAACCATGGCCACATGCGAGCGTTTTTCGGGGCTGACGCCGTAAACATCAACCTGGCAAACGGTCAGGGTACGGCCGGAACGAATAACGCGCCCCACGGCTTCCAGGTAGTCGCCCTGGGCCGGAGCCAGAAAATTGATCTTGAATTCCACACTCATGACAGCGCTGTTTTCCGGGAACACGGTATACGCGGCATAGCCGCCGGCCGTATCGGCCAGGGCCCCGGTGGCACCGCCGTGAAAATAGCCATGCTGCTGGGTGACGCCCGGGCCGAACGGCAATCGCAGAATCGCTTGCCCCGGCTCCACGGCATGCAGCTGCACACCCAGGTGCCGCATAAGCCCCTGACGGCTGAAACTGGCATTCACCCGATCAAAAAGGGCCGGGTCGGGCATAGAGGTCAATGGAACTGCCGGAATCGTCATTGGTGAACAAACGCCATGAAAAAGAGTAAACGGACCATTTTTCTAGAATAACGCGAAACCTACACTCTTTTCGTACACTTCTGTCACATTTTGAGGTTCAATACGCAGCATGAAGACGCCCTCCCACCGCACTGAATCTATGGAATCACGCTACGCCTGGTGCCGTCTGCTGGTGTCGTTGCTGATCATGACGATCGGTTCGGCGGGCATGTACTCCCCCACCGTCGTATTGCCCCAGATCCAGGAAGACTTCGGCATCAGCCGCTCCGTTGCCTCGCTGCCTTATACCGTCACCATGCTGGGCTTTGGCCTGGGCAGCGTGCTCATGGGAAAAATATCGGATCGCTTCGGCACGCTGGCGGCGTTGATAACGGGTGCGCTGGGTTTGAGCCTGGGGTTCATGGGCGCCGGGGCTGCCGGCAGCATCACGGAATTCATGATTTATCAGGGCGTACTGATCGGGTTGCTGGGTTCGGCCGGTACATTCACCCCCGTGGTGGCCGACAGCATGCAATGGTTTTCCCGGCACCGCGGCATCGCACTGGCCGTGTGCATGAGCGGCCTGTACGTAGGGGGAACAGTGTGGCCGCCCGTCATGCAGCTGCTGATCGACCACTTCGGCTGGCGAACCACCTATGCCCTGATCGGTGCGTTCGGGCTGGCAACACTGCTGCCTTTGTCCATTATGTACCGGCGCCGTCCGCCCAACCTGGAAGCGCAACAGGCCGCAGCGGCACCGGCGCGAGCCACCCGGGCAACTTTCCTGGCCGAAATCGCCCGCAACAACCCCGAGCGTCCGCTGGGCATGGCGCCGGGCACATTGCAAAAATTACTGTGCCTGGCCGGGGTGGCCTGCTGCGTGGCCATGTCCATGCCGCAGGTGCACATTGTGGCGTATTGCGGCGACCTGGGGTTCGGCGCCGCCCGGGGCGCCGAAATGCTGGCCCTGATGCTGGGCCTGGGTATAGTCAGCCGTCTGGCGTCGGGCCATATCTCGGACCGCATCGGCGGCTTGCGCACGTTGCTGCTGGGTTTCGTGTTGCAAGGTGTTGCCCTGCTGATGTACCTGGTCAGTTCGGATCTTGTATCGCTGTATGTGGTGTCCGGCCTGTTCGGCCTGTTTCAGGGCGGCATCGTACCGGCCTACGCACTGATCGTGCGGGAACATTTCCCGCTGCGCGACGTGGGTGCGCGTACCGGTATGGTCATGATGGCAACCCAGCTGGGCATGGCGCTTGGCGGCTGGCTGTCGGGCGCGCTGCATGACCTGACCGGCAGCTACCAGATCGCCTTCCTGAACGGCCTGCTGTGGAATTTTCTGAATGTTGCCATTGTGTTCACGCTGCTTTGGCGGGCACGCCGCCTGACCACTGCATAAACAAACAGTGATTTTTCCGCCATCGGCGCCATGCACCGGAAAAACCTAGAAAATATTTAAAAAATACGTGTAACCACCTAATAAAAAAGAGAATTTTTCTGCTACGATAGCGGAAAAATTGCTTAATAACCCCGTGCTGTCTATGGCCTATTCCACTACTTTCTCGCTGCTGAAACGCCATGCCCTTGGCACGCTGTGCGCGATCAGCGCAACCATTGCCATCAGCTTTGCCGGGGCAAGCCAGGCGCAGCCCCATCTGGAAGCCGAAGTCGTTTATGTGCTCGACATCAACGCCGACGATGTCCTGTACGAAAAAAACAGCCAGGATATCCGCCCCATAGCGTCTATTTCCAAGCTCATGACAGCCCTGGTCGTGGCCGACGCCCGCCAGAACATGAACGAAATGCTGTCCATCACCGACGATGACATCGATCGCGTGAAATTTTCACGGTCACGCCTGCCGGTAGGCACCCGGCTCACCCGGGCCGACATGCTGCACCTGGCGCTCATGTCGTCCGAAAATCGCGCCGCCCACGCCCTGGGGCGCCATTATCCCGGCGGCCTGCCGGCCTTTGTTCGCGCCATGAACGACAAAGCCCGGGCGCTTGGCATGCGTCAAAGCCACTTTGTCGAACCCACCGGCCTGTCCAGCGACAACGTGTCATCGCCACGCGATCTGGTCAAGCTTCTTGTGGCCGTCAACCGCCACCCCGTCATCCAGCGCTACACCACCAACGAGCAGCACACCATTGCCGTCAACTCGGGGCGTCAGCTGGTGTACAAGAACACCAACCGGCTCGTTTCCAAACCCGACTGGGAAATCAAGATCTCCAAAACCGGTTTCATCAATGAAGCCGGGCAATGCCTGGTCATGCTCACCGAAATCGACAACAAAGACGTCGCCATCGTTCTGTTGAACGCCAGCGGCCGGTACTCGCGTATCGGCGATGCCATACGCATTCGCACCCTGGTCGAAAAAGCGCCGGCCTCCGATACCTCCGAACCCACGCATCTGGCCATGCTGTAAGGCGGCAGCGCTATGTGCATTGCCTACCTGGCTGTGAACGCCCACGCCGAATGGCCGCTGTTCATCGCCGCCAACCGCGACGAATTCCATGCCCGTCCGGCACAGCCGGCCGGATTCTGGCCCCATGCCCCGGCCGTTATTGCCGGCATCGACGATCAGGGCGGCGGTACCTGGCTGGGTTTGACACGAACAGGCCGGTTCGCGCTTATCACCAACTACCGCGACCCTCACCGGCAACAGGCCGACGCGCCCTCACGCGGTGATCTTGCGCGGGAATTTCTGCAAGGCGGCGATACGGCCGCCGCTTATGCACACCAGGTGGCGGAACAGGCCGGGCGTTACAACGGGTTCAACCTGATTCTGGGGGAATGCGCCCCCGATGGTTCACCGCTGCGCACGGCGGTCAGGGCGTTTTATGTCAGCAATCGCGCCATGCCGGACCATGCCCAACCCCTGGCCAGCGGGCGCCATGTGGTTTCAAACCATTTGCTCAATACCCCATGGCCCAAGGCGCAGCGCCTGCGCGCCGCGCTGGATGCCCTGCCCCTTCACGACCTGCCGGCAATGGCGCCCGATATTTTTGCCATTCTTCGCGACGACACACCGGCCGACGACCATGCCTTGCCCAGTACAGGGCTTAGCCTGGAGCGCGAGCGCTTGCTGAGCAGCCCGTTTATTGTCAGCCCCAACTACGGCACGCGATGCTCAACGCTGGTGGCAGTTCACCGCAGCGGCCGGGCCTTTTTCAGTGAGCTCACCTATAACCCGCAGGGCGAGCCCACAGAGCGCAACGACTGGCCATTTCACCTGGAAGTCGGCTAGTGCACGGTGCGATCGGGGGGAATGGGCGCCAGCACCCCGCGGTCGGTATTTCGCGACGGATTGTTCAGCGACGCCAACGCCTCTTCCCAGCTGCGTAACGGCACACAGGTTGTCAGGCGCACCATGGCCTGCTCGATGAGGGCGGGGTGCATTTCATGCCCCAGGGTTGCGGCAATATCGAGTGTGGCGTCGCCTTCGCGGTCGGCCAGGTGTTCAATGGAAAGCCGGGCCTGTTCAACGGACACATGGGTATCGTCTTCACCGTGAAAAAAATGAAACAAGGTGGCAGGCGGTACGGTTTGCGGCAATTCGCGGTAAACCCCCGAAAATGCCAGAACCCTGCCGGCCAGATCGTGCCGGGCATGGCTGGCTTCCAGGGCCAGGCTGGCGCCGTTCGAAAACCCGGCCAATGCGGTTTGCTGACCTGACAACTGGTAATGTTTTTGCAAATGGCGCACTTGCTCCACCAGATGCCCCAACAGCGCGGCATGCTGTGCCGCTTCCCCGTGGGCGACACAAGGCATGAACACCACGGCCTGGGGAAACCTGCTCTTGATGGCATCGGCCAGCGGGAACAGCTGGCCGGGAACGGCATTTTCGCCGTGCAGCAACACGAACAATTGCTGCGGTTTACCCTGGCGCGGAATGAACACCAAAGGCTGGGCGGGCGAAGAGTTTGTAAGGTCGGTAACCATAGGCGCCGGCGCACCGGCAACTGTACCGGCACGATCTAAAAAAAGTTAATGATCCAGCTTTCTAGGATAACGCAGTTTGATTGGATTGCCGATTCAAAATACTGTATATTTAAACAGTATTTTGAATTTTCTTTGCTGCACTTTCCTTCCCCTGTTTTCTTTGTTCTGTTTTTCTTACCCCGTTTTCCTTGCCATTGTCAGGCGGCACTCCATGGCTATCTGTTCACGTTCTTCAACGGTGTCATCGCCCGAACACATTCATCCCGCGCTTTGGCGGGGCACACGGCTGGCGCGCCCCGCCGGCCCGGTACTGGGTACCGGGCACCCGGCACTGGACAACGAGCTGCCCGGTCTGGGCTGGCCGCTTGGCGCGCTCATTGAATGCCTGCTTCCGCACAACGGCAGCGGGGAACTGCAGCTGCTCAAGCCCGCGCTGCAGCAACTGTCCCTATCCCGGCGCATTGCATTGCTCGACCCGCCCATGCCGCCCAACATACAGTGCCTGAGCAACTGGGAAATCAATGAACAGCACGTACTGTGCATACACACCCGGTCGGCCGGCAATCTGGTATGGGCGGCCCAGTTACTTTTACAGCACAACACCTGCGGCGCCCTGCTCTGCTGGGCACCATCATTGCGGCCGGCCGCCCTGCGCCAGCTGCAACTGGCGGCACGCCATAGCACCACCCTGTTTGTCGTGCTGCGCCCGCTATCGGCCGCACGCACCGCCAGTGCCGCGCCGCTGCGGCTGGCGCTGGCGCCCCATCCGAACGGTTTAATGCTGCATATCGTGAAACGCGCCGGGCCGTTGCACGACCGTCCACTACTGCTTTGCTTGAACGATGACGCCGGCCATGCCTTTCCCGCCTGCCCGGGCGGGCATCCCTCGGCAACCCAGGCTACCATGCCCGGCCCGTCACCGGCTCTTGCGCCATCTCTTGCACGGGGCGCCTCGCCCGCCTCTTCTGCGGTTACCGGCTGAACACACCATGGCGCTGTGGGTTTATCTTTACAGTACCAAGGCCACCCCGGCCCAATGGCAGGCAATGGCCGGGGCCATGTGGCACTACACCCCCCTGGTCGCCATCCACCCCGGCCACGGGCTGGCGCTGAACATCCACGCCAGCCTTTCCCTGTTCAAAGGGCCACTGGCGTTGCTGCATCGTATACGGCGAACGGCCCGCACACTCAAGAACGGCCCGCCCGGCATGAGCACCGGCATGGCACCCACCGAATCCGGGGCGGCCCTGCTGGCCGGCCTGCCGGCCGGCCATCCGCGCCATGTCATTCAGCCTGCCACGCTGGCTCGCCGGGCGGCGCCCTTGCCCCTGGATCTTTTCCCCGCCGCCCAGGCTTACCTGCCGTGGCTGCACAGCCTGGGCTGCCATACGCTGGGCCAGTTGCTCAGCCTGCCACGGGCCGGTCTGCAACAACGCACCAGCCCCGCCTTCATGCGCGCCCTTGACGCCTTGTTCGGCCGGCACCACCTTACCGTGCAAACCACCACCTCACCCGATGGGTGGTTTGTACCCCACAACCGTCTGCACCTGCGCCATAGCACCGATATCCACATCACGCACGCCCCGGCGCTCCTTGCCCAGGCTGCCCCGCTGGTCGAGCAGGCGTGCCAATGGCTTTTCCAGCATCAGCTGGCAACGCACTGCCTGTTGCTGCGCTTGCTGTATCACCCCGGCCGACACGCCCATCCGGCATCCATGATCACGATCCGGCGCACCCGTGCAGGGTGGCTTCCCGCCCATTTCATGGCGCTTCTCGAACAGCAACTGCCACGTCATGAACTGGCCGATACGGTGGTCGGGCTGGAACTTTTCATTTCGCACACCGAACCTCGCCGCACCATCAACACCTCGCTTTTTCCTACGGCCGGCCAACAGCAGGAACAGGAATCGCACGTATTCGACCTTCTGCGGGCACGCCTGGGGCACGACGCCCTGCAAGTGCCGGCCCCGCAGGCCCATTACCTTCCCGAGCAGGCCAATCACTGGTCCACCGCCTGCGCCGTTCGCCGCTCTACGGCCTTGCCATTACCCGTACTGCCCGCGTCATCACGCCCCTTCTGGCTGCTACCCCAGCCTGTCACACTGGCCATACGCTCCAATCGCCCCTGTTACCAGGGCACCCCCTTGTTTCTGGAACAAGGCCCCGAGCGCATCGAGTCGGGCTGGTGGCAGGCACAGGGCCACCAGCAGCGCGATTATTTCGTGGCACACGACACCCGAGGAACACGTTACTGGATCTACCGGCAACGCCATGGCCATCAGGCCGGCGTACACGACCCGGCAGGCCCTGTCTGGTTTCTGCATGGCATTTTTGCCTGAAACATCCCCATGGCTCCAGATGCTCCCCCCCGTTACGCCGAACTCGACTGCTTGTCGAATTTCAGCTTTTTACGCGGCGCCTCGCATCCTGAGGAACTGGTCGAGCGCGCCGCCCAGGCCGGTTACGAGGCCCTGGCACTGGCCGACGAAGCCTCGCTGGCCGGCATTGTCCGTGGCTGGACACACGCCCGCAAGCACGGCCTGAAACTCATTCCCGCCAGCCGCTTTGTCATTGATCATCACCACCTTATTATCCTTCCCACCACGGCGCACGGTTACGGCAATCTCAGCCAGCTCATCACCCTGGCCCGCGGGCGCCGCCCGAAAGGACACTATCAGCTCGACCTGAACGATCTGCGCCACCCCCCCGGCCCCCTACAGCCATCTGGCGGGGCTTCCCGATTGCCTGGTCATTTTCCGCCCCGCACCGGGCACGCCGGCCCTTGCCTTGCAAGAACCCGTCGCCTTCCTGGCCCACACCTTTCCCGGGCGCCTGTGGCTGGGAACAAGCCTGCGCCATCTGCCCCACGACCTGCCCCATTTCAGGTTGCTGGAAACGCTGGCGGAACACTTCAGGCTACCCCGGGTAGCCTGCGGGCAGGTGGAAATGCATGTGCGTTCGCGCCAGCCGGTTCACGATGCGTTCACCGCCTTGCGGCTGAAGAAGCCGGTGCATGAATGCGGCTACGCCTTGTACCCGAATGCCGAACATCATTTGCGCAACCGCTACCGGCTGTCGCGGCTGTTTCCCCAGGCCTTGCTGGCCGAAACCGTTCATATCGCGCGGCAATGCCATTTCTCCCTCGATGAAATCCGCTACAGCTATCCCGATGAAATCGTTCCCGAGGGGCATACGCTTCGCTCGTATTTGCGCCAGGAAACATACGCCGGGGCGCAGCGCCGGTACCCCCACGGAATCAGCTCACGGTTGCGCAGCCAGCTCGAAAGCGAACTGGCCATCATTGCCTCGCTGAACTACGAAGCCTACTTTCTGACGGTCTACGACATCGTCCAGTTCGCCCGCTCCCAAGACATTCTCTGCCAGGGGCGCGGGTCGGCGGCGAATTCCGCCGTGTGCTACTGCCTGGGCATTACCGAGGTCAACCCTGAAAACGGCAATACACTGTTCGCCCGGTTCATCAGCCAGGCACGCAAGGAACCGCCCGATATCGATGTCGACTTCGAACACCAGCGGCGCGAAGAGGTCATTCAGTATGTGTATCGCAAGTACGGGCGCCATCGTGCGGCACTGGCGGCCGTCGTCATTACCTACCGCACGCGCAGCGCCCTGCGCGACAGCGGCCGCGCGCTGGGCATCGATCCCGACATCATCGACGCCGTTGCCAAATCACACCTGCATTGGGTCAGCAAGCACAATTTCCTGCAGTGCCTGCACGAACACGGCATGGATCCCGCCGACCACCGAACGGTGCAATGGGCGGCGTTGGCCCACACGCTGCTCGGCTTCCCGCGCCATCTGTCACAGCATCCCGGAGGCTTTGTGATTGCGCAATCGGCGCTTGGGCGCCTGGTTCCCCTGGAAAATGCCGCCATGCCCGAACGCACACTGGTTCAGTGGGACAAAGACGATCTCGATGCCATGGGTTTGCTGAAAATCGATATCCTGGCCCTGGGCATGCTGTCGGCGCTGCAGCGCTGCCTGAAACTGGTCGCGCTGCGCCGGGGCGCTCCTTTCGGGCTGGACGATATTCCACACCACGACGAAGCCACCTTTGCCATGACCCGGCAAGCGGATACCGTGGGGGTGTTCCAGATTGAGTCGCGCGCCCAGATGAGCATGCTGCCGCGCCTGGCACCGCGCCAGTTCTACGATCTGGTCGTGCAGGTGGCTATTGTGCGGCCGGGGCCTATCCAGGGCGGCATGGTTCACCCGTATTTGCGCCGCCGCATGGGTCTGGAACCGGCCGACAGCCCCATGCCGGAAATCGCACACATTCTGAAGCGTACGCTGGGGGTTCCCATTTTTCAGGAACAAGCCATGCAGATCGCCATCCAGGCGGCCAACTTCACGGCCGACGAGGCCGACCAGCTACGCCGTTCCATGGCCGCATGGCGACGCACCGGCGGGGTCGATGCCTTCCGGGAAAGGCTCTTCAAGGGCCTGACCGGCAATCACTGCCCCGAAGAATTTGCGCATGCCATCATTCAGCAGCTGGAAGGCTTTGGGGAATACGGCTTTCCGGAAAGCCACGCCGCCAGCTTTGCCAAGCTGGCCTACCTGAGCGCCTGGCTCAAATGCCACGAGCCCCAGGCGTTTTTGGCGGCATTGCTGAACTCCCAGCCCATGGGGTTCTATTCCCCCAGCCAACTGGTGCAAGACGCCCGGCGCCACGGTGTGGTTGTGCTGCCGCCCACCGTCAATGACAGCCAATGGGAAACCACGCTGGAACCCGGCACCGGGCCGGCCGCCGTACGGCTGGGCCTGCACCTGGTTCGCGGGCTTGGCAAAGCCTGTGCCCAGGCACTGCACAGCGCCCGCCGGAACGGGCCGTTCACCAGCCTGCACGATCTACGCAGCCGTGTTCATTTGTCACAGCACGATCTGAACGCCCTGGCAGCGGCCAATGCCCTGCAATCGCTGACTACCCACCGTCGCCATGCCAGCTGGCAGGCGGCCACCCCCGGCCATTCAGGGTTGCTGCGCACCGTTCCCTTGCGGGAAACCGGCAATCCGGTCTTGCCCGAACCATCGCCCGCAGAAAACACACTCGACGACTACCGCAGCCTGGGCCTGACCCTGGGCCGGCACCCTGTATTCTTTTTACGCGCCCTGCTGGATACCCGCCGCTTCACGCCGGCAAGCCACTTGCACGACCGCTTTCCGCCGGGTCGCCTGGCCCGGGCATGCGGCCTGGTAACCGGGCGCCAGCGCCCGCAAACCGCCAAAGGCACGGTATTTGTTACCCTGGAAGACGAAACCGGCAATGTGAATGTCATTGTTCACGCCGATCTGGCCGGGCGGCAGGCCGACGAACTGGTCAATGCACGCTTGCTGGGCGTGTACGGGGTGTGGCAACGCCGGCAAGGTGTGTGCCACTTGCTGGCCAAACGCCTGGTCAATCTCAGCCATCTGATTCCCCGCCTTCATACCTGCAGCCGTGATTTTCGCTGAACGGGCCTGGGCCAAAGTGCGGCATCACACCGCCTTGCACCCAAGCAGGCGTAGGGAACATTCAGTAAAATAAAGGCTTTACAGGGAAATATCATGGACAGCACGCTCAAGACGCAACTGTCTGACGCCGTCAAGGCCGCCATGCGGGCCAAAGACACGGCACGCCTGGGCACACTGCGCTTTCTTCAGGCCGCCGTCAAGCAGAAAGAGGTCGATGAACGCCGCGAACTTTCCAACGCCGAAATAACCGCCATCATCGAAAAACAGGTCAAGCAGCGTCGCGAATCCATCAGTGCCTTCGAACAGGCCGGGCGTACCGAAACCGCCCAACAGGAAAAAGCCGAACTGGCGATACTGCAGGAATTTCTGCCCGAGGCCGCCGGCCAGGAAGAAATCGACGCGGCAATTGCCAGTGCCATTGCACAGGCCCAATCGGAAGGAGCCACCGGGCCTGCCGCCATGGGCAAGGTGATGGGCAAGGTAAAAGCCGCCCTGGCAGGCCGCGCCGATATGTCGGCCTTGTCGGCAGCCATCAAGGCAAAGCTGGCGTCGAGCTAGGTCATTTTCCCGCGGTCGCCGCCGGCGCCGCTAACGGTAGGTGGCGCACACGGTTGTGTCGCTCATGATCGAGCGGCGCATGGCATCGACGGCAGCAGCGCCCCACCGATCCCCGCCAACCGCCGTATGCGTTACCTGCGTGTGCCGGGCATCAAGCGACTGCACCTCGGTGCGCGCCACTTCATTGCCCGTGGCGGCGTCACGTACCAATACCGTGGCGCGCTGCATGGCCGAATCCACAGTTGCATACACCTCGTAACGCGACCGATTCGTCAGGCACTCCAGGGTTTGATGCTGAGCCCGCATATACGTTGTCTGAAAATTTCGCGGCACCGTGTAGTTTTCATTCATGGCCTGCGGCGCGCGGGTGCCGGCTGCGCAGCCCGCCAGAACGGCCAGAGCGGCAAACCAAATAATGGAACGTGCTGGTTTCACTTGGCTAACCCCGGCTCAGGCGCATGCCTCGACCACACTGGTCATTTCGTCGGGAAGCGCCGGATAATCGGTGTACCCGGCCGGCCCCGGCGTGTAAAACGTGGCGTTATCGCATGTATTGAGCACCGCTCCGGATTTCAGCCGCGCCACCAGATCGGGGTTGGCGATAAAGGCCTTGCCAAACGCTATGGCATCGACCTCGCCGGTGGAAACCGCTTGCCGGGCTGTTTGCGGATCATAACCCTCGTTGGCAATGACCGGCCCGCCAAACAACCGTCGAATGGTGCCCGTCAGGCTGTCGGGCCCCGCGTATTCGCGTGTGCAAATGAATGCAATGCGACGCTCCCCCAGTGCCTGGGCAACGTAACTGAAGACAGCACGCGGATTGGAATCAAAAATGCCGTGCGCACCGGGGCGAGGAGAAAGATGCACCCCGACGCGCCCCGCCCCCCAGATGCTGCTGCAGGCGTCAACCACTTCCAGCAACAGCCGGGCACGATTTTCAATGCTGCCGCCGTAGGCATCGGTGCGCTTGTTGGCGCCGTCCTGCAGAAACTGGTCAAGCAAATACCCGTTGGCGCCATGAATTTCCACACCGTCGAAACCGGCATCTTTGGCATGCCGTGCCGCCGCCGCAAAATCGGCCACAATGCCCGGTATTTCCTCGGTGCGCAGCGCGCGGGGAACCACGTGCGGACGTTTCGGACGCAGCAACACCACATGACCGCTGCTGGGAATGGCACTGGGCGCCACCGGTATTTCACCTTGCAACAGCTCGGGATCGGATACCCGGCCCGCATGCCAGAGCTGCAGGAAAATTTTTCCGCCACGGTCGTGCACGGCCTGGGTGATTTTTTTCCAGCCATCGACCTGGGCCGTGGTCCAGATACCCGGTGAGCTGGGATATCCCGCGCCTTGCGGCGATATGGCGGTGGCTTCGGCAATAATGAGGCCCGCCGAGGCGCGCTGGCAGTAATAGCGGCGCATCAAATCGTTGGGAACCCTGCCCTCGGATGCCCGGTTTCGCGTGAGCGGTGCCATTACAATACGGTTGTTTAGCGCAAGGGCACCCAGCTGAACGGGATCAAATAATGAGGTCATAGTTACGGTGGATAATCGGTTTCAGGGGAAGTGAAGAATGCACTTCTTGCGAGCTATTGATTGCCCGTCTATAAGGGTTTGTACCAGAATTTGCACCTGGTTAGCAATTCACTATTGTATCAGTCACGATTTAAGTCTCTGCCACACAAGGAAATTACGATGGGACAGTTCGCGGTTATTGGGCTGGGTCGCTTTGGTTCGGCGGCATCGCTGGAGCTCATGAAAATGGGTCACTCGGTGCTGGGCATTGATACCAGCGGCAAGGTGGTGGACAAATACGCCGACCGGCTTACACAAGCCGTTATCGCCGATGTCACCGACCAGGCGGCGCTGGAAGAGCTGGGCCTGGACAACTACGACGTGGTGCTGGTCGCCATTGGCGAAGATGTCCAGGCATGCCTGCTGTGCGTGGTGCACCTGAAGTCGCTGGGTGTACCCACCATCTGGGTCAAGGCCACTTCGCACGCCCAGCACCTGATTCTGAACAAGCTCGGTGTGGAACGCATCATTCACCCCGAGGAAGAAATGGGTATCCGGGTCGCACAAGCGCTAAGCTACCCCATGGTGAACGACTACATTTCCATTGGCAACGGCGAGTTCGTGGTGGAAATCGACGTCAGCGAGCGCCTTGACGGGGTTCCCCTGAACGATGTCATGCCCCTGGACCCCGATGTCATCCATGTACTGCTGGTCAAACGCAAAACCCAGCTCACCGTGCACCCGCCACGGGAATTCGTGTTGCGTGCCAAAGACATACTCGTCATTCTGGGCCAGCTCAGCGCCCTGAAAACCATTGCTCCCAAACTGGCGTAACGCATCCGCACCCACGCCCATCGAACCCGCATCATGCGCAACTGGCTTCCTTCGTACAGCTACTCCACCTATACCCGCATCCGCCATACCGGCATGCTGCGCGCCAGCCCGCCCACCGTGCTGGTCATCGGGTTTCTGGTGCTGATCCTGGCGGGCACGATACTGCTGTCGTTGCCGATATCCGCCCGCGAGCCCATCAGCGTGTTCAGCGCTTTTTTCATGGCAACCTCGGCCGTGACAATTACGGGGCTGGCGGTTATCGAACCGGGCGAAGTGCTCACCCAGTTCGGGCAAACCGTCCTGATCCTGCTGGTGCAACTGGGCGGTTTGGGGTTTGTCACGTTTGCCGTGCTGTCGGCCATTACCCTGGGCAAACGCATGAGCCTGCAGCATCAGGCGTTGGCGCTGCAAGCCTTCAACCAGACCAGTGTCACGAAAATTCGCGGCACGGCCTTCACGGTCCTGAAAATTTCCCTCACTATCGAGCTTTGCGCCGCCCTGGTGTTCTGCCTGTGGTGGATGGGCGAATACCCGCTGCCCGAGCTGATTCACCGGGCGATCTTTCACGCCATTTCGGCATTCAACAATTCGGGCTTTTCGCTTTTTCCCGGCAGCCTGGCCCCGTTTGTCAGCGATCCGGTCACGGTGCTGACCGTCACCACCTGCATTATTCTCGGGGGCGTAGGGTTCACCGTCATTGCCGATTTGCGGCAAAAGAAAGCCTGGGCAACGCTCATGCCCTATACCAAGGTGGTTCTGCTTGCCACTCTGGGCCTGAATGTGCTGGGTTTCACCATGATCTGGCTGCTGGAAGTGAATAACCCCAATACCCTGGGCGACCAAACCCCGGGCACGCAGGTGCTGTCTGCCTGGATGCTGAGCGTTACCTCGCGAACGGCGGGCTTTGCCACCCTGGATATCTCTTATCTGCACGACAGCACCACACTGGTGATCATGTTGCTCATGTTTATCGGTGGCGGTTCGCTCAGTACCGCCGGCGGCATAAAGATCGGGGCCTTTGTGGTGTTGCTGGCCGCCGTGTACTCCTATATTCGCCACAAGAAGGAAGTGGTGCTGTACAAGCGGTCCATTTCTTCGGATACGGTGCAAAAATCGCTGGCATTGCTGCTGGTGACGGTGGCCCTGGTGCTGGGCGGCGTGCTGCTGATCACCATTTTTGAACAGGAACGCACGCCGTTTGTGAGCATTCTGTTTGAGGTCGTATCGGCCGTGAGCACCACGGGGCTCAGCCGAAACACCACGCCTGAACTTTCGGTGCCCAGCCAGGCGGTGCTAACCTTGCTCATGTTTGCCGGGCGCCTGGGCCCGCTTACACTGGTGTATTCGCTGGCCACCCAGAAACGCAGCCGGGTGCGCTACCCTGAAACCGAGTTCCAGGTGGGCTAAAAGCTGTCGGGCCAACACCTGTTAACAGGCGCAAGGGTAAACCCGTGCTGCGCCGACATGGTTACAGGTTGTATTATTTTGCCTTACCCTTCATAACAACAATGCTGTCGCGGGCATACTTATTTCATCTGAAATATTCCCACAAGGATCCCAATGCCGCTATCCGCGTCGCCCACCCTTCCCGCTGCGCCGCCCACTCCTGCCGGGCCCAGCGCGGCAAGCGCCTTCAACGTTACTGCGCAAGATGTCCGCAACCCGTCTCTGGAAGGCTTGTGGGAATTCGTGTTTCGTTGCAGCCCCATTCCGGCGCTGATCAGCGATCTCGACACCGGCGAGATCATTACCGGCAACGACGAGTTTTACCGTTTAATGGGCAGGCCGGCGCAGGACATCGACGGCAAAACGTCGGTCGAGGTCGGCATCTGGCCCGACTACCAGGAACGCGAAAAAACCATTGGCCTGCTGCGCCTGCATGGGCGCGTTCGCAACCACGAGGTGCAGAACATTCTGGGCGACCAGCTGTTCACCATGCTCATCAGCATGGAACCGCTGTCGCTGAACGGCCGCGCCTGCATACTCACCAAATATGTCGACATCACCGAGCGCAAAAAGCTGGAACAGGCCCTGGAACAAATGGTTACCGCCGTTGAGCAGGCGGACGAGGCCATCGCCGTTCTCGACGCCACAGGCCGTATCCTGACGGCCAACCCGTCGTTCACCACGCTCACCGGCTATCAGCCGGCCGATTTTACGCTGCAACCCATCGACCTGCTGCTCAACATTCCCACCCAGCATTACGGTCCGGGGCTGTTCCAGCGCATCACCACCGATCTTGGCCACAACGGCAGCTGGAAAGGTGAGCTGTGGGCCGCGCGCAAGAACGGCACACAGTTCGTTCAGTGGCTCAGCCTGAAGGCTGTGCATCGCGAGCACGACAACCGGATCAATTATGTGGCGGTGTTCACCGATTACTCCGAACGTCGCCGCTACGAGGAAGAACTGAAACGTCTGGCCCTGCACGATCACCTTACCGACCTGCCCAATCGCGCCCTGTTGTCCGAACACCTTGAACGTGCCGTACACCGCGCCGACCGCCACGATCTGCGCGTTGCGGTGCTGTTTGCCGACCTGGACAACTTCAAGTATGTGAATGACAACCACGGGCACGAAACGGGCGACGAGCTGCTCAAGCAGGTTGCCGGGCGCCTCAGGCAGGTATTGCGCGCCGACGATGTCGTTGCCCGCATGGGCGGCGACGAGTTCGTGATTGTCATCGAAGGCCCGTCGGTCGACCGGCACGCCCGCCGGGTGGCCGAAAAGCTGGTCAGCGAGCTTGAGCGCCCGTTTTACCTGAACGGCATTACCACCTACATTGGCACCAGTGTCGGCATTGCGCTGTGGCCCGAGCACGGGCGATCCGCCAGCGATCTGCTGCGCCGCGCCGACGAAGCGCTGTATCGGGCAAAAGCCAACGGTAAAAACGGCTACGCCATTTGGTCACCCAAACCCGCCGAATAACCGGCCGTTGGTATTTTTCTTTTTAGCGGTGACATTGGGCACAAAAACAGAAAAATTTATGGTATAGTTTCTTTCTTTGCTGAACACAGCAAAATTCGGGGCGTAGCGCAGCCTGGTAGCGCACTTGCATGGGGTGCAAGGGGTCGTGAGTTCGAATCCCACCGTCCCGACCAATTAAATCAAGGGCTTACAGCTTAACGGCTGTAAGCCCTTGTGCTTTTGTGGCGTGTCGTGCCCTAAAGGTGCCCTAAACCATCCCGTGGCATCAGTGCCCTAAACCCCCATCACCCGGTACGGGTTCAGCAGCCGTTCATAGGTCGGGTTGCCGTGGTACGGTCGCTCGGCCTGCCGCTCCCGGTTCGCGTACAGGTCGCCCACTTGCAAGAGTATGGGGCTCTACCCCATTATCGGGGGACGGCACATTCACTAGACACGGTTAATCACACCGTTCCAACCGCACTGGGCTAAGACCCGCATGCGGTAATTCTCAAAGTTCCTGAACCCGTACGCTCTGCGTG
>JBFWLP010000062.1:0-21125 GCA_050252075.1 Burkholderiaceae bacterium | reverse complement strand
GCCTGGGCGCCGTCGACCAGTACAAGTGCGCCGGCGTCATGGGCCAGGCGGGTGATTTCCGTCACGGGATTCACCGTTCCCAGGGCTTTGGATACGTGGGCCACCCCGACCAGTCGGGTGCGCTCGTTCAACAGCGAACGGAACGCGTCCATGTCCAGTTCCCCGGAGTCGGTCACCGGGATGACGCGCAACCGGGCGCCGGTTTGCTCGCACACCAGTTGCCACGGCACGATATTGGAATGGTGTTCCATACCCGAGAGCAGCACTTCGTCGCCGGCTTTCAAGGTGTTGCGCCCCCAGCTGTGGGCCACCAGATTGATGGATTCGGTGGTACCGCGCGTGAACACGACTTCTTGTACCCGCGCAGCATTGATCAACCCGCGTACACGTTCGCGCCCCTGGTCGTAGAGATCGGTGGCGTGCTGCGACAACCAGTGCACGCCGCGATGAATGTTGGCGTTGGAGCGCTCGTAGTAATCGGCCTCGGCGCGGATGACCGCCACCGGCTTTTGCGTAGTGGCGCCGTTGTCCAGGTACGCCAGCCGCTTGCCATGCACGGGGTGATGAAGAATGGGAAAGTCGTGGGCACAGCGCGCCAGTGACGGCGCCGGCTGGACGGATACGGGTGCGTTCATGCCACGGCCTCCTGGATGCCTTGCGGTGCCAGGTTGCCAATGGCGGCGATGACACGGGCACGCAACGATGCATCGGCGATACGCTCGATGGCTTCTGCGGCAAAGGCATACGTGAGCACGTGACGCGCATGTTGTTGGTCAAGGCCGCGCGAACGCAGATAGAACAGGCTGTCTTCGTCCATCTGGCCCACGGTGGCACCGTGCGCACACTTGACATCGTCGGCATAGATTTCAAGCTCGGGCCGGGCGTCGGCGCGGGCCAGGCGTGACAGCAACAGGCTGTCGGATCGCTGGACGGCATCGGTTTTATCGGCACCGGGCGCCACGTGAATGCGCCCGGCAAACACACCACGGGCGTTGTCGTCGAGAATGCCGCGATAGTATTCCCGGCTGATGCCGTGCGGGTGATGATGCCCGATGGTGGTGTGGTGGTCTACATGACGCCGGCCATTCACGTAGTACAAGCCATTGAGCAGGGTTTCACAATGCGGGTCGGCAAAGGCGGTAGTAATATCGTGGCGCGCAAGTTTCGCGCCAAACGACATGGAATGCGAATTGAACACCGACCCTTGGTCCTGGCGGATATCCAGCCAGCCCAGATGCCAGGCCTGCTCGCTTTCCTGTTGCAGCTTCACATGCGTAAGCTGCGCACGCGAGGCGATATGCCCACGGGTGACGGCCGCCGTCAGGCCGGCGCCGTCGCCATGGCCCACATAATGTTCCACCACGGTGGCTTGTGCGCCGCCCTGCAGGGAAATGATGTTGCGCGGCACGTTGAGCGCCTGGGCGCCGGTGTTTACAAAAACACAGTGCACGGGCGCGTCGAGCGACACGCCGTCGTTCAGGTGCACATAGGCTCCGTCGGTGCTTAGCGCCGCATTCAGCGCCACCACCGACGATCCCAGCGATTCGCTGCCGTACAGCTCATCGGACAGCCGTTGATCATGCAACGCCTGCGCGACGGAACACACGGTGGCGCCGGCCGGCAGAGCACCGATGTGCGACGCGTCGGGCACGAAGCGGCCGTTGACAAAAACCAGCCAGTGGCCGGCATCGGTTCCACGCAAGGCGACCGCTGCGCGGGCGGCCTGAGCGTCATTCTGGGGGATGTCGGTAAATGCTTGCTGGTCGAGCACCGCCAGCGACGTGTGCCGCCAGTTTTCCAGGCGCGACGTGGGCCAGCCTTCGGCCATGAAACGCTCCAGCGCCCGCGTACGCAACGCCTGGCGCCATGCGGGCGAGCGATCGGCATCACCTTGCCGGCGCGCAACCGCATCGCGGATCCAGTCGGCGGTGGTCATGCTGAAACCCCCTTGCGATCCTGGGCGGCGATGTCGTCTATCCAGCCATAGCCTCGCTCTTCCAGTTCGAGTGCAAGCTCACGGCCTCCGGAACGGACGATTTTTCCGCCGGCAAGCACATGAACGTAATCGGGCACGATGTAGTCGAGCAAACGCTGGTAGTGGGTGATGACAATGAGTGCGCGGTCGGGCGAACGCAGGCGGTTGACCCCGTCGGCCACCACTTTCAGGGCATCGATGTCGAGCCCGGAATCGGTTTCGTCCAGAATGGCGAGCCGGGGCTCCAGCAACGACATTTGCAGCACTTCATTGCGTTTCTTTTCGCCGCCCGAAAACCCCTCGTTCACGGAGCGGTAAAGGAATTCCTCGCGCATGCCCACGGCCTTCATTTCGGCTTTCACGCGCTTGAGGAAATCCATGGCGTCGAGCTCAGGCTCGCCGCGATGGCGCCGCCCCGCGTTGACCGCGGCACGCAGAAAATAGGCGTTCGAGACACCGGGGATTTCGATGGGATACTGAAACGCCAGAAACAGGCCGGAGCGGGCACGGTCCTCGATGGACATATCGAGCAGGTTCTGGTCCAGATACTGCACCTGCCCTTCGGTCACGGTGTAGTCTTCCCGGCCGGCCAGCACCTGCGACAAGGTGCTTTTACCCGAGCCGTTGGGGCCCATGACGGCGTGGACTTCCCCGGCTTTGACCTCAAGGTTCAAGCCCCGCAGGATTTCCTTTTCTTCGACTTTGGCGTGTAAATTCTTGATGCTTAACATGTTTATTGATCCTTAACCGACGCTGCCTTCCAGGCTCACGCCCAGCAGATTCTGTGCCTCAACGGCAAACTCCATGGGCAATTCCTTGAAAACCTCTTTGCAGAACCCGTTCACTATCATGGAGACCGCATCTTCGGCCGACAGGCCGCGCTGCATGGCATAAAACAGCTGGTCTTCGCCGATACGCGAGGCGGTTGCCTCGTGCTCCACACTGGCGCTGGGGTTTTGCACTTCCATGGTGGGAAATGTATGGGCGGCGCAATGACTGCCGATCAGCAGGGAATCGCACTGCGTATAGTTGCGTGCGTTTTCCGCCTTGGGTGTAACCCGCACCAGCCCGCGGTAGGTATTGCTGCCGTGCCCGGCCGAGATGCCTTTGGAGATGATGGTGCTGCGCGTGTTGCGCCCCATGTGGATCATCTTGGTGCCGGTGTCGGCCTGTTGCCGGTGATTGCTGAGCGCCACCGAATAGAACTCGCCGACGGAATCGTCGCCGCGAAGAATGACGCTGGGATATTTCCAGGTAATGGCCGACCCGGTTTCCACCTGGGTCCAGGAAATATGGGAACGCGCCCCACGGCAATCGCCCCGTTTGGTCACGAAATTGTAGATACCGCCCTTGCCGTCTTTATCGCCGGGATACCAGTTCTGCACCGTGGAATACTTGATTTTCGCCCCTTCGAGCGCGACCAGCTCCACCACGGCGGCGTGCAGCTGGTTTTCGTCGCGCATGGGCGCCGTACAGCCTTCCAGATAGCTGACGTACGCACCTTCTTCGGCAATGATGAGCGTGCGCTCGAACTGCCCGGTGTTTTGCGCATTGATGCGAAAGTACGTGGACAGTTCCATGGGGCACCGCACGCCTTTGGGAATGAACACAAAGGAACCGTCGGAAAACACGGCTGAGTTCAGCGCGGCGTAGAAATTGTCGCCGGGGGGAACCACCGTGCCCAGATAAGCCTTGACCAGATCGGGGTACTCTTTCACGGCCTCGGAGAACGAACAGAAAATAACCCCCACTTCCGCCAGCTGCTTGCGAAAGGTGGTGGCTACCGACACCGAGTCGAACACGGCATCGACCGCCACACCGGCCAGCCGGGCACGCTCGTGCAAGGGAACGCCCAGCTTTTCGTAGGTACGCAACAATTCGGGATCGACTTCGTCGAGGCTTTTCGGGGCGTTTTCCTTGCTTTTGGGAGCCGAGTAATAACTGATGTCCTGAAAATCAATGGACGGAAAACTGACCTGTGCCCATTCGGGCGGCGCCATGGTAAGCCAGTGCCTGTAGGCGTCAAGCCGCCATTGCAGCATGAACTCGGGCTCACCCTTTTTGGCGGACAAAAAGCGTATGGTGTCCTCGGTCAACCCTTTTGGCAGAGTATCGGATTCGATGTTGGTAACGAACCCGGCCGAATATTCCTTGTCGAGGAACGATTCGATGGGATCGTTGGTGGTTTCAGGTTGAGAGCTCAATTGCGGGTACTCCATGAATTGCATGATGCCTCGTGGGTTCCGGCGTCGGCCACCAGGGGCTGCTTCAGGGTAATGGGATGTTCAACAAGGGATGGATGAATCATGTCGGCAACCGTCACGTTTTCGAGTGTGCGCCGGACAATGGCATTGATGCGTTGCCAGTTGGTGCGGATATGGCACCCCGATTCCACGGTGCAGGCACCCGGCAGGGCCGTGCATTCGGTCAGGCCGAAGGGCTGATCTTCCAAAGCGTCTATAATGTGGGCAATGCTGATATGGTCGGCCGGTTTGCCCAGGGTATACCCCCCACGTGCGCCACGGCTGCTTTTCACCAACTGGTGCTGGCCCAGCAGTTTCAGTATCTTGCTGACAGTAGGCTGCCCCAGCCCCAGCGTAGAGGCCAGATCGGCGGCACTGTACACCCGGTCGGGCGCACCGGCCATGTGGGTAAGCACCAGGGTGCCGTAATCAATAATTTTGCTGATACGCAGCAATGGGATCTCCGTGAATGACGCTGCTGCGAATGGCGCAGCGGAACACAGACCATATAGTACCAATTTAGTGCTAATTAGTCAAAATCCAGCGACCAGCGTCCTTCATATACATTTTGCAGCCACAAGGCGCACGACAGCGTTTTTGCATCGGTAATCCGGCCGGTGCGGCATGCCTGCAGAACATCGGCGACGGGCATGGCGACAGGTTCAAGAAATTCGTCCTGATCCAACTGTTGTTTGCCGGCCGTCAAGTGGCGGGCAAAGAAAATATGAATAATCTCGGTGGAATAGGCGATCGCCAGATGCAAGGCGCCCGCACTCGCCCATTGCCCGGCGGTGTAGCCGGTTTCCTCCAGCAGCTCGCGCCGCGCACACTGTAGCGGCGATTCGTCGGGATCGAGCTTGCCGGCGGGAAACTCCAGCATTTCACGCCCCACCGGATAACGGAACTGGCGCTCCAGCAACACAGTATCGTCGTCCAGCAACGGAATGATCACGACAGCCCCCGGATGAATGATGTATTCGCGGGTTGCGGTGGCGCCGTTGGGCAAACGCACAGTATCGCGCCGGGCTTTCAGAAAACCGCCCTCGCACAGAACCTCGCTGTGAACCAGCGTTTCAGTTAACGATGATTTCGAATCAGACATATAAAAATCCTAAACCTTGTTGCACTTGGGTCATACGCGGGTAACACGGCCCGCCCATAATACGGCGCATCATCGCTGCACTTTTACAGGAATCGCTCCATGAATGACATTACCTTCCGACGTAGTAGCGAACAAATGCTGGCCCTGACCCACAAGCTGTGGATACACGGCGACCCGGTCGACACCACCCAGGCGGCAGCCAATGCGCCTTCCGGGGCCATTCGCCGGCTCAGCGATCTGCAGACACTGACGTTGATGCAGCGTCTTCCCGCGCCGCCTGCTGCAGTTGCCACATTTGCGCGTAGCGTTCGCCACGGCTGAGCAATTGCCCGTGCGTGCCCCGCTCGATCACGCGCCCGCCGTCCAGTACCAGAATTTCATCGGCGTCGATAATGGTCGATAAACGATGCGCAATGATGAGCGTGGTGCGGTCACGCGCAATGGGCCGCAGCTCCTCTTGAATGGCGCGCTCGGTGCGGGTGTCCAGTGCACTGGTAGCTTCATCCAGAATAAGAATGGGTGGGTCCTTCAGCAAGGTGCGGGCAATCGCCACCCGCTGCTTTTCACCCCCGGAAAGCTTCAGCCCGCGCTCGCCCACCGGCGTATCGTAGCCTTTGGGCAAGCTGCTGATGAAATCGTGAATATGCGCGGCCTGCGCCACGCGAACAATGTCTTGCGGCGAGGCGTCGGGGCGGCCGTAGGCAATGTTGTAGCGCACGGAGTCATTGAACAGCACCGTGTCCTGGGGAACGATGCCGATATGCTCGCGCAGACTGCGCTGGGTGACATCGCGAATATCCGTGCCATTGATGGTAATGGAACCATCCGTTACGTCGTAGAAACGAAACAGCAGGCGCGACAAGGTTGATTTGCCCGCGCCCGAAGCCCCCACCACCGCCACGGTTTTACCCGCCGGAATGGTAAAGCTCACGTCAAAGAGAATCTGGCGGTCGGGCTCATAGCTGAAGCTCACCCGGTCGAAGGCCACCGACGCCTGTGCGGCAACCAGTGCCTGCGCCCGAGGGCGATCGGAGACCTCCTGAGACTCTTCCAGCAAGCCGAACATACGCTCCATGTCAGCCAGCGCATGCTTGATTTCACGGTAGACAAAGCCCAGAAAGTTCAGGGGTGCATAGAGCTGCGTCAGGTAGGCGGACACCAGCACCACATCGCCCACAGTCAGTTCTTGACGCACCACCCCCCGGGCAGACATCCAGAGCAGCGTGGTGACACCCACCGTGATAATGACGCCCTGCCCCATGTTCAGAAAATTCAGCGACACCTGATTACGCACTGCCGAATTCACCCACTTGGCCAGATTGCCGTCGTAGCGGTTCAGCTCGTACGTTTCATTGCCGAAATACTTGACGGTTTCGTAATTGAGCAAGGCGTCGATGGCCTTGGTATTGGCCTTGCTGTCGAGCTCGTTCATGCTGCGCCGGTACACCATGCGTTTTTCGGTCACCACAAGCGTGAAGACGATATACAGCGCGATGGTTCCCAGCGTGACGGCGGCAAACGGCCATTCGTAGCGCCACAGCAAAATGGCGGCCACCATCGAAATTTCCAGCAAGGTGGGCACAATGTTGAACACCATGAAGTTCAACAGGAAACCAATGCCTTTGGTGCCGCGCTCGATATCGCGGCTGAGCCCCCCGGTTTGGCGCTGCATGTGAAAACGCAACGACAAGGCCAGCAAATGCTGAAAAATCTGGGCGGCAATCTTGCGTATGGAGCCCTGCGTAACCCGGGCGAACAATGCATCGCGCAGTTCACCGAACACGCTGGTCGCCAGACGCGCCAGGCCGTATCCCAGCAACGCGGCCACAGGCAGTGCGATGGCGGCGGGCGGCACTCCCAGCGCATCGACCAGTTGCTTCAGGTAAAGCGGCGTGGTCACGCTGGCCACTTTGGCGGCCACCAGGAAGGCAAGCGCGAGCATCACCCGCCACTTGAACTGCCAGACATAAGGAAGCAATGATCTGAGTGTTTTCAGATCATTGCGTGTGGCCGCAGCCGGGCTGTCGCCGGAAGATCGCATGACTGTATGCCGAAAATGCGGGCAAATACCCGGGGTTAGCGGGACGGAGGATTAAAAGGCACGTTGGACGGCTCAAGCTCGCCAAAGGTGACAAAACGGCCGATGAACAGCACCGGTCCATCGGGCGCCCCCGGATTCGGATCCGTTGCCGGCTCTTGGGTGATCTCGATAATCTGGTCGGCCACTACCCTGCCAAAGCGCTGGGCGGGAATGACGAACGGCAGATTCGGGTCGATCACACCCAGCGAGCGCGGGGCCGGCTCGCCGGGGGCCTGTGTCCAGAGCACCACCGTTTCGCCTGCCGGCACCACACTGTTCACCAGCGGCTTGAAAAGCACGTTCTTGTTGTGATCCTGGGTGACCACCCAGGCCGGCGTGGAACTGGTGCCCGGCGCCAGCAAAATGGCCGCCAGCGTAGGGGCCACCTGGATAATGGTTACCGGCGCAGGAGGCGGCGGACGCGTGGCATACAGCCCAAGGGCCGTAGCGGCCAGCAATACCGAGGCGACGGCGACAATACGCCAGAACCGCAGGCCGCGGTGGCTTGCCACATAGGGCGCGGGCCCCGGATCGGTGTCCGGGGTGGCCGGCGGCGGATCCGGTTCCGAAGCATCCACCGCAGATTCCACCGGCGGCTCGGGATCGGCAACGACGGTTTCCCCCGCACTGATGCCACGGCGTTGCGGCGTAGCGACGGCGGAGGTTGGCTGCAACCCGTCGGTCGCTGCGGGTGGTTCGCCGCCCGTTGCCGGCAATGGTCTTGCCGCAGCCCCGGATGACGTTGAAGGAGCCTCTGTGGCCGTTGCGGGAGGCGAAGCCGTTGCCGTTGCGGGTGACGAAGCCATTACGGGAGGCGAAGCCGTTGCCGGTGGCGCACCAGCGGCCGATGCCATGCTGCCGGCAAAGTCGGGCGCCGACGCCGCCTGGCGAAACAGGGAAGACGGCGGCGGCACCGAGTCGTGCCCAAGACGTGCCTGCACTTTGTAGAAAATACCCGCCGATGGAGGTATGACGGCCAGCAAATCCGTCAGGCGCAGAAACCTCGCCTCCCACTGCAAGGCTTCCAGCACGGCGTGGTCGTCTTCGCCCAGTTGTTCGTGCACCCGCGCCACCGCTGCGGGATCGAGCAAGCCCAGTGTGTACTCGGCCAGCAGCACCGAATCGTCGGGGCTGATCGACCGGGCGTCGTCGCGATCATTTTGCTGCAGCAGGTACAGGGCGTCACGCAAGCGATCTTGCGCTTCCTCGACGGTGCATTCCAGCGTACGGGCCATACGCGGGTAATCGAAGCCTTTGTAAAAAGCCAGATAAACGCCCTGCCGGCTTTTTTCGTCGAGCTGTGACAGCCCGCGCAAAAACGGATCGCCCTGGCCCCGGTTGGCCGCCGCCGCCAGCACGGAGGCCGACGGGAACAGACCCAGCACCGACGCACCGGAAGGCCCTTGCGGGTTCTGGCGCAAGCGCCCCAGGGCGCGGTATCGCAAAATGCTGTAAAGCCATGCCCTGGCGGAACTGCGCCCCGGATCGAAGCTTTCCGCATTCTTCCAGATAAGCACGAAAGACTCGACCAGCAGTTCTTCGGCCAAACCCCGCTGGCCCACCATCTGCAGGGCAAGCGCCAGCATGCGCGAGGCCTCGTGGTCGTACAGACGCTGAAAGGCGCGCTGATCGCCGCGCGCGCACGCCAGAAGTTCGTTCTGCTGATCGGTTGAAAGGCTTGCCATGATTTCCTGGGCGTAACGTGATAAATGCGCTAGGGATGCGCAGGGGAACCGGACGCCGGCGGCGCCTGCAGGGCGTTCAGTTCTTCCTGGGTAAAACCGGCCGCCAGACGCGCGGCAATATTGAATGGGCCACGCAGACGCGGTGCCCGGTAGCGCTCGGACAGTACCGGAAAATACGCGACCGGATCATGACCGCGCTGCTCGCATACAAAGCGATACCAGTAGTTGCCGGTTGCCACATGACCGATTTCATCATGCAGCAAGGTGTCAATGATGGCCGCCGCTTCCGGGTCGCCGGCCGCCAGCAGTTTGTCGCGAACCACCGGCGAGGCGTCAAGCCCCCGGGCTTCAAGGGTGCGAGGCACCAGGGCCAGGCGCGCAACGATGTCATCGGCGGTTCGTTCGGCCATTTCCCACAGGCCGTTATGGGCGGGGAAGTCGCCGTAGGCATAACCCAGCGACGCCAGATGCCGCACCAGCAGGGAAAAATGCAGGGCCTCTTCCTTGGCAACGTTGAGCCAGTCGCGATAAAACGCGACCGGCATGCACGGAAACCGCCAGAGAATGTCCAGGGCCAGATTGATGGCATTGAATTCGATGTGGGCAATGGAATGCAACAGCGCCGCCCTGCCCTGCAAGGTTCCGACGGATCGGGCCGGCACCTGCTGTGCCGGCACCAGCGGCGGGTTGTCGGGGCGGCCCGGCAAAGGCCGCGCGGCGGCAAATACCCGCCCGGTGTCGAAAGGACCATCGCCGGGAAGCTGCGACACCAGGGCGACCTTGGTGGCCGGATCGGTTTGCTCCAGTGCCTGAAGCGCTTGCCCGCGCACGCAGAACGTTGGCTGCTCCACGAGCGCTACAGCAAGGTACCGTTGGACGAGGACGATGCGGCGCCATGATCGAGCGCCGAAGAAAGAAGATCGCGAACCTTGGTGAGTTCCGTGCGCAAGCCCTGGAACTCGGCACCGGAGAGCCGCACCGCCGCCTCCTGATCGAAGGGTACTTCGCTTTTGTCGCCCAGACGGTTGCGCGCACCACTGATGGTGAAACCCTGGTCGTAGAGCAATTCCCGGATACGACGGATAAGCAGCACTTCGTGGTGCTGGTAATACCGGCGGTTGCCGCGACGCTTGATCGGTTTGAGTTGCGTGAACTCTTGTTCCCAGTAGCGCAAAACGTGGGGCTTGACGCCGCACAGTTCGCTGACCTCACCGATGGTGAAATAGCGTTTGGCCGGGATGGCGGGTAAGGTGACGGGTTTCTCGCTGGTGCTCATGCTGATGGTGGGTTGGTTGAAACGCGGGATCATTCGGCAGAGCCGACCGGCTTGCCGGCCAATTCCACAACACTTTTCAATTTCTGGCTGGCATGAAACGTAACCACCCGGCGAGCGGCAATGGGAATGACTTCGCCGGTTTTCGGGTTGCGCCCGGGACGCGGCGGTTTGTCGCGAACCTGGAAATTACCGAACCCGGAGAGCTTTACCTCGACCCCTTTGGCCAGCGTTTCGCGGATTTCCTCGAAAAAGGTGTCGACGATGTCTTTTGCCTCTCGTTTGTTAAGGCCCACACGCTCAAACAACAGCTCGGCCAGTTCGGCCTTGGTCAGTGTACGGTCTGAAATCATGAATGCCCCTCAAGCGCGTTGGCGAACACCGTGAGCCTGGACCAGCGCCTGCAACAGCGTGGAAACACAATGCTCAATGGTGGCGTCGTCGAGCGTCGATTCCTTGCTCTGGAACCAGAAACGGAACGCCAAACTCTTTTCTTCTGTGCCGGCGGCGGCGTCACGCCATACGTCGAACAGTTTGATATCTTTCAGAATACCAAGGTTAGCATGGCTGCGCGCAGTTTGGGCAAGTGTGTCGATCAGGTCCTGGTAGCGGGTGTCTAAAGACGCCCAGACGGCCAGATCGCGCACCACCACCGGCTGACGGGATAATTCGGCAGGCTGGGGGAAATGCGTGGCGGACAGTGCTTGCGCATCGAGCTCAAACACCACGGGAGCCTGGCTCAGCTCCAGCTGCTGCACCCAGCGCGGATGCAGCTCGCCCAGCCAGCCCAGAAAACCGCCATCGAGACTGAGCCGTGCGCTGCGACCCGGATGCAGGGCGGGATGGGGCATGGATTCGCACCGCAAACCATCTGCCCGAACGCCCAGCAACGCTTCGATATCGCGCTTGACATCATAGAAATCCACCCGCCGGGTGGCAATTCCCCACTGTTCATCGAGCGCCGGACCCCAGGCAGCGCCCGCAATGCGCTGGGGCTGATCGATACCGGCCACCGTAAGATCGCCGTCGGCGACTGTGCCGTCGCGGCTGAACACCCGCCCAAGTTCAAACACACGCACCCGGGTTTGCTTGCGATTGGCGTTATGGACAATGTTGGCCAGCAGCCCGCCGATCAGACTGGAACGCATGACGGCCAGCTGGCTGGCTATGGGGTTCAGCAAACGGATGGGGTTGTCGTTACCGACATAATCGCGTTCCCAGGCCTCTTCCACAAAGGAAAAGTTGATGACTTCCTGGTAGTCGAGCGCGGCCACTGCGGCACGCAGGGCATGCGGGCCACGAGCGACTTCCGCCGGCACACGCATGTCGGCGCGCGCCAGCGGCGCAATATCGGGAATACGCTCAAAACCATAGACCCGCGCCACTTCTTCGATAAGATCTTCTTCAATGAACAGGTCGAACCGGTAAGACGGCGGCTGCACCACAAAGGTATCGCCTGACTCAACCTGAAACGCCAGGCCCAGGCTGGCAAAAATGCGTTCGACCTCGGCGCGCGGCACGGCAACGCCCAATACCTTGTGGCAGCGCGAAAGACGCATGGAAACCGGCTTGCGCTCGGGCAAATTGATGATCTGATCATCGACCGGGCCCACTTGACCGCCGCAGATATCGACAATCAGGCGGGTCATGCGTTCGATATGGTCAGGGATGGATTCAAAATCCACCCCGCGCTCGAAGCGATGGCTGGCTTCGGAACTGAACTTGTAGCGACGCGCCCGGCCCATGATGGCTTCCGGCCACCAGAAGGCCGCTTCCAGGTAGATGTCGGTGGTGTCGAGCGTGACGGCGGTAGCTTCGCCGCCCATGATGCCGGCCATGCTTTCGACCTGGCTACCGGCCGCAATGACACCGACAAACGGGTCGAGTGTCACGGTCTGCCCGTTCAGCAGTTCCAGTTGCTCGCCTTGCTGCGCCCAGCGCACAGTCAGGCCGCCGCTGATGCGTTGCAGGTCGAACACATGGGTGGGTCGGCCCAGTTCCAGCATGACGTAGTTGGAGATATCAACCAGCGCCGACACGCTGCGTTGCCCGGCGCGCTCCAGGCGGGTGCGCATCCAGTCGGGTGTTGCGGCACGCGCATTCACGCCACGGATGACCCGGCCGGCAAAACGCCCGCACAGATCGGGCGCCTGCACATCGACCGGAATACGGTCGTTCAAGGTAACGGCCACCGGCTGGACATCGGGCAGGCAAAGATCGGTGCCGGTCAGGGCGGCGACTTCGCGGGCCACCCCCAGAATAGACAGGCAATCGGCGCGGTTGGGCGTGAGCTTGAGCGTGAACAGGGTATCGTCCAGATTCAGTACATCGCGCAGCGACGCACCCACCGGCGCCCGGTCGTCAAGAATGAGCAGCCCGGCGTGATCCTGCGACAAGCCAAGCTCCCGCGCGGAGCACAGCATGCCCGAGGATTCGACGCCGCGCATCTTGGCCGTTCCGATTTGCATGCCGCCGGGCAGGACGGCGCCGATACGGGCCAGGGGCACCTTGGTACCGGCCTGTGCGTTCGGCGCACCACAGACAATTTGCAAGGGGGTTCCCGTGCCGTCGCTCACGCGGCAAAGACGCAGCTTGTCGGCATTCGGATGGGGTTCGACCGTTTCGATCAGCGCCACGACAATGTTGCTGAACGGAGGCGCCGCCGGCTCGGTCTCTTCGACCTCAAGGCCGGCCATGGTAAGGCGATGCGACAGTTCATCGGTCGTCAGGCTGGGATTGACGAAGGATCGTAACCAGGACTCAGGAAATTGCATGATGGGCTCTCAAAGACGGAACAACGGCGATACGGAACAAAAGCGGCTTAACGATTGAATTGGCGCAGGAATCGCAGGTCGCCCTCGAAAAACTGGCGAAGATCGTTAACGCCGTACCGCAGCATTGTCAGGCGCTCCAGCCCCGAGCCGAAAGCAAACCCGATATAGCGTTCGGGATCCAGGCCGAAATTGCGTACCACCTGGGGATGCACTTGCCCGGAGCCGGAGATTTCCAGCCACCGCCCCTGATTCGGCCCCGAGGTGAACATCATGTCAATCTCGGCCGACGGCTCGGTGAACGGAAAAAACGACGGGCGAAACCGTACGGACAGATCGTCGGTTTCAAAAAAAGCCTTCAGGAAATTGGTGTACACCCCTTTCAGATCGGCGAAGGAAATGTCTTCGGCGATCCACAGGCCTTCTACCTGGTGAAACATGGGTGAATGGGTGGCATCGCTGTCCACCCGGTAGGTGCGCCCCGGCGCAATGACCTTGATCGGCGGGCGATGCATTCTGGCATAGCGCACCTGCATGGGGCTGGTATGCGTGCGCAGCAGCAACGGCAGGCCCTGCCCGTCGTTCATGTCGACGTAGAAGGTATCCTGCATGGACCGCGCCGGGTGGTTTTCGGGGTTGTTCAGGGCCGTGAAGTTGGTCCAGTCGTTTTCGATCTCGGGACCGTCGGCGACGTCAAAACCAATGGAACGAAAAATCGCCTCGACCCGTTGCCAGGTTTGAATGACCGGATGCACACCCCCCACCCCGCGGCCGCGGCCCGGCAAGGTGACATCGATGGCCTCGGCGGCCAGGCGCTCGTTCAGTTGCGCTTGCGCCAGCGCCTCGCGACGCTGGTTCAGCAGTGTCTCGATGTGCTGCTTGAGCTGATTGATGCGGGCACCCTCGGCCTTCTTTTCTTCGGGAGGCAGTTGTGCCAGCCCTTTCAGCAATGCGGTGACCGCACCCTGCTTACCCAGAAAACGGGCTTTCGCGTTTTCGAGGGCGGCGGCATCAGCGGCCTGGGCAAATTGTTCCTTAGCCTGAACAACAAGGTCATCTACCGAAGAAGTCATAGTGATGGGGGTGTTCCGAAGTAGTAGCGTTCCAAATGCAAACGGAGCCCCTAGGAGCCCCGTTCAGCAGCATACGATCAGAGAGCGGCGGCCGGCTTACGCAGCCAGTGCCGATTTCGCCTGGGCAACAATGGCGGCAAAACCTGCCTTGTCGTTCACGGCCATATCGGCGAGAACCTTGCGGTCGATCTCGATGGATGCCTTCTTGGTACCCGCAATGAACACGCTGTATGTCACACCCAGCTCGCGGCAAGCCGCGTTGATACGGGTGATCCACAGGGCGCGGAAGGTACGCTTCTTGTTGCGGCGATCGCGATAGGCATACTGCCCGGCGCGCATGACCGCTTGCTTGGCAACACGGAATACATTACCGCGGCGACCGCGATAACCTTTGGCTGCTTTAATGACTTTTTTGTGACGGGCACGTGCGGTAACACCGCGTTTTACGCGTGGCATAGTAGTGGATCTCCGTTAAATCAAGCGAAAGGCATCATGGCTTTGACGGATGCGACGTCAGAGGCATGAACCGCTGCAGAACCGCGCAACTGGCGCTTGTTCTTGGTGGTTTTCTTGGTAAGGATGTGGCGCTTGAACGCCTGGCCCCGCTTGATTGAACCGCTACCGCGAACCTTGAAGCGCTTGGCAGCGCTTTTTTTGGTTTTCATTTTAGGCATGATAAAACCCTGGTTTTTACATGAACAAAAGGTGGCCTTTATACCAAAACAAAGGCACTTTCTTAACCCAAGCTCACTTGTTGATTTTTTTCAGGCCGCCAATTTGAAAAATCAACTTCAAAAATCAACTTCAAAAATAATTGGCAAGCCAGAAAAGCCCTTGATTATAAGGGGAAAATTGTTTTTTTGTCCAGCAGCCCGCGCCGGGCCCCTTACTATGGGCGGCTCCGGCGCCGGGCTGCCAGGGCGGGCGGTCGGGGCACCTCGCCGCAGGGCGCACCCGCTAGAACGAGGCGCTCAGCGACAGAACCGCCGCCGCTTTGCCGGTGTACTTCCCGTAACTGTTGGTGTAAACGTTGCGATCGGCATTGGTGTCGATATAGCTGAGCGATACGGCCATGCCGTTATCGAAGGCTTTGGTCAGCCCCAGCGACCAGTCGGTATACGAACCGTTGTCCAGATTGCGCACCTTCTGGTAGCCCACATGGGCGTCCAGTGTCAGCCCCCAGACGCCGGTATCGAAGCTTCCCGACAGATCGTAATACTGGCTGTTCTTCGAGTCGGCCACACCGAACAGGTTGGTGAAGGCATGCGAATAAGTAAACGTTACTGGTCCGTAACCCAGGCCGATGTACCCTTCGGTGGTGTCGGGGCTGGTGTATCCCGCCGGGAACGAACCGGGATAATAGTAACGCAGAACCCCCACGTCCACACTGACACCGTTGGAAAACTCGTGGCTGTACCCGCCGTAGAAATCCATTTCCACGGCCGCCGAAACATCCGGATCCGAATCATCCAGCCAGCTGATGCTGGAGTTCCAGTTGCCCAGATAAAAGCCGCTGCTGTGCGCCAGGTCAAAGCCGCCCTGAACAGCGGGTTTGTTGTTGGTTTGCATAATTCCCCGGAAGCGGTACTGGCTGACCACCGCCACGTTCGCACTCACTGTGAAGTCGGAAGCCGACGGCGTTTGGGCGGAAGACGACTGCGCCATCGCCACCGGCGCAACACCCAGGCACAAAAGCAGTCCCAGCGGGACGGAAAGTAAATTACGCATGAAATGCTCCAGAGTTTCACCCGGCAAACGGCGGGCACGCTCCACTCACCAAGCAAAATCCATGCCATTGAGCATGCAAGGCCGGGTTTGATATAAATCGATTTCTGTTGGTATCAAATCGTCAGGATTGCTTGCCACTGTCGTATCATGCGGGCTGCGATTTTCTCTAGACAGGCTTATGGCGACCGGCGCTCATCCTTCTTTGCTGGAATGGAATCATGATCACTCGGCAACGACGCTGAGGATTCGTGGCCGCTGGACCGTTGACAACTACGCCTTGCTGCGTGGCGCCATCACGCACTACACCCTGCAGCATCCGGCCACCGGCGACAATGCAACTGTGCCGCTTATTGACGCCAGTGGCCTGGAACGCCTGGATACGGCCGGCGCCCAGTGCCTGTACTTGCTGCTGGGCAACGCGCTGGACCACTATCTGGACAACACGCCGGGGGCGTTTTCAGCTGAACGTATCGCGCTGTTGCGCACGGTCGGCGCAGCCCGGCCGGCGCTGGCCGCCACCGTCGGAACGACCGGCCGGCCGTTCCATGAACTGCTGGGCCGTATCGGGGCGTCGTCGGTCGCCATTGCCACAAAAACCGTCGGCCTGCTCGGCTTTATCGGCATTACCCTGGCCGCGCTGGCCAGGAACATTATTCGCCCCGGCCAGTGGCGGGTAACGTCGGTGGTTGCCCAGCTCGAACAATGCGCCTTCAACGCCGTACCCATCATTGCCTTGCTCACCTTCATGGTGGGTGCGGTTGTGGCATTTCTGGGCGCCACCATACTCGACGATTTCGGCGCCAGTATTTATACGGTGAATCTGGTGGCCTTCTCGTTCCTGCGCGAGTTCGCGGTGCTGCTGACGGCCATTCTGGTGGCCGGGCGAACGGCCAGTGCCTTCACCGCACAGATCGGTTCCATGAAGGCCAACGAGGAAATCGATGCGATCCGCATGCTGGGCCTGAACCCCGTCGACATTCTGGTTCTGCCGCGCGTCATTGCGCTGGTGCTGGCGGTACCCATGCTGACGTTCATCGGCATGGTGGCCGGCATGCTTGGCGGCGCCGTGGTGTGTGCGGTTTCGCTCGACATCTCGCCCACCATGTTCATGTCCATGATTCACGACAAAATACCGCTCAAACACTTCTGGGTGGGCATGGCCAAGGCGCCGGTATTCGCCTTTATCATTGCCGTGATCGGCTGCATGGAAGGCTTTCAGGTGAAAGGCAGCGCCGAATCCGTCGGGCAACACACCACATCGGCCGTCGTTCAGTCTATTTTCATCGTGATACTGATCGACGCCTTTGCCGCGCTTTTCTTCATGGAGATGGGATGGTAATGCACACGCCGCCTCCCGTTTCCGACAGCGTGATTTCCCTGCGCAATATACGTAATCAGTTCGGCGCGCATATCGTTCACGACCATCTGGACCTGGACGTTTATCGAGGCGAAATCCTGGGCGTTGTCGGGGGGTCGGGTTCGGGCAAGTCGGTACTGATGCGCACTATTGTGGGGCTGAACCGTCCGGCAAGCGGCACCGTGCACCTGCTTGGTGAGAACTTTCTGGCGCTGAAGGGCCCGGACCGGGCACGCCTGGAACGGCGTTTCGGTGTACTTTTCCAGCGCGGGGCCCTGTTTACGTCGCTGACGGTTGCCGAAAACATCGCCATGCCTTTGCAAGAGCATATCAAGCTGCCCCGTGATCTGGCACTGGAAATTGCCGCCAGGAAAATTGCCCTGGTGGGCCTGCCACCCCGTGCGGCCGACCAGTACCCGGCCTCGCTGTCCGGAGGAATGATCAAACGCGCCGCCCTGGCCCGCTCGCTGGCGCTGGATCCCGACTTGCTGTTTCTTGACGAACCCACTGCCGGGCTGGATCCCATCGGTGCCGGGGGCTTTGACGAACTGCTGGTCACCCTGCGCAACGCGCTGGGGCTGACCGTATTCCTGGTAACCCACGATCTGGACACGCTGTACACCATTTGCGATCGCGTGGCGGTGCTGTCGGATAAACGCGTCATGGTCGCCGACACGCTTGCCCGTGTGGAGCAGCACCCGGACCCCTGGGTTCAATCCTATTTTCACGGGCCTCGCGGCCGGGCGGCCCGGCGCGCACAACCACCCGGGCGGGAGATGCATTGATGGAGCCACGCGCACACCACATTCTGATCGGTCTGTTCACCGTCGTCGTGGCAATATCGGCCGTGCTTTTTGCGCTGTGGCTGAGCAAGTCGCGGCAGCACGACGTGTCGTCGTACACCGTGGTGTTCAGTGAACCGGTACGGGGGCTGTCACGCGGCAGCACTGTGCAGTACAACGGCATCAAGGTGGGCGAGGTAAGCGCCGTAACCCTGAACCCCGACAAACCGGGCGAAGTGCGAGCCGTCATCAGTGTTGACAGCGCCGCTCCCATCCGGCAAAACACACAGGCGAAACTCGCCCAGTCGGGGCTGACCGGCGTTGCCCTGCTTGAACTGACAGGCGGCTCGTCCGACAGCCCGGCACTGCAACCGGGCCCCGACGGCACACCCGCTTTGATCCAGGCGTCGCCCTCGACACTGAACCAGCTGTTTGCCAACTCGGATCAACTGCTGTCCGACGTCATTCGCCTGGTCAACAATGCCCAGCAGTTCCTGACCCCGGAAAATGCCGGGCATGTGCGCAGCACATTGCGTGGGGCCGATGAGCTGGTCATCCGCCTGAACGAAGTGGCCGTTGACGCCGGAAGCTCGCTGCGCGAACTGGCATCGGTATTGCGCACGACAGACAAGGTCATCGGCACCGATGCCGTGGCCGCCATCGACGCCGCCCGCAACGCCATGGCCAGCATCCAGAACGCAGGGCGGCAAGCAGGCAGCCTGCTGCAAAGCAACCGCGAATCGATCAACGAGGGCGCACAGGGTCTGACCGAGATCGGGCCGGCACTGCGCGAACTGCGCCTGGCCCTGGGCACCTTGCGGACCATTTTGCGACGCATCGAGGACAACCCCGCCGGCTATTTGCTGGGACGCGAAAGAATGCAGGAGTTTCAACCATGACATCAGGCCGCCCGCCCATTCCTTTGAACAAGGGCCGTCGCTCCACGCGCGCGGTCGCACGCATTGCCGGCCTTGCGCTGGCGGCCGCCCTGTCGGCGGGCTGCTCCATCGTACCGGCAAACGCGCCGGCAACACTGTACCGCCTGCCGCCGTCACCGCCCGCCGCCCCGGACACACAGACACAGCGTCTGGACACCACCTTGCGTGTCGACACCCCGTACGCCGGCCAGTCTATCGACAGTACGCGTATTCTGGTTTTTCCCGTTCCCACCCAGCTCAGTGCCTACCGCGACGCACGCTGGAGCGATACCCCGCCGCTCATGTGGCGTGAAAAGCTGGGCAATGCGTTACGTGCCGCCGGTGTATTCCAGGCAGTCAGCACCGACAGTTACAACCATCGGGCGGAACTGGCGCTGGGCGGCGAGCTTCAGGCGTTCCAGGTAGAGTACGACCAGGGCCGGCCCATGGTGCGTATTCGCTTCGATGCGTTCCTGGCCGCCACGTCATCGCATGCCATTCTGGCAACCCATACTTTTTCGCACACGGAATTGTTGCCGTCGGCCGACCTGCCCGCCGTGGTTGACGGGTTCGGACGGGCCGCCGATGCTATTTCCCGGGATGTCGTTCAATGGGTGAGCCAACGCGCTGCTGAACATCATCGGGCCACGGTTGCCGGTACTGGGCGGCCTCGGCAAGGTGCTGCACGGTAATGCAGGGGCAACCGGCCAGATCGGCAATGGTTTGGGCCACGCGAAGCACCCGGTGCACTACCCGGGTGGACCAGGCCCATTGGGTTTGCGCCCGGGCCAGCAAGGCACCGCCTTCCTGGTCAAGTTCGCAATACCGCCGGATATCCGCCGCCGACAAGCGGGCATTGGGCAGCCCCTGGCGCTCAACCTGGAGCGCACGAACGGCCGCCACACGCCGTGCAATCGCTGCACTCGACTCAGGCACCGGCGCCCCGCTGGAAACGGACGGATGCGTGGACAAGGTGATTTGCAGATCGATGCGATCCAGCAACGGCCCCGACAATGTGCGCCGGTAACGCGTAACGGCGTCGTCGGAGCACAGGCAGCGCGCGCTGGTGTGGCCACGCCAGCCGCAGGGACACGGATTCATGGCGGCCACCAGCTGAAACCCGGCCGGATACACCAGGGTGCGTGCCGCGCGGGCAATCGACACCTGCCCCTGCTCCAGCGGCTCGCGCAAGCCCTCGAGCGCACGGCGGTCGAAATGGGGAAGCTCGTCGAGAAACAGCACGCCGCCATGCGACAGACTGATTTCCCCGGGCCGGGCCACGGCACCACCGCCCAGCAAGGCAGCTGCAGTGCTGGTATGGTGCGGCGCACGAAACGGGGGCGATACCACGGGGGGTACAGGTTGCCCGAGCCGCAACCCGGTCACTGCGGCCACTTCGAGCGACTGTCGTGGTGAGAGAGCCGGCAACAGCCCGGGCAAACGCTGCGCCAGCATGCTTTTGCCCACACCGGGCGGGCCACACAACAACACACTGTGCCCGCCTGCGGCGGCCACTTCCAGCACGCGCCTGGCCTGAGCCTGCCCGTAAACGTCGGACATGCAAAGCCGATGGGTGTCACTGCCGGCGGCGGGGACAGGCTTTGCGCGGGTGCGCGCCACCCCTCCATAGAAGAACTGAACCGCCTGTTCCAGCGTTGCCACGCCAAACACACTGACTTCGGGAATTTGCGCGGCAATACCGGCGTCGGACAAGGGGAGCACCAACGACAAGCCCTCCCCCTGCCGGGCCACTGACAAGGCAATCGCCAAGGCGCCGGTAATCGGCACCACCGCGCCGGTCAGCGACAACTCACCCGCAAAAATGGTGGCATGCAGTTTGTCAGGCCCCCGGTCGGCGCCGTTCAGCTGACCCGACGCCAGCAAGATACCCAAGGCAATGGGCAGGTCGTAACGCCCGGAATCTTTGGGAAGATCGGCCGGGGCAAGATTGACGGTCACGCGCCCTGAGGGAAAATTAAACCCGCTGCAGGCAATGGCCGAGCGCACACGTTCACGGCTTTCCTTGACCCGGGCATCGGCCGATCCAACCACGCTGAATGCCGGCAGGCCGGTGGACAAATGCACTTCGACCCGCACGGCAATTGATGCCAGCCCCTGCAGAGCCACACTGGAAATAAC
>JBFWLP010000061.1:0-21239 GCA_050252075.1 Burkholderiaceae bacterium | reverse complement strand
CGGCGAAACGTTCTGGCGCACGCATCGAAGCACGCTGGATCAAGCCGCCGAAACCTACGGCGTACCCGCATCAGTCATCGTTGCCATTATTGGCGTGGAAACCGTCTACGGCCGTTACACCGGCAATTTCAGCGTACTCGATGCACTGGCAACGCTGGGTTTTCGCTACCCCGACCCGTCACGTCCCGAGCGCAGCCAGCTGTTTCGCGATCAGCTCGCCGATTTTATTCAACTGGATTATGAAGGCGCCCTGAACGCCCGCCAGACCACCGGATCGTTTGCGGGCGCCATGGGGCTGCCGCAGTTCATGCCGGGCAGCCTTATGCGCTATGCCGCCGACGGCGATGCCGACGGGCGGATCGACCTGCACGCCAGCACCACCGACGCAATTCACTCGGTTGCACGGTTTTTACGCCTGCATGGCTGGGTACCCGGATTACCCGTTTTTGCGCCGGTGCAACTGCCGGCCGACCCCGCCCGGCTGGTGGCGGGCGGCCTGGAACCCACCCTGACCTGGGAAGCGCTGCAACAGGCCGGCGCCAAAGCCGGTACCGACGGGCGATGGCAAACTTACAAGCTGGGCATTGTGAATCTGGTTGACGAGCCGCGCGGTACCGTGGAGTACCGTACGGCAACGCCCAATTTTTTCGCCATTACGCACTACAACCGAAGCTATTTTTACGCTGCTTCGGTCGCCGATCTGGCGCATGCGCTGGCTAAAAAAATGAACACGCCGCCGGTTAATTGAACACGCCGGTCGACAAATAGCGGTCGCCGCGATCGCACACAATGAAAGCGATGGTGGAATTTTCCACGCGCTGCGCCACACGCATGGCTGCAACCAGGGCGCCGGCAGCCGAAATACCGCAGAAGATGCCTTCCTCGGCCGCCATGCGGCGGGCCATTTCCTCGGCTTCCAGCTGGCTGATGAGCTCGAACTCGTTCACCACCGACGGGTCATAAATGCGGGGCTGGTAGGCTTCGGGCCATTTGCGTATGCCAGGAATCTGTGAACCTTCGGCGGGCTGGGCGCCGACAACCACGATATCGGGATTACGCGAGTGCAAATACCGCCCTACCCCCATAATGGTGCCGGTGGTGCCCATGGCACTGACGAAATGGGTGAGCCGGCCGTCGGTTTGCTGCCACAGTTCGGGGCCGGTGCTCTCTTCGTGGGCCCGTGGATTGTCAGGATTGGCGAACTGATCAAGTACCTTGCCCTTGCCCTCGGCCTGCATTTGCATGGCCAGATCACGCGCGTATTCCATGCCGCCCTGATTGGCCGGCGTAAGAATGAGCCGGGCGCCATAAGCGGTCATGGAAGCACGCCGCTCCAGCGACAGGTTGTCAGGCATGATGAGAATCATTTTGTAGCCACGGATCGCCGCCGCCATGGCCAGCGCGATACCTGTATTGCCGCTGGTGGCTTCAATGAGCGTATCGCCGGGCTTGATTTCGCCCCGGGCTTCGGCGTGCCGGATCATGGAACTGGCGGCACGATCCTTGACGGAACCGGCCGGATTGTTCCCTTCCAGCTTGGCCAGAATGACGTTGCCGCGGGGTTGCCCGGCGTTACCGGGAATGCGCTGAAGGCGCACCAACGGGGTGGCGCCTATGGTCTGTTCGATAGTGGGGTAGGTTTTCATGCCGGAAATAATACACCGTTTCCGGCGCTGCCGGCACACGGCCCGCCCCCCGGGCCCGCCGCCGGCCAAGACGTCAGCGCATGAAAAACCCCGAAAGGCGTGACGCCGGCGCAGGTGCGGGAACGCTCTTGCCCGCCTGTGCGGGCACCGCTGCGGCGGGTGCGGGCGCCGGCGCGCTGGGCGGCGACTGGCCGCCTGCGGTCAACCCGGCGGCCTCGAACCGGCGTACCGTTTTGGTACCGATCCCCTTGACCCTATCCGATAAATCGTCGAGTGATTCAAACGGGCCGGCGCGCTCGCGCTCGGCCACAATACGCTGAGCCGTTTTGGCGCCGATGCCGGAAATTTGCATGAGCTGCTGCGCGTTCGCCGCATTCACATTGACAGCGTACGCCGTCGCGGAAAACGAGGCCGCTGCAGCGCCTATGGCCAGGCCGGCGGCGGCGGCGCCCACGCGTCGCCAGTAGCCAGGCGATACGGCACCAGACGTTGCCTGGAACGACTGGCCAGTGGGCAGCGCCACCGTTGATTGCGTAAAGGGATTCATAAGGCCTCCGGGAAGCTAGCCACACAGCGCAACGCGCCTGCCATGACAGCAGACGGTCGTGTGTGGTTTGCCCATGATGCAAGAGAACGCGCACTTGCACGAGGCCTGCGGGCGCACATTGCCCACCCGGAAAACTACGGAGTCAGACGTCCGGCGGCGACCAGCGCATCGACATAGCGATTGACGCCCTGCTCCACATCGAGAAACCCGGCCGTGTACCCCGCCGCCCGCAATTGCGTCAGGTCGGCCTGCGTGTGGCTTTGATAACGGCCTTTCAGATCGTCGGGAAAATCAATGTACTGAACCTGCTGGCTGTGCACCAGATCGTCAAGGCTGGACTGGCTTTGCCCCCCATGGCGGCGCAAGGCATTGACCACCGCCCGGGCGACATCGTTGAACGGCTGGGCTCGCCCGGTACCGCAGTTGAAAATGCCGGACACGGTACTTTCAAACAAGAAATGCAAATTGACGTCAACCACATCGTCAATGTAAATGAAATCACGCTGCTGGCCGCCGTTGGGATAGCCATCCCATCCACCGAACAAACGCACATGCCCTTCGGTGCTGTATTGATTCATGTTGTGGAAAGCCACCGAGGCCATACGCCCCTTGTGCTGCTCGTTCGGGCCGTACACATTGAAGTAACGCAAACCAACCACCGGCGCAGAAAGCGTCTTCATTTCCCGGCGCACGACCTGATCGAACAGAAATTTCGAGTAACCGTAGACATTCAGCGGCGCTTCGTTGCGGCGGTCTTCGGCATACACCGGCCCCGCGCCGTATACCGCCGCCGAAGACGCATACACAAAGGGAATTTTCACGGCCTGGCAATACCGGAACAATTCCAGCGTGACCTGGTAATTGTTGTCCATCATGTAATGCCCGTTGCGTTCCGTGGTGTCGGAGCACGCCCCCTGGTGCAGGACAGCCTGGACCTTGGGCAACGTACCCGCCGCCACCCGGGCGCGAAAATCGTCTTTGTGCAGATAATCGGCAATATCGGCATGCGCCAGATTGACGAACTTGTCGCCCTCGGTCAGGTCATCGACCACCAGAATGTCACTGACTCCACGACGGTTCAGGCCCGCCACCACATTGCTGCCGATGAAACCGGCTCCACCCGTTACTACAATCATAAAAGCTCCTCTGCCGATACCGTCGAGGTACCCAGCTTTCCGACAACGATTCCCCCGGCACGGTTGGCCCACAACACCGCGTCGAACCAGGCAAGGCCTGCCGCCCGTGTGACCGCCAGTGTGGCCAGCACGGTGTCGCCCGCCCCCGATACGTCGAAGACTTCCTGGGCGTTGGCATCGGTGTGCTGACGCCCGAGATCAGAAAACAGCGTCATTCCCTGCTCGGAGCGAGTGACCAGCAAGGCTTCAAGCTGCAGCGACCGGCGCAGCTGCTGGGCCCGGCGGGCCAGATCCTCTTCGTCTTTCCAGCGCCCCACGGCGTCTTGCATTTCAGACCGGTTGGGGGTGATGATGGACGCTCCCCGGTACCGCTCGTAATGATGGCCCTTGGGATCGACCAGCACGGGAACGCCGGCCTCACGCGCCAGCGCAATAAGACGCTCAACGTGAACCAGCACCCCTTTGGCATAGTCGGACACCACCACCAGATCGTGCCCGGGCAGCAAAGCGGCCAGCTGGTCGTCAATGGATTGCAACACGCCCTCGTGGGGGTGATCTTCGAAATCGACGCGCAGCAACTGCTGCTGCCTGCCCAGCACCCGCATTTTAAGGGTGGTGGGTACGGAGGGATCGGTGATCAGGTGCGCCTGAATGCCGGCCTCGCGTGACAAGGCCGCCACCTGCCGTGCCGGCTCATCGTCGCCCACAATGCCCAGCAGCGTCGCCTGCGCCCCAAGCGCCGCAATATTGCGTGCCACGTTGGCCGCGCCGCCCAGCCTGTCTTCGCGCCGGGCCACCCGCACAACCGGCACCGGCGCCTCGGGAGAAATACGCTCCACCTCGCCGAACCAGTAGCGATCCAGCATGATATCGCCAACCACCAGCACACGGGCGTGCCTGACCGCCTGATAAGGAAACGGAATCATCGAACTTCCTCCAGGCGGCGCGGCTCGTAGGTTTCCCACGAGGTGCATGCCGGGCACTGCCAGTAGAATGTGCGGGCCTCAAAGCCGCAGTTATTGCATCCGTAGCGGTCCAGCCGTTGCGTATGCTTGTGAATGAGCGAACGCAACAAGCCCAGGTCGGCGACATCCATGCGCTCCCCCAGCGGGGCGCCGGCCTGCACAGACAAGGCGCCCTGACCGGCGGGCTCCGGCGCTTTCTCGTTTTTCTGAAACGCCAGCTCGGCATCGAGCAGGCGATCCAGCCCCAGCAACGACGGATGCAGGCGCAGGGCCTGCCGGGCAAATGCCCACGCGCCGGCGTGCCCTTCCTGGGCCCGCAACTGCCGGAAAATGACGTTGAATACATCGAGCGACGGATGACGCTGGTAGTGGGCCTGAATAACGGCCAGACCATCGGCCGCCTGCCCCAGAGCAACGTAGCATTCCAGCAGTTTGCCGGCGACCAGGCCGGCATAGTCGGGTGCATGCGCCAGTACGGACTCCAGGTGCGTGCGTTCCAGCTGGGGATCGTTTTGCAGGCTCGCAAGCTGTGCGCGCAACATCGCCAGACGGGCCTGGGCGCCTTGGGTACGGGTTTGCCCCTGCACTTGCCGTACGGCATGCTCGGCGGCGTCGAGGGCGTTCTGCGCGGCCTGGATATCGGCGGGCTTCGCGTTCAGGGCCACCACGGCCTTCTCGCAGTGGTAGTGGGCCAACTGGGGAACGGGTTCATCGACCAGCGCCCGCAACCGGCTGACCGCCTCGATGGCACGGTCCCAGTCGTGCTCGGATTCGTAGATGCGGATGAGCGCACGTATGGCGGGCACGGCAAAGCGTGTGTCGAGCACCATTTCAAAGGCCTGCTCGGCGCGATCGAGCATGCCGGCTTTCAGGAAGTCTTGGGCCAGCTCGTGTTGCGCATTCTCGCGATCCGCCACGGGAAGATCCGCGCGCGACAACAGGCTTTGATGCACACGGATGGCGCGCTCCATTTCGCCTCGGCGGCGAAACAGGCTGCCCAGGGCGAAATGCAGCTCGGTCGTTTCGGGATCAAGCTTGGCCACCTCGACGAACGCATCGATCGCCCGGTCGGGCTGCTCGTTCAGCAGAAAATTCAGCCCCTTGAAATACGACTTGGGCAGGGAGCGCGTTTCGGACAACATTTGGCGAATATCCACACGCGCCGCTATCCACCCCAGGGCGAACAAAAGGGGGACGAAAATCAGCCACCACGTTTCAAAATCCACGATCTGATTGTCCCGATAAATTACAAGGGAGCCAGCGGGGCCGTCATTTCGGGCGGAGCGGATTCCGTGCGGGCCCCCGGCAGCCGGGACTGCTCTTCAAGGCGCGCCATATCGCGACGCAGCCGGGCCACCTCGCGACGTTTGCGCATCAGGGCAGGCAACGCCACCAGGAATCCGAAAACGATTCCCAGCACGAAAGTCACCAGCATCACGACAATCAGGGGGACATCGGCCACGACGTGGTCGGCAAAAAAGTTGACGGTTACCGGACCGGTGTTTTTGAGCGCAAACATGAGTACGACGACAAACACCACAAGGCGCAGCAACCAAACCAGATAACGCATGCGAATTACTCCTGGATTGTGTTAATTGGCGTAATTGTACGGGGAATCGGGACCCCTGCCGCATAACCAGGGCAAAGAAAAAGGACACCGCGGTGTCCTTTTCCTGAATCGACGACGGGCCGACGACCCCTTGCAGCCTAGCCGTGCATGACACGCGGCTGGTCGAAGGCATCGTGGGCGGCCGCCGCTTTGGTCTGCTCATCGTAGACCGTATCGACCCGCTGACGCAATTCTTTGCCCGGTTTGAAGTGCGGCACCTGTTTTCCAGGCACATGCACTTTTTCGCCGGACTTCGGGTTGCGCCCCACGCGAGGCGCGCGCTCGGACAACGAGAAACTGCCGAAGCCCCGGATTTCGATGCGCTGACCACCGGCAAGCGCCTGGGTCATGGCATCGAGAACCGTTTTTACGGCAATATCTGTGTCGCGTACCGCCAGCTGCGGGTAGCGGCTGGCAAGAATCGCAATCAGTTCCGATTTCGTCACGCTGATTAACCGTCGTCGCGCTGCTGGTCAAGTTTGGCCTTGAGCAGGGCGCCCAGGTTCGTCGTACCCGACGACGCACTGGCTTCCGACATGCGCTGGATGGTTTCCGCCGTTTCAGCGTTATCGCGTGCCTTAATGGACAACTGGATAGAGCGTGTTTTGCGATCGACGTTGATAATCATGGCTTCGACGTTGTCGCCGGCATTCATCACCGTGGTGGCGTCTTCGACACGACCGGCGGAGATTTCGGAGGCACGCAGGTAACCTTCGACATCAACCGACAACGTGACAACCGCGCCCTTGGCTTCAACCGACTTGACCACGCCAGGCACCACGGCGCCTTTATCGTAGGTGGCCACGAAGTTGTTGAAAGGATCGCCTTCGAGCTGCTTGATACCCAGGGAGATACGCTCTTTCTCGGTGTCGATACCCAGAACAACGGCGTCGATCTCGTCGCCCTTCTTGAAGTTGCGAACGGCTTCCTCGCCGGTTTCCGTCCAGGACAGGTCGGACAAGTGAACCAGGCCGTCGATGCCGCCGGGCAGACCGACAAACACGCCGAAATCGGTGATGGACTTGATCGCGCCGCGCACTTTGTCGCCACGCTTGAAGTTCATGGAGAACTCTTCCCAGGGGTTGGGACGGCACTGTTTCATGCCCAGCGAAATGCGGCGACGGTCTTCGTCGATCTCGAGAACCATGACTTCCACTTCTTCGCCCAGTGTGACCACCTTGCGGGGATCGACGTTCTTGTTGGTCCAGTCCATTTCGGACACGTGAACCAGGCCTTCGATACCGGCCTCAACCTCGACGAATGAACCGTAGTCGGTCAGGTTGGTAACCTTGCCGAACAAACGGGTACCTTGCGGGTAGCGACGTGCCAGACCGACCCAGGGATCTTCGCCCAGCTGCTTGACGCCCAGGGAAACACGGCTCTTTTCCTGATCGAACTTGAGAACCTTGGCTTCGACTTCCTGACCCACCTGCAACACCTCGGAGGGGTGGCGAACACGGCGCCAGGCCATGTCGGTGATGTGCAGCAGACCATCGATGCCGCCCAGGTCGATAAACGCACCGTAATCGGTGATGTTCTTGACGATACCCTTGACGATGGCGCCTTCGGCCAGCGTTTCGAGCAGCTTTTCGCGTTCTTCGCCCATGCTGGCTTCCAGAACGGCGCGACGGGACATGACCACGTTGTTGCGCTTGCGATCGAGCTTGATGACTTTGAATTCGAGCGTTTTGCCTTCGTACGGCGTGGTGTCCTTCACGGGGCGCAGATCGACCAGCGAGCCTGGCAGGAAGGCACGAATACCGTTGGTCATGACGGTAAGGCCGCCCTTGACCTTGCCGGTGATGGTACCGGTCACCAGTTCACCCGACTCAAGCGCCTGCTCGAGTTGCAGCCATGCCGACAAACGCTTGGCGCGATCGCGCGAGAGAATCGTGTCGCCGTACCCGTTTTCGAGTGAATCGATAGCGACGGAAACGAAATCGCCGGGTTGCACCTCGATTTCGCCCTGGTCATTCAGGAACTCTTCGAGGGGGATCAGGGCTTCAGACTTGAGGCCTGCGTTAACGACGACAAAATTGTGATCGATGCGAACGACTTCTGCGGAAATGACCTCACCGGACTTCATGTCCTGGTTCTGAACACTTTCTGCAAAAAGATCGGCAAAGCTTTCGCCGCCCAACGCGGCTTCGGTTGAAATGGTGGACATTAAATAGAATCCATTAGCCAGAATGGCTGTTAAAAATACACACCGAGACGGAACAACCCGAAACGGCGGAGTGAATAAAACACCCCGGCCCGCACAACCTTGCAAAACGCGGCAGCCCAACGCTAGGCTGAAGCCGCCACCCTGTTCTACAGATGCCGGTTATGGGCCGGGAACCCTGATTTCGACCAGTAGTCGAGTACTGCATTAACCGTTTCATCGATAGATAAATTCGATGAATCGATGATTTTGGCATCGGGCGCCGCCACAAGCGGCGCATTCGCCCGGTTGCGATCCCGCGCATCGCGAGCCCGCATATCCTCTATCAAGCCCGCAAGGTTAGCAGAAAATCCCTTTTCGTTCAACTGTTTACAGCGCCTTTCGGCCCGGGCACGCACATCGGCCACCAGAAAAATCTTCAGCGGCGCATCGGGAAACACCACCGTTCCCATGTCGCGACCATCGGCCACCAGGCCCGGAGCCACGCGAAACTGCCGTTGCCGCTGCAGCAATGCCGTACGCACGGCCGCAAACGGCGCAATGCGCGAGGCCAGATTACCGATATCTTCCTGCCGTATGTCCTGGGTGACGTCATTTCCATCGAGAAACACACGGTCACTATCGAACACAACATTCAACGACGCCGCAACGCGTGCCAGACCGGCCTCGGAGGAAGGGTCGACACCCGCCCGGGTTGCCGCCAGCGCCGTCAGGCGATACAGCGCGCCGCTGTCGAGCACCGACCAGCCCAGCGCCGCGGCGACCCGGCCGGCGACTGTCCCCTTACCCGAGGCGGTGGGGCCGTCGATGGCAATGACGGGAGGCAGAAGGCAGGCCGGTTCCGTCATGATTGCACCAGGGAACGAAACACCGTGAAGTACTCGGGAAAGGTCTTGCGCACGCAATCCGGGTCTTCGATGGTGACCGGCACCGGGCCGAATGACGCCAGGGAAAAGCACATGGCCATGCGATGGTCATCGTAGGTGTGAATGGATGCCTCTCGCCATTGCCCGGGCAATACCGGGTGAACGGTCAGCCAGTCGGGGCCGGACTGCACCCGGGCGCCCAGTTTTTCCAGCTCGGTATGCATGGCATGGATACGATCGGTTTCCTTCACCCGCCAGCTTCCGATATTGCGCAAGGTGCAGGGCCCGTCGGCAAACAAGGCCAGAGCCGCCGCCGTCATGGCGGCATCGGGAATGAGATTGAAATCGTGATCGAAGGCCCGCAATCGCTGCCCCCGGGCAACCGACACACCGCTGACCTCGATGGCGTGGGGGTGGCGCACCACGTTGGCGCCCATCGCCTGGACAATGTCGGCAAACGCAATATCACCCTGTATGCTGTCCTTGCCCGCACCTTCAATGCGAACCGGACCTTCCCCGATGGCGCCCAGTCCCATGAAATACGATGCCGACGAGGCATCGCCCTCGATATCGATAGCGCCGGGCGATTCATAACCGGCGTCGCCCGGCACCACAAAGCGCGACCATCCGTCACGCTCTACCTGAACGCCGAACTGTGCCATCAGGTTCAGGGTGATGTGGATATAGGGTTTGGAAATGAGCTCCCCTTCGACCTGGATGGTCAGGGGGGTTTGATGACGCGCCGTATACAACGGCGACGCGAGCAGCAGGGCCGTTAAAAACTGGCTGGACACCGCGCCCCGGATACGCACCACCGCATCGGGCTGCGACGCTCCGGCACGAATCTGCAGCGGGGGATAGCCGGCGTTCTGCAGATAATCAATGGTGGCGCCCAGCGACGTCAGGGCATCCACCAGGTCGCCGATAGGACGCTCGTGCATGCGCGGCACCCCGGAAAGCCGGTAGTCGCCTTCCATCAGGGCCAACGCCGCCGTCAATGGCCGAAACGCGGTACCCGCATTGCCAAGAAACAAGTCGGCCTGCCTGACCGGAAACCGGCGAACCCCCTGAACCGTGACCGTGGTGGGGCTGGATGATTCCAGCACCACCCCCAGCCGGCGCAGCGCCTGCAGCATGACCTGTGTATCGTCGGACTGCAGCAGCCCCCGGACTTCCGTTGTTCCGCCGGCAAGGGCAGCCAGCAACAGCACCCGGTTGGAGATACTTTTTGAACCCGGAAGATGAACCGTTCCTTTGGCATACCGCACCGGATCGAGCCGTAGACTGGGTGATGTCATTCCATTTTGCTCCTGCTACCCCAAAAGCGCCGCGCCAGCGCGGCGCGCTCCAGAAAATCCTCGAGCGCCGGCCCGTCGCTGTTTTGCAGCGCCTGCTCGGCATGGGCCAACGCCGCCTTGACCTCTTGCAATTCGGCCAGCACGGCCTGGCGGTTGCTCAGAAAAATATCGCGCCAGACCTCGCCCGACCCGGCGGCAATACGGGTGAAGTCACGAAAACCGCTGCCCGCCAGCGCCAGGCGCAGATCGGAATCGGCCGCTGTGGCCACCTGCCACATGAAAACCGAGGATAGAAAGTGCGGCACATGGCTGACCGATGCCAGAACCCGATCGTGCGCCTGCGGATCCATGACCAGGACACGTGCACCGCAGGCTTCCCACACACGGGTGATGAACTGCCTGTCGGCCGCCGTGTTTTCTTCCAGCGGCGTGAGCACCGTGGTGCGGTCCTGGTAAAGAAAAGCGTCGGCAGCCTCGGGGCCGGTTTTCTCGGCCCCCGCAATGGGATGGCCCGGCACGAACTGCCGGATCCGGTCGCCCAGCGCCGCCCGGGCCGCGTCGACCACATTCACCTTGGTACTGCCGGCGTCGGTGATCAGGGTGTTGTCTTTCAGATGCGGGCACATGGCGGACAGAATGGACTGCGTTGCCCCCACCGGCGCCGCCAGCAGTATCAGGTCGGCCTGGGCGGCCGCTTCTTGCGCCGACGCCACGGCGTCGATGAGCCCCAGCGCCTGTGCCCTGGCCAGCGTGGCCTTGTTGCGGCCCACCCCCAGCACTCGCCCTGTTTTGTTTGCCCGGCGCAATGCGGCGGCAAACGACCCCCCGATCAAGCCTACTCCGACCACCGCCAGTGTAGGAACCATCAGCGCCTGCGAGGCAGGCTGCATGCCCGGCGGCAAACTCATGCCCGCCCGAGGCTTTCTTCGAGCGCCTGGATGAAGCGCTCGTTCTCCGTCGGCAGGCCGATGGATACCCGCAACCATTCGGGCAGGCCGTCGCCGGCCACCGGGCGGACAATCACGCCGCGCTTGAGCAGCTCACGATTGATGTGCGCGGCATCGCCCACATGCACCAGCACAAAGTTGCTGTAACTGGGCACATAGTTCAGGCCCAGACGCTCGAAGGCCTGCTGCAACTGAAGCTTTCCATCACGGTTCAGCTCGTATGACTTCTGCAGGAAAGCGGTATCGGACAACGCGGCAATGGCGGCGGCCTGGGCCAGGGTATTCACGTTGAAGGGTTGACGGACACGATTGAGCAAATCGGTAAGGCCGGGCTGCGCCAGGGCATAGCCCACCCGCAAACCCGCCAGGCCATAGGCTTTTGAGAACGTGCGGCTGACCACCAGATTGGGAAACTGGCGTACCCATTGAGCGCTGTCAAAACGCAGCGCGGGATCCAGATACTCGTTGTAGGCTTCGTCGAGCACCACCGTGACCCGGTTGCCGAAGCGCCGGTGCACCTGCGCCAGAAATTCCTCGATGCGGGGTGCGGGAATGAATGTGCCGGTGGGGTTGTTGGGGTTGGCAATGAATACCACCCGGGTATCGGCGTCGATCGCCTGCAGCATGGCCGTCAGGTCGTGCCCGTACTGCACGGCGGGCACCACGATATGACGCGCACCACGCGCCTGTGTGGCCAGACGGTACACCGTGAAGGCATACTGGGAATACACGCTGGACACGCCGGTCGCCAGCAAGGCCAGCGACACCAGTTCCAGCAGGTCGTTCGAGCCATTGCCCAGCGTGATCCAGTTCGCCGGCACGTTGTATCGCGCAGACAATGCGGCTTTCAGATCAAAGCCGTTCGGATCGGGATAGCGCCCCAGGCCGGCAATGACCTTTGCGACGGCTTGCTGGGCACCCGGGGGCATGCCCAACGGGTTCTCGTTGGACGCCAGCTTGACGATGCCGGCCGGGTCCAGGCCAAACTCGCGCGCCAGTTCCTCGATGGGTTTGCCCGGCTGATAAGGTGCAATGGAGCGAATGTAGTCGGGCGCGACTGCGGCCTCGGCTGCCTGGGTGGTGGTGAGCGTCATGCGTGAAAATTTCCGATAACCGAAGAAAGGTCTGAAAGCTTACTGCCGGGGATACGAGCCCAGCACTTTGAAAAAGGCCACCTGCTTTTTAAGCTCGGCCAGTGCTTGTTCCACGGCCGGTTCATTGCGGTGCCCCAGCACGTCGACATAGAAATAATATTCCCACTGCCCCGTGCGTGCCGGACGCGACTCCAGGCGGGTCATGGAAACACCGTTCTTGGCCAGCGGCGCGAGCATGTCGTAGACTGCGCCCGGCCGGTTCGGCACCGCCAGAATGACGCTGGTCTTGTCATCGCCCGTAGGCAGGGTTTCAATATTGCCCACGGCCAGAAAGCGTGTCTGGTTCTGGGGATCGTCCTGGATACCCGAGGCTATGACCTGCAAATTCCATGCCGATGCCGCCGTGAGCCCGGCAATGGCAGCCACTGTGGGATCGGTAGAGGCAATGCGCGCCGCTTCCGCGTTGCTGGACGCCGCATCGCGGGCCAGCCCGGGGCAATGGCGGGTAAGCCAGGCCTGGCATTGCGCCAGGGCCTGCGGATGCGCCATAACCCGCGTGACACCGTCGAGCGATCCTGTTTGGCTGAGCAGGTTGTGATGAATCTTGATGGAACGCTCGCCCAGCACTTTCAGGGGAGAATTCAGCAGCAGATCGAGGGTGCGGTTCACCGCCCCTTCCGTGGAGTTTTCCACGGGCACGATGCCCACATCGGCCTGCCCCGCCTCGACCGCCCGGAACACTTCGTCGAACGACTCACAGGAAATGCGCGCCACCGCGTGCCCGAAATGTTCCAGTGCGGCCTGCTCGGAAAACGACCCCTGGGGCCCCAGATAGGCCACCGACAGCACGCGCTCCAGGCCTCGGCAGGTGGAGATGATTTGCGTCCAGACGGCATCGACCGCCTGCGGCGTGAACGGGCCCGCATTCAAGGCTTGCAAACGCCGGATCACCATGGCCTCGCGCTCGGGCTTCAGGACGGGGCCGTCAACGTCGAACGCCTCTTTGACGTGACCGACGGCCTGCGCCGTGCGTGCACGCTCGTTCAGCAGTTCCAGGATTTGCTCATCGAGCGTATCGATGCGCTTGCGTAAAGGCAATAATTGTTGTTCCAGCGTTTCAGCCATGGCGACGTTCAAATTCTTTCATGAATTGAATAAGATCCTGCACCGCTTGCATAGGTACAGCGTTATAAATGGAGGCACGCATGCCGCCCACCGACTTGTGCCCTTTGAGCTGCATCAGGCCGTTTTCCTCGGCCTGTGCCAGGAAGGCGGCATTGAGCGATTCATCGTGCAGAAAAAACGGCACATTCATGCGCGAGCGTGAGCCCGGATGCACCCGGGACACATAGAACGACGAGCCGTCCAGAAAGGAATACAGGGCCTGCGCCTTGGCAATGTTCTGTGCCTCCAGGGCTTGCACGCCCCCCTGACGCTTGAGCCATTTGAACACCAGCCCCGCCATGTAAATGGCGTATGTGGGCGGGGTATTGAACATGGAATCGTTCTGGGCCACGTTGGCGTAATTGAACGCCGAGGGACAGGCAGGCATGGCATGCCCCAGCAAATCGTCACGGATGGCCACCAGCGTGACGCCGGCGGGCCCCGCATTCTTCTGTGCGCCCGCGTACATCATGGCCACGCGGGAAAAATCGATGGGCCGGGACAACACGTGCGACGACGCATCGATCACCACGGGCACGCCCTGTGCAACCACCGGATCCAGGCTGTCCCATGCGGCGAATTCCAGACCGCCGATAGTTTCGTTGGTACACACATGCACATAGGCGGCATCGGGACGCACCGACCACTGATCGGCCGTTGGAAACCATGTCCATGGGCCCCAGGTTCGGCCATCGAGCTCCGCCGTCTGGCCACTGCCGGCCGCCACAGCAATGTCGCCGTAACGCTGCGCCTCTTTGTGCGACTTGGTGGACCAGATACCGGTGAGCACGTAATCGGCGCGACCGCGACCATCGCGATTGATCAGGTTCAACGGAATGATGGCGTTCTCGGCCGTTGCCCCGCCCTGCATGAACAACACATGAAAGTTGTCGGGTACATTCAGCAGCTCGCGCAAATCGGCTTGCGCCTCGGCGGCGATTTGTGTGAACTGCTTGCCCCGGTGGCTCATTTCCATGACCGACATGCCGCTGCCGTGCCAATCGGTCATTTCGGCGGCGGCCTGCTCAAGCACCTCAAGCGGCAGCGCCGACGGGCCGGCTGAAAAATTCCACGGGCGCATCACTGATCATCCTTCGGGGTGTCCGGCGATTCGGAATCGGCGCTTTCATTGCCCTGCGCATTTTCCGGACCGTCTTGCGTTTCGGGAGAATCGCCGGACGCGTCGGGCGATTCGTCAAGCGATTCATCGGCCTCTTCGTCGGCATCGCTTTCCACAACACGACGCACTCCCGACAAGCTGCTGTTGTCATCGATGTTGATCAGCGTGACACCTTGCGTGGCCCGGCCCATTTCGCGAATTTCCGAGACCCGTGTGCGCACCAGCACACCCGCGTTGGTGATGAGCATGATCTCGTCGGTCGGTTTGACCAGCACGGCACTGACTACCTTGCCATTGCGCGCCGACGTCTGGATGGCGATCATGCCTTTCGTACCGCGACCATGACGCGTGTATTCCGTAATGGACGTGCGCTTGCCATACCCGTTTTCAGTGGCCGTGAGCACGCTTTGGGTTTCGTCGCCCGCCACCAGCATGGCTATGACCGACTGGCCGTCTTCGAGCATCATGCCCCGAACACCGCGCGCATTGCGCCCCATGGGCCGCACGTCGTTTTCATCGAAGCGCACCGCCTTGCCGGCATCGGAGAACAGCATGACATCGTGCACGCCGTCGGTAAGATCGGCACCGATCAGGTAATCGCCGTCGTCGAGCGCCACGGCAATAATGCCCGCCTTGCGCGGATTGGAAAAGTCGGACAGCGGCGTCTTTTTGACCGTACCGCGCGACGTGGCCATGAATACATAATGATCGTCGGAGAACTCTTTCACCGACAGCACCACGGTGATTTTCTCGCCGTCGACCAGCGGGAACATATTTACAATAGGCCGCCCGCGCGAGTTGCGCGAACCCTGGGGCACTTCCCAGACCTTCAGCCAGTACACCCGCCCGCGATCCGAGAAGCACAGCAGGTAATCATGGGTATTGGCGATGAACAACTGGTCCACCCAGTCATTCTCTTTCATGGTGGTGGCCTGCTTGCCGCGGCCGCCTCGCTTCTGGGCCCGGTATTCCGACAACGGCTGGCTTTTTATGTAGCCGCTTTGCGACAGGGTCACCACCATGTCCATGGGGGTGATCAGGTCTTCGGTTTCGAGTTCAGTGGCGTTGTGCTCGATCTCGGAGCGCCGCTCATCTTTTGTGTTGGTGGAGTACTCGGCCTTCAGCGCCAGGAGCTCGTCGGAAATGATGGTGGTGATACGCTCGGGGCGCGCCAGGATATCAAGCAAATCGGCAATGGTTTGCATGATGTCTTTGTATTCGCCGACGATCTTGTCCTGCTCCAGACCGGTCAGGCGCTGCAGGCGCATGTTCAGGATTTCCTGCGCCTGGACATCGCTGAGGCGGTACAGGCCGTCGGGCTGCACACCGAATACCGCCGGCAAGCCTTCGGGACGGTACGCCGAGCGCCCGCCTGGAGTTTCGCCGTCGTCGGCACGGGCCAGCATTTCGCGCACCAGCGAGGAATCCCAGCTGCGCGCCATGAGTTCCTGGCGGGCGACCGGCGGTGTCGGCGCGGCCTTGATGATCGCGATGAACTCATCGATATTGGCCAATGCCACCGCCAGACCTTCCAGCACGTGACCGCGTTCGCGGGCCTTGCGCAACTGGTAAACCGTACGGCGGGTAACCACTTCCCGACGGTGCGACAGGAAGTAATCGACAATCTGCTTCAGGTTCAGCAATCGGGGCTGGCCGTCGACCAGCGCCACCATGTTGATGCCGAAGGTGTCCTGCAACTGCGTGTTCTTGTACAGATTATTGAGCACCACTTCGGGCACTTCGCCGCGCTTGAGCTCGATAACCAGCCGCATGCCGTCTTTGTCGGACTCGTCGCGGATATCGGAAATGCCCTCGATACGCTTGTCGTTGACAAGCTCGGCAATTTTTTCCTGCAGCGTTTTCTTGTTCACCTGATACGGCAACGCATCGACAATAATGGCTTGCCGATTGCCTTTGTCCATATCTTCAAAATGCGTTTTGGCACGCATAATGACGCGGCCACGCCCGGTGCGGTAACCCTCGCGCACCCCGGATATGCCGTAAATAATGCCGCCGGTGGGAAAGTCGGGAGCCGGAATGTAATCGATCAGGTCATCGACCGTGCAGTCGGGATTCTTCAGGCAGAACAGACACCCGTTCACCACTTCAGCCAGGTTGTGCGGCGGAATGTTGGTGGCCATACCCACCGCAATGCCCGAACTGCCGTTCACCAGCAGGTTGGGCAAGCGGGACGGCAGCAGCAAAGGTTCGTTTTCGCTGCCGTCGTAGTTGGGCCCGAAATCGACCGTTTCCTGATCGATATCGGCCAGCAATTCGTGCGCTATTTTCGAGAGCCGGATTTCGGTGTAACGCATGGCCGCCGGGCTGTCGCCGTCGATCGAGCCGAAGTTACCCTGCCCGTCAACCAGCATGTAGCGCAGCGAGAAATCCTGGGCCATACGAACAATGGTGTCGTAAACCGCGGAGTCGCCGTGTGGGTGATATTTACCAATCACATCACCCACAATACGGGCCGACTTCTTATACGGGCGGTTCCAGTCGTTATTCAGCTCGTGCATGGCGAACAAGACTCGCCGATGCACCGGCTTCAATCCGTCCCGGACATCCGGTAACGCGCGCCCCACGATAACGCTCATGGCGTAATCGAGATAACTGCGGCGCATCTCCTCTTCCAGCGAAATGGGAAGGGTCTCCTTGGCGAAGGAATCCATAGCGTGACTTTATGTACTAATAAACGTGAATTCAGGCCGGTTCCGGGCGAATGGGAAATTCTAGCACTTTCACTCCGGAGCACCGGTGCGGAAGGCACGGCGTAAATTTGTCACAGTTGGCCGTTGTTTCAACGTAACTTTCCCTGAGAAAATCAATATCGCCACAGAAAGCGATCATCTTGTTGCCTAAAACCAACAATAAAGCGGCAGATCGTGCAGATTTCCACGGATATGGCCGATATGTTGGCTTCGGGCTTAACTAACCGCAGGGAAATGCCGTAAGATTCCTCCAACACGCATGAAACCCAGACGCAATTCTTTGAGTAATCATGGCGTTGCTATACTGGCTCCGTTTTCTTGATATGCGGCGGGGGTTCGCTGCGGTCACTTACCAGCATTAAGCTCAACGAGGAGAAACATGAATAAACCCTCCAAAATCGCACTCGCACTCGCTATTGCGGCCGCTACGGCCTCTGGTGCAGTCTCTGCGCAAACCGTGGACAACTGGCGCAACCCGTTTGGCAACGTTTGGATGAACGGTACCAACGAACTGTGCTGGCGCAACAACTTCTGGACACCCGCTACCGGCGTTCCCGGTTGCGACGGCGTACCCGTTGCCGAAGCTCCTGTTGTTGCCCCGACAGCCTCTAAGGTTGTTCTGAATGCTGACACTTTCTTCGACTTCGACAAGAGCACCCTGAAGCCTGAAGGCCGTCAGGTTCTCGACCAGGTCGCTGCCCAGGCTTCCAGCATCAATCTGGAAACCATCATCGCTGTGGGTCACACCGACTCCATCGGTACGGAACAGTACAACATGGGCCTGTCCCAGCGTCGTGCCAACACCGTCAAGAACTACCTGATCAGCAAGGGCGTTCCCGCCGACCGCATCTACTCCGAAGGTAAAGGCGAATCCAGCCCGATCGCTTCGAACGCAACGCGTGAAGGCCGTGCCAAGAACCGTCGCGTAGAAATCGAAATCGTGGGTACACGCAAGTAATCCACACGGGTTTCGATCCGGCGCCTGCCAGTATGGCGCTACAATAAAGGCTCCTTCACGGAGCCTTTATTCATTTGGGTAACCCATGACGACAACGTCCGAACACTCTACTGCCTCCAGCAATGTCGACCCCGCGGAACTGGACAAGTTCAGCGCGCTGGCCTCGCGCTGGTGGGATCCCGAGAGCGAGTTCAAACCCCTGCACGCCATCAACCCGCTGCGTCTGGGCTGGATCACCGATCTGGCCGGTTCGCTGGCAGACAAAACCATTCTTGATGTCGGCTGCGGCGGCGGCATTCTGGCCGAAAGCATGGCGGCCCAGGGCGCCCGCGTTACCGGTATCGATCTGGCCGAAAAATCGCTGGCGGTGGCCCGCCTGCACGGCCTGGAATCCGGCGTCAAGGTCGATTACCAGGCCGTCAGCGCCGAAGCCATGGCCGAACAGCACCCGGGCCGCTTCGACATAGTGACGTGCATGGAAATGCTTGAGCACGTACCCGACCCCGGCTCCATCGTGCGGGCCTGTGCCACACTGGTCAAGCCGGGCGGCTGGGTGTTTTTTTCCACCCTGAACCGCAACCCCAAGTCGTTCCTGTTCGCCATTGTGGGCGCCGAATACGTGCTGCGCATGCTTCCCAAAGGCACCCACACCTACGAAAATTTCATCAAACCCAGCGAACTGGCGGCGGCGGCACGCGGCGCCGGGCTCAGCATTACCCAGCTCATGGGCATGCAGTACAACCCGCTCATCGATTTCTACAAACTATCGCCCGATACCTCGGTGAACTATTTAATGGCCTGTCGCCGCGAGAACTGAGCAATGAGCAAACTGGTTTTATTCGACTTCGACGGCACGCTGGCCGACACCGCTCCCGATCTGGTGGCCGCCGCCAACCGGCAACGGGAACGGCGCGGGTTGCCGCCCTTGCCCTACGAGGCCTTGCGCCGTTACGCCACCGCCGGCGCGCGCGGGCTGCTGAAAGCAGGCCTGGACATGGACCCCGACCATCCCGGCTACGAATCCCAGCGCGAGCAGTTTCTGGCCGATTACGAGCAGGCCATGACCAACCAGAGCCGCCTGTTTCCCGGCGTCGACGAACTGCTTGTCCGCGTCAGGGAAAACGGCTTTCGCTGGGGCATCGTTACCAACAAACTGGAATACCTGGCCATCCCCATGGTGGTTCACCTGGGGCTGTACACCCACTGCGCCGTGACCGTGGGCGGCGACACCGCCGGCAAAGCCAAGCCGCACCCCGAGCCACTGTGGTATGCCGCCGAAAAAGCCGGCTTTCGCCCCGAGCAATGCATTTATGTGGGCGACGACCAACGCGACATCATTGCCGGCAAAGCCGCCGGCATGGCCACCGTCGTTGCCGCGTACGGCTACGGCGCCGAAGACGCCCCTGTGCACACCTGGGAGGCCGATGCCGTGGCCTACAGCGCCCACGAAATCTGGGGCGCCATCGAGCGCTGGGCCCGGTAACCCGTTGAAACTTTCTTTTATTTCAAACACATAGCAATCAGCGAATGAAACCGCTACAATAGCGGCACTGGGGTCGATCCGGCTTCGACGTGGGTCGCGAAACAGTGTAGGGCATGTCGAGCACCAGTAAGCTCGTAAATCCACTGGAAAACTACAAACGCCAACGACGAGCGTTTCGCTTTAGCCGCTTAATGCGGTAAGCCGCTGCACTGATTTGTCTTTGGGTCAGGTAGGGTAACACCTACAGCAGCGTCATTTACAAAGAATCGGGCTTTTCCGGGTCACACAGTAAAGCCTTAAATCAAAGTGAATCGCCAAGGAAGGGCCTGTCAGTCGGCATGATCCAAGGTTAAAACTTAAAGTTGGCTGACTAAACATGTAGAACTGCCTGCAGAGGGCTTGCGGACGCGGGTTCAATTCCCGCCGACTCCACCAAGTCACTAAAATCCCAACCGGTTTCCGGTTGGGATTTTTTTCGTCGCCAGTTATCGATCGCTACCGGCAGACGAACCGCTAACGTTGCGCCATTATTGCCGTCCTGGCCAATGATTCCTGCATCTACTGCGATTCTTTTTGCGCCTGTGCCAGAAGCTGATCCCAATCATCAGGCGGATGTCCGCTTTCCAGCATATTGCGGAATACCCGGTAGGCGTCGTTGCTGCTTTCATAAGCGCGCTTGGTGTCTTCGTCGTTCACCCAGGCGTAGACGATCACCTTGCTTGCGGCGTGGTATCGGAAGAACAGTCGGTACTGCTGGAAGAACTTGGCCCGGAACCAGTGCTTGTGATCGTCACCGAGCGTCCCACCCTGGCGGTACTCCGGTCGCGTCGGATCTTGCGGAATGACATCGAACGCCAGTTTGGTGATCGCGGCCAGCCGTTTGCTGGCGTTCTTTTTTACGTACCCGGCCGGGTCCTTCTGCTTCAGGGTCTCGACCTGCCGCGTCAGCGCTTCAATCTGCGCCAGGAACAGTGGATGCGCGAAGACCGTCCAGCCATGAATGACCAAGGGCGCAGGCATCCCTGCGCTCATTCATCGCCTTCCGACAGGGCGGCATCGAGATCGACATCGACGCCGCCGACCAGCGACTGGAGGCGTTGGACGAGGCCGGCATCTACAGATTGCAGCCGCTCGGGATGGCGAGTGATGTCAGCGGCCAGGAAGCCGAGGAACTGGCCGAGCACTGGATCATCACCGTCGGAGGCTTCGACGCGCGTCAGCACCACCTCTCCGCTGGGGCGAATGGTGTAGTGGATCTTGTCGCGCTTGCCCAATTTGAGGGCACGACGCACGGTTTCCGGCACCGTGGTCTGGTAGCGATCAGTGAGTGTGGATTCGACTTCGAGGGTCGCGGCCATGGCGGTCTCCTGCGGATCTAGGTTGACGCTTTAATGGTAATGCAATCGCATTGTCTTGTCAATGCAGTTGCATTACCTGCAAGGACACCCGGCTCGAATGGGTGTAAATGGGTGCACTATTGGGCGCAGCCTCGCACCGGAGGCATCGTCTTTCACCTTGATGTGGCGCAGAC
>JBFWLP010000060.1:0-21497 GCA_050252075.1 Burkholderiaceae bacterium | reverse complement strand
GAAACACGCTGATTCAGCAGCAGGTTGCGCGCCGTGTTCTCCATGCTCGGCATCCGCTGGGCCTGCTTCATTTGCTCGCCCAGGTCGTCTTCGGAGCGGAATAGCCCCAGCGCCGGGTTGGCCTCCGCCCAGGCTTTTTTATCCATCAGGTCAGCATCAGCAGACGCTTCATACACATGCGACACGATGCGCGGGTCTTTGCTGGTCTTGGCGTCATCGAGCCACACGGAAAACAGATCAGCATCACTTGCCGCCTGAGTGGATATGACGATCAACAGCGGGCTTTCATGCGCGCCCTGGCTCGTTACGATGGCATCAATGAAGTCTGACTGGGGGCCACGCGCCTGGCCGGTTTCGTCCAGCACGGCCACCAGGGGCGATAACCCGTGCGCGGTCTTGCCGTCTGCCGCCAGCGCCCGGTACTCAGTATTCAGGGGCAGGCCCAGCAGGCGCTTGCCCGACGGCACGATGCGCACCACGTCGCCCAGCTTCGGGTTCAACTGAACCATCTTGCTGGCCAGGCTGAACACCAGGCCGGCTTGATCGCGGCTCATGGCACCAGAGACCAGTTGAGCGTTCAACTTCGCTTCGGGGCCCACCAGGTGCGCCAACAGCAGCGCCGCAATGAGGCCCGATTTCCCGTTCTTGCGGGCAATGCTCAGGTATGCCCGGCGGGTGCCGTGGGGGTTGTCGTAGACGTCCAGAATGAACCGCTTTTGGAACTCGGCCAGAACAAGCGGCTTGCCCACATGCGCGCCCTCCGGCGTCACACAGTGCTTTTCGAGAAACGCGATTACCGCCTCTGAGCGTGTCATCGAACCGCCCTCAGTGTCGGAATCAGCGGGTCGTCTTCGGCCTCTTTCTCCAGGGCAAGGGTCTTGCCGTTGTCCCGTGCGCGCCCCAGCTTGGCTTCAGCGTGGGTGTGCAACAGCCGGCTCAGTGACGTGACGCGCTTGGTGAGCGTTTCGATCATCTGGGCCGCCGGGTTGATCTTGCCGTCCACCACATAGCCTTCGGCGTCCACCTGAGCCTGAAGCATGAGAATGTCAGCCTGAGCCCGCGCCAGCGTTGCCGCTGTCACCAGATCCGCTTCATCCCAGGTATGCCGTGCGCGCGCCGCCATAATCGCGTGCCAGTGCGGTTTATCCTGGGGCCTGAGCGGCACAAAGGCTGGCGGCTCCAGCGGCCCCAGGGCGGCATTCTGGGCGGCCTGTACGGCAGCTTTCGGGCTGTCAGAACGTGGTCGTCGCGCTGTTGTTTTCATGCTACGCCTCGGACTTTGGAGTAAAAGAAAGGTTCCCGGTCGGTCTGGGGCCCTCAGCTCCCAGCGATTTTCTCCACTCAGGCGTCAAACCGTCAGAATCACAGCCTTTTGACACCCTTTTTCCGTGATCAGCAGCGGTTTTGATGCTGTGGCAGCTGTGGCACAGGCTTTGCAAGTTGTCCCGCTCGTTGTTGCCTGGGTTGCCGTCCACATGGTCCACATCACTCGCACACACGATCAAACCACGATACGAACAGTGCCTACACAGCGGCTCTTCTGTGATAACCAGAGCGCGCAGGCGCTGCCAGGCGGCACCGTTCAAAGGCAGCGTGCGCCGTGGGTCCGCATCGCGTCCTGTGCGCTTGCTCATGCCATCCCCTTGGGCGGTTGTTGCTGGGTGAACCTGTCCGTCTTGATCTCCGGCAGGTTTTCCAGCTTGCGGGCCTCACCAGGCAACAGCCACCCGGCCTCAATACCCGACTTGTAAAAGTCAGCCCGGTTGGTTGCATCACCCCTCAGCAAGCCCTCAACACTGTGCTCAGGCTTGTATTTGGCGCGGCCCTGGGGGGTTAACAATTGCTTGCTGATTGACTGCTCCCACATCACCAGGTGTCGGCGCAGGCTCAGGGTCACGAACTGGCGTGACATTTCCACACTGTTGGAAAAGTTGCCGTATTGCAGATCGCCCAGAATCGTCGGCGGCACCCGGAATAAGCGTGCGATTTCCTCGACACTGAACCTTCTGGCGGCTATCCACTCGGCATCTTCGAGCGTCATGCTCACCGTCTGGTACTCCACGCCTTGATCGAGAATGGCCGTCTTGCCCGCGTTGGCACCGCCCGCGTGTTGGCTCTCCCAACTGGTCTTCAGGGCCGCTTTCTGCTCAGGCTTGAGTATCTGGGGGAACTTGAGAATGCCCGACAGCCTGGCCCCGTTGCGGAAGGTACTGTTCCCGTGGTCGCGTTCGCTGATTGCCAACTCCAGCGTTTCGCGGCTGGCCTGAATGGGTGAGATACCCAGCAGCACATCATCGCCGGCACGGTGGCGCAGGTGGAACACTTCATCGGGCAGCAGCCGGTGTGCCTTGCCCGCCGTGTCCGTGTACTCGTACACCACGCCGTTGCCGGTGCGGTACAGGGTCATGCTGTCGGGGCGAATCGGGTGAAGCGCCCGTACCTGCCCATCCCAGCCGCGCTCAATACGGGCATACCCATTACCACGCAGCAGCACGGAGGCCGTCATCCATTCGCGAAATTCCAGGGCGGTTTGGTGCTCGTTGGCCGCGTCATGAAGCACGCCATACAAGGGGTGTTTTACGGCCTTGGTGCGCTCGGGGCCACGCTCATACAGGTGCAACGGCAGGCTGGCGATTGTCTCGCTGATGGCCGATACAGCCGCGTACACCGCTGAAATGCTTTGCGCTGTGGCCGCGTTCACCGGGCCGGTGCGCAGCGTCTCCCAGGAGGCCCACGGGTCGTTCGGGTTGGTGGCGCGTTTCTCGTAGCCCAGTGCCGACAGAATGCGTCCGATCATCGGCATGTCTCCAGCCAAAGGTTTGTAATGGGGTTGCGCACGAACTCGGAAAAGTTGGCGTCATCGCGCAGCTTGTCCAGGCTTCGCAGGGCCACGGTGGTGTCGGCATAGGCCGGATCACCCGTCACCGTGATTTCCCGCAGCTCCACGTCGAGCAATTCGCGCAGCCACTCGCCGCCGTTACGCTCTTCCCAGCGGTCGCCACCTTCACGCACGCGGAACCCGAAGCTGCACCCGGACACGTCGCCGCGTTCGATCAGCACGGCAAGATCACGCCCGTAACTCGTATCAGGTATTGATAGCGAAAAAGCCAGACCATGATGATCCTCCCTGAGTTCGAGCGTGCCGGCTCGTGTCGAGCCCAACAACTCGGCATCACGGTGGTGGTACAGCGCCCGGATGTTTTGCCCAGCCTGAAGGCTCTTTGAGAACGCACCAGGCCGGATGATTTCGGTAAAGCCCGGAAGGGCCGTTTCAGCGTTGAATATCGACGCGTACCCTACCAGGTGTCCAGCAGCAGCGCGAATAGCGCTACTGGCTCTTATTTCCAGATCAGCCATTCGCTTGCTCCCGTTAAATAGTAATGTCGTCGGCGACGATGAAACTTTCCGGGTGCCGAATACCAATATCGACCGTACTCATTGCGCGCACAAGCACATTGCCTTTGGTGTAGGCTGTCTCGGAAAACGGGTTCACCAGAATGTCGATTTCCGACCAGATGCCCAGCATCACTTGCGACCAGTCACCCAGAATCATGATTCCAGCATCCGGGCTCCCGGATTTGAGCGGCACCTGATTCGTGGTGTAAACCGGACGGTCGGCCATCCTGCCACCTTCCATCAGGAAACTGGAGCCCGATGTTGCGCTCTTGAGCGTCGAAGCCAATTTCGTTTTGACCTGGGGGCTTGTCAACCAGCTTGTGACGGATGCGTTCTCAAGCTCGGCCTGCTCGATCATTTCCAGCACCGCCGCCCATGACAGCGTGCCAAGTGTGCCTTGCTGAACGCCGCCGTTAGAGCCAATGCTCGACAGAATGCCGACAGGCTCATTCGATCCGCCGCCCTTAATCAGCGCCGAATCAATCGCCTGGGCCAGCATGTACGAAAGATCGCCGCGCACCAGGTCTTCAATGTCGGGGGAACTTTGCTGTAAAAGCTGGCGAGATAGCTCGGTGAGCCCACCAGCATGACGCGGCTGGAGCGTCACAGGATCGTCGAACGTCATGTCGCTGGGGGTCAGTGCGGAATTTTCCGCCACCCAGCCTGTAGTAAGCCCGGTGCCGTACTTCGGAATTGACAGGTTGCCAGTCAAGCCCGTGAGAACCCGAACACCCAAGCGTCGCGCCAGCAGTGAGTTGCGGAGCGGCTGGATAAACATATCAGCCCGGTGTTGCGTCGGAACGATTTCTTCCGCGCTTGTCGTTGTTGAAACCCGCTTTTCAAGGGCAGACATGGGAATGAATGCGCCTTGTGCGCGTCGCCCGGTGCGGCGCTCGACTTCTTGCGTGTACTCGCGGGCAGCGCCCTGAACAGAGCGGCCCTCGACTTGCGCTCGAATAACGTCCAGAACAGAAACGTCAGCCTGTAAGCGGTCGAATGATTTATCGCCGCCCAGAACGGGTTCGCCGTGGGCTCGACGTTCAATTTCAGCGGCGTATTGCGCACGGGATTCGTCAGCTTCGAGTGATTCGATTTCGGCCTTCAGCTTGTCGAACGCAGCTTTTTCGCCGTCGTTCAGTGAGCGTTTTTCGGTGTCTGCCGTGTTCAGCAGCTTGCGCATCTCGGCCACCTTGGCAGCACGGGCTTCGCGGATTTCGGATAGTGTCATTTTTGGGATCCCTGTATAAAAAAACAGCAGCCCCATAAATACCGCAAATCGCTTAATGGAAAGTTGTTTTGTTGCGCCAGCGCGTCATTATTATTATTCCCACCCCTGTATCTCTATTAAGTACCAGTTGTTAGGTGGTCTGCTTTGTAGATTCGAGCGGTTCCGAAGGCACAACACCCCCCTTACCCAATGGAAACATGGGTAACGGTGGTGTTAGCTCAAGGTCTGCTTCGTGAGTTCTCGCGGACACTTGGCACAGGCCAGTTAGGCCATACTCCAGACTATCCAGCCCATTATCGGACTGCCCCGGCGCGCTCTAGAGATTGCCACCCCACGCTTGCCCTGCCGGTCGTTCTTGGCCCTTCCAGATCGTGCCGTTCGGCGGTTGCCCCTCCATACTCACGATCCGTTTACCGCTATCTGTATTCGCGCCGGGTTGCTTGGAGTAATCCGTTTAAGTCTCTCTGGCTTCAACACGCGACACAGATTTGTCGAAACCATAAATCGAATTTCTTAATGGAAAGTTGATTTGTTGCGAAAATGAAAAAAGCGGCACAAAGGCCGCTGTTGATAATGGGAACGGAAACGCGATTTCATCCGTAAGCCGTCGCAATACTCCGCATGAATGCGCGCTCTGATTCTTCTGCTACCTTGATAACCTCAAGCTCATGATGGTTTACGTGCGACAGAATCGCCTGCTCGACAATATCGCGCAAGAGACTGGGCTCGATTGAATCAAGCTCGACAGATTCAGAACGCCCGAACTTCTTCGCGCGGCTGTCTGTCTTCTTCGTGGGCCTCGATGGTAGGCGCAGGCTTATGGCTTGCTCTTCCGTAACTGCGAGACGCTGAAAATGAATCTCAGCATCAGGAGCCAACTCACGGAGCGTCTCTTCGATTTTCTCGGCAGCGTTAACACCGCTCGGGTCAAGGTCGCCCAGGTGGTAGATAAAGCAGGGCCGACCTTGCTCCCGGATAGCCTCGGCAGCAGCCGCCAAAAAGGTCAGGGAAGAGTAGCCACGCGCGACCATCAGCGGAACGTCATACTTGCTTGTGATCGGCCATATAACGCCCGATAGAGCATCTTTCTCCAGCCATACTTCACAGTACACCGCAGCACTTCGCCAAAGGTCACGCCGGTAATACTGAGCGGCTTCGTCCAGAGCCTCTTGCAAGCTGCCGTAGGTGTTCGGCTTGCGTTGCCAGCGAGTGTTATCGGCAATGGCACCGTACCCAATGCGACCAGATCGGCGAAGCTCGACCAGGGCAATCTGTACTTTGGCGTAACCGGCCTCGGTTTTCTCGACAACACCGCGAACAGTGGCCTGATAGAACACCTGCCGAACCGTACAAGGTTTAATGTCATTGACGATCGCTTCCAAGCGGTCGAACCGCTCGATCATCTCCGCTTTCGTGGCCCGTGGACGTTTTATAGGGCTTGCCTTATAAACCGTATTTTTTTTAGTCATGCCTGCCCCCGCAACAGAAAATAGCGTTTAACGCGGGTCGGCTTAAAACGAGTTTCGACTACTTCCCACTGGCTGTATATGTTGTGTCCAGCCTTGCGAAGCTCAGCAATTGTTGAGTGCAAACAGTGGTCGCCGATTTTTTCGGCCTCGAATCTGTTTAGGGAACGTTTCTGCAACGTTTCCAGCACCATCATGATTTTTGTCTTCATTGGCCGCCCCCTTACGCTACACTCTTGCGGCTGGCCTCGATGCGGGCCTCCACCCACTCGAAGACCTCCTCCTGAATCCATCGCTTCGTTCTGACACCAACAGCGACAGGTCGGGGAAAACCTTCGTCGTTCATTTTGTTGTAAATGGTTTGCGTCGAGCGAAACCCGGTAATACGCTTGACGCTGTTAATGTCGATTAGTTGCCCTCGGAATTGTTTGTTCATGATTAAGCCCTTTTGTGGTTGGTTAGAATCAGGCTTAATCGTCGTTTCTGGCGGCGTTTCGTTGGCCGAATTCGGATTTCTGAAAATCGAATTCGATTTTGAAGCGTTACTTCATGCGGGTTTCCAGCGCATCCGGTATTTCCTTCAATAGGTCCGCTATTGTCTCAGCCGTGACAGGTGCGCCGATTTCCTCAGTCATTGCCGCAATACGGGTTGAAGCTCCTCGCTTGTTCGGTTCTATAGCCGAATAATCACACAGGGCAGCAATGATGGTAAGAAGGGTTCGCCGCGGTCTAGTGGAAATTGGTCGATCAACTTTCGCAGGTGACATATTAGGCGGGGCAGACAATGCCTTACGAAGGTGCTTTATTTCTGCAATTGCAGCCTTGTAGGCGACCTCTAATGGTTGCTCGGACACATTCCCCCTAGTCTCTACTGAGTACTGAGCCATAAATCTGGCTTGCTCTATTTGGCGAATTTCTTCCCGTGTTGCGTGTCTATAAAATTCAGCCTCAGATAGCAGAGCTTCCGCGCGCTTCTCTTGGTTCTCCACCCATTCTGTCATTACATCGCCGTACTCATAACCTCTCTCACCCAGCCATTCCGTGAGCGCCCAGAAGGAAATGTATACGCGGTTAGGAATAAGGTTATCGTTTAAATCCCGCTGAACAAGATCGGCCTCGAGCGATCCGGATTGGATGGCGTTCATCAACCGCACGTGAAACTGTTGCGTCGTTTCCGCCAGTAGCGCCGTCAGTCTTGGGTCGTCGGCTTCTCCATCAAAGTCATCAGGCTCTTGTATGTCTGGCATGGCACCAGCGAACCACATATCTAAGACGATAAGCTGCGCCGCGTCGGGAATGGTCAGGTGAAAAAAACCCCAGTCCGGAAGTTTCACCCTCACATCTTCGTCAGACGCCCGCGTAACGCCTTCAGGTAGGCCGCAAACTTTAGTCCATTCGCTTTGGAGCCGATCTGTCTCGCGGTTGATATGAACGTCCATTGTGTTAGTCCTCACACAGTCCAGTAATAAGGTGCCAGCACCAGGCCATTGGACAATCTGGCTTTTCGGGAGCTACCCTAGGTGCCGGCGTAAACATTGCCGTCAGGCGGCGGTACTGCGAATAGGTACTATGTCGGCACCACCTGCCAGAATAGCGTCGATGCGGTTGCCTAGCTTCTCCCAGGCATCGCGCTTCTCAGCTTCGTATGAGTGCTTCAAGTAGTGTCTCCGCACCCTGCCCCCGGCCAATACGTGATTCTGGCAGCGGTCGATTACGTCCAGGGAAATACCCATTCCTTGCATCATGGTCGCACCTGTACGGCGCAGATCGTGCGGCGTCCATTCGCCATTCGCGCCACCGGCCAGCACGAGCGAATCATCAAAGGCGCGGCCCTTTAGCGGCTTGCTACGGTTCTTGAAACGAACCTGCCGGTCACCCACCTGTTTGGATACACTTTTGAGACAGACGTGAGTTTCTTCACCTTTGCGGTTCTTCGACGGAAAACACCATTCTGATTCACCCGTGATTTTTTTCAGGGCTTCGAATTGACGGCGCGTGAAGTCAGACAGGAAGACGTAGTGCTCCTGCTTCTTGCCGCGAGTACCCTTCACGTTCTCGCGGGGGATAAACCAGACGCCTTCTTCCAGGTTCACATGCTCCCACCGGGTCATCAGCAGTTCTCCAATGCGGCAGAGCGTACCCAGGCAAAGCCAGAGTGCAATCTGAGTTGTCTTCGCCACCGGGCGGGGGGCCGCGCGTCTGTCTGGCGCGTTCAGCCAGGCTTCCTCACCTTGCCGGAATATGTCGCGTAGCTCCCGAATCTCGGCCACTGACAGAACCCGGTCACGCTCTTCTTCGTAGTCTTCGGGAAGCAGCTTATCGGCGTCAACTAAATCGCAGGGGTTGCCATCGGCCAGCAGCCCACGCCACGGTTGGCGCTTCTCGCCCCAGGTCAGCATCTGGTTTACATCGTTATATATAGTGACTACCGTTCGCACGACACCACGCTTGCGAACCTTGCGAAGCATCGCCAGTATGTCGCCATCACTCAGTTCACGAAGGCGCTTGTTCCCAATGGCTGGCAATACGTCCTTCCTGAATACCCGCTTCAGTTCGGCATTGTCATTCAGGCGAGCTACACCGTCGCGAATCCAGGTGTTGAAAAGGTCTTCCGCCGTCAGGTTTCGCTGTTCTTCTTCCTTGCGTCTCCGTTCGGCTTCCTCGCGTTCCTGCGCTTTCTGAACCTGTACGTCGATACCTTCCCTTGCCAACGCCTGGATGCGCGCGTTCTCGGCGGTGGCCTGGGCAAGCGTCATAAAGCCTTCGCCCTTGCCATATGGCGCAGGAAGACGCATTTCTCGCTGTTTTCCGTCAATGACGTACTTCACTAGCCAGCGTTTTTCACCACTTGTTGCCACGCGAATGTACAGGCCGGTATCCACCGTCAGCTTGTACGGTCGCGCTTTCGGCTTGGCCGCGTCGAGTTCTTTTACAGTAAGTTTTGCCATGTCGTGCCCTAACCGTGCCCTAAATATCCGTGGCTTTCATTGTAGGACATTGGAACGGTTTGGAACAAGAAAATCGTTAACTCGTTGATATAAAAGACATTGTTGTTTCCAAAGTGATGTATTGTGTTATAACGAAAACCGCAATTACCCTCATGGGGTGCAAGGGGTAGTGAGTTCGAATCCCACCGTCCCGACCAATACCTTCAAGGGCTTACAGCTTAACGGCTGTAAGCCCTTGTTCATTTGGGCGCCTCCGGTTCTGCCTGACTGCTCCATTCCCCCCTTTCTCCTCCCCCCGAACAGCGTAAGTCTCATGGAACCCTCCTGATGTTCTAAGCGTTTTGTCGCCTGTTGCGGCCCTGTCCGTCTCCCTATGATGCAGATCATTACGCCTGTATCCGGACATAAGAAAGGGCCCCTGACCATGCCGCGGCAACGACTACTTCATGCAGTAATCACCACCTTCATTGCCGGGCTGCTATGGCACTCGCAGGCGCTGCCGCAACCCGGTGTGCCGCCTCTTTCCCGGGAAGCCCTCATTCAACAGGCCCAGGCGCGCCGCGACCAGGGCCAGTGGCAGGAAGCATTGCAGCTTTACCGCGAGGGGCAGCAGCGCTTTCCCGATGAGCGCCATTTCTTTGTCCGAGAAGTGATGACGCTGGCCGATGCGGGCACGATCGATCGTGCCCAGCAAAGCAGCCAGGCATTGATTGCCCGATACCCCGACGATCCCGACGTTCAGCTGGCGGCCGCCTATGTGCGGGCGAAAGCGGCCTCTCCGTACGCCGCACTGACCCACGCCGGCAAAGCGGCGGATCTTGCCCCGCAACGCGCCTACATCATCCGTGACTACGTTCTGGCGCTGAAACGGGCGCGTCTGGCCGAGCCGGCGTTTACCCTGGCAAAGGCCAATCGCGAGCTGTTCGACCCGGCGCAACTACGTTCCCTGGAAGCTGACGTGCTGGCCGAGGAGCTGCGGCTGTTACAGGTGCCGTCGCGCGACCCGCAGGCACAGCAGCAACGCCTTAACCGTCTTGTGCAACGCTACGACACCCTGATCGGCCAGTGGCGAATTCTGGGGGCGGCGGCGGCACCCGATGTACTGCGCCTTCAGACCGACAGGCTGATTGCACTGCACGCTGCTGACCGCTATGAAGAGGTCACGCAAGGCTACGAAACACTGACGCGCGGGGGCGCACCTGTGGCCGATTATGCCCTGGGCGCGGTCGCCGATTCGTATCTGCAGCAACGTCACCCCGCCAAGGCCGCACAACTTTACCAATGGGCACTGGCATCGCCGGCGGCCAACTATCTTTCCCCGCAAGAACGCGAGTCGCTGGAAGCAGGCCTGTATTACGCCCTGCTGGAAAGCGGCCACAGCGACCAGGCGGGACAGCTGGCCGACGCACTGAGCCGCCGGCAGCCGGTATGGATTCAGGAGCGCGGAACCGGGCAACGCATTCCCAACAACGCGCGCTTGCAGGCAGATACGCGGCTTGCCTTGCATCAGCTGTACGTGAATGACACGGTGGGCGCCCAGGACCGCCTGGAAACGATGGTAGCCAGCGCTCCCGCCAACTGGGGACTGCGTATCGATCTGGCCACGGTATATCGGGCAAGGGGCTGGCCGCACCGTGCCGCCCGGGAGCTGGACAAGGTTCAGACAGATGCCCCGCTGAATCCGTCTTATCTGGCCGAGCGCGGCCAGACCTCGATGGAGCTGAATCGTTGGGAGGATGCCGAGCAGCTTCTGGCCTATCTGCAGCAGAACCATCCTGACGCCGTAGGCACGCGCCGGCTGCAGGAGTCCTGGGATCTGCACCGCCGGTCCGTCGCAACCATTACGGCCGGCCACAACCGCAGCACGAACAGCCCGGTGACCGGAAACGGCGACTGGCGTCTGGAGTCCGTGGTGTATTCCCCGCCACTGGCTCAGAACCACCGTGTGTTCGGCGGCATTGGCCATGCCCGGGGGGAGTTCCCGGAAGGAAACGCCAATGTGAACTGGGTTCGCACCGGGTGGGAGTGGCGTGACGGCGACAGAACGGCCGAACTGGAAGCCAATGCCCTGCGGAATCAGGGTCGCACGCGACCCGGCGTGCGCCTGGGGATCACCCGGGCGCTGGGCGACACCTGGACCCTGGGTGCCGGACTGCACTGGCGGGATATTGAAACACCTTTGCGGGCATTGGCCAGCGACATTCAGTCGAACCGGGCCACCGCAACCGTACGCTGGCGCCGCGATGACCGGGGGGAATGGGCACTGACGGTCTCTGGCTCACGCTTCAGCGACGGCAACAAGCGAATGAGCGTACTACTGGCCGGAAAAGAGCGTCTGCACACGACGGATCGTGTGACGGTGGATGCCGAGCTGTCCGTCTATGCCTCCCGCAACTCTGCGCTGGACACCCCGTACTTCAACCCGCGCTCGGACCTGGAAGTCGTACCCGCCATACGCGTGGAGCACGTGCTTTATCACCATTACGACACCCGGCTGACCCAACAGTTTCGCGCCGGCGCGGGTGTGTACCGGCAGCAGGGCTACGGGTACGGCGCCGTGGGGCTGGTGGAATGGGGGCTACGTTACCGCCATAACCGGAATATCGAGGTCGGATTTTCGGTGACGGACATCAGCCATCCGTACGACGGTGACCGCGACCGTGACCTTCGCGTGATGCTGGACATGTCAATTGCCTTCTAGGAGACCATCCTAGGCTCCCCCACTCCCCCCTGCGCCGCTCCTTGCTGGTACGAATGGCTGCACTGGGCCCGGTGCTTTTTCTTGGCGCCTGTGCCCGGCCGGCCGTGACCCGTTCGTCTGTGCCGTTGCTTCCCCGAAGCGCCCCGCCGTGGCCATCCAGACATGTGCTTGTGCTGGCTTACCACGACGTTGAAGATACCGACCCCGACCCACGTTTCATGAGCGTGCGCACCGACCATCTGGTCGAGCACTTTAGCTGGCTGCGGGAAAACGGCTATGAGCCCGTCAGCGTTGCCCGGCTGGTTCAGGCGCAACAGGGCACCGTGCCACTGCCGGCCAAACCGGTATTGCTGACATTTGACGACGGCTATGCCAGTTTTCTGACCCGCGTGCTGCCGCTGCTGAAAGCGTTTCACTGGCCCGCCGTACTGGCGCCGGTCGGCCAATGGACGGATAACCCGTTGGCCGATACTGTGAATTTCGGCGGCCAGGCGGTGCCCCGCTCACGGTTTCTGACCTGGCCCGACATACAAGCCATACACCGCAGTGGTCTGGTGGAAATTGCCGCCCACACCAATAACCTGCACTACGGCACGCCTGGCAATCCCCAGGGAAACCTGCAGCCGGCAGCCGCTGTTCATCGTTACCTTGACAAACAGCGGCGCTATGAAACCGGCCAGGAGTTCAGCGCGCGCCTGCAATCAGACGGACGCGCCATCGCCGACAAGATTGCCCATGCCACCGGCATGCGTCCTCGCGTATGGGTCTGGCCTTACGGCGAGGCCAATGGCACGGCGATCAACGCACTATCCAGGGAAGGCTATGACCTGTTCTTTACCTTGGACTGGGGTCTGGCCAATCTGGACACGCCGCATAATCTGACCCGGTTGCTGATCACCCGCGATCCCGGGGTGAACGAGTTTGCGGCCACTCTTCTGGAGTTCGAGCAGCGCCAGACAACGCGCGCCCTGCTCATTGACATCGACCCGCTGTATCACCCCGATCCGGCCCAATCGGACAAGCTGCTGGGCATGCTGGTGCAATACATTGCCGATCTGAACATCACCACGGTGTATCTGGACGCCTTCAGTGCACCCGCCGGACCGCTTGCGGCCCGGGCCGGCTACTTCCCGAACCGCCACATTCCGGTCAAAGCCGACCTGTTCAACCGCGTTGCCTGGCAATTGCGCAGCCGCGCCGGTGTCAAGGTATACGCCCACATTCCGCTCACGGACCTTCGTGGGGAAAGCGGCGTGCTGAGCCATGAACAGCGATTGCAGGTGTACGACGATCTGGCCGACCGGTCGGTCTTTGCCGGTGTGTTGTTCGATGCCACTGACGTATCGGGCAACCCGCTGCGCCTGGCCGAACTGCGGGAAATAACAGAACGCATTCAGCAGCGACGCGGACCCCAGGTGAAAAGCGCCGTATTGGTGCAACAGACTGGCCTGTTCACCGAACAAGAACGCCAGGTGGCGGAAGTGGACCATGTGCTTTTTCTGGACACCCCGGTACCCGCCGGCAGCGATCCCGACCATGCCGTCCAGGTCGTTGGCACGGGTGCGCGGGAACCCGCCGTGGCGGCCGCCCGGCTTGAAGCGCTGCATCGGTCTGGTGCTCAGCACCTTGCGCTTTATCCGCAACCGCTTTTCCCCCTGCCCGGACTGACCGACATTCGTCCGGCCCTTTCCCACGCCTGGTACCCCTACCATGACTGACCGACTTCTTGCCCTGTTCCTGCTCTGCCTGGTTGCCGGTGTACCGGTGGCGGCAACCGTGCTGACCGGCAGCAGCACACTGCTGAGCTTTGTGTTTTTTTATCCCCTGTGCATGTCGGTGATCTGGATGGCCGGGGGCATCTACTTCTGGTTTCACTGGGAACGGCGCTGGTCCTGGCGCCCCCTGCCCGCACCGGCTCTGCCCGGGCAGCCGCTGGTCTCGATTCTGATTCCCTGCTTCAACGAGGCGGCACATGGCGAAGATGCCATTCTCGCCGCGTTGAACCAGGACTACCCCGCCCTGGAAGTCATTGCCATCAACGACGGCTCAACCGACGCCACAGGGGCCTTGCTGGACCGGCTGGCCTATCTGTATCCCACATTGCGGGTGGTGCATCTGGCGCAAAACCAGGGAAAAGCCATGGCCTTGCGCATGGGTGCCATGGCCGCACGCAGCGATTACCTGGTCTGCATCGACGGCGATGCCTGCCTGGCCCCCGATGCCTTGCGCTATCTGGTGGCCCCGCTGCTGAACCACCCGCATGTCGGTGCCGTCACGGGAAACCCGCGCGTACGCACCCGCTCCACACTCGTGGGCCGCATTCAGGTGGGGGAATTTTCGTCGATTCTCGGGCTGATCAAGCGAACCCAACGCGTCTACGGACAGGTGTTTACCGTATCGGGCGTATGCACGGCATTTCGGCGCGAGGCACTGGATCAGGTGGGCTACTGGAGCCTGGACATGATCACCGAGGACATCGACATTACCTGGAAGCTGCAGCGCGCGCACTGGCGCGTGTTCTTCGAACCCCGGGCCGTGTGCTGGATACTGATGCCCGAAACGATCAAGGGCCTGTGGAAACAGCGCCTGCGCTGGGCGCGCGGGGGGGCCGAAGTATTCATCAAGAATATCGGCAGCATCTGGCGGTGGCGCCACCGTCACCTGTGGCCGCTGGTGCTCGACTACTGCCTTTCCACGGTGTGGTCGTTTGCACTGGCGCTGTCCCTGTTGCTTTGGGCCGCCGGCACGCTCACTGCCATGCCGCCACAGCTTCAAGTCTCCCGAATGGTTTCGCCGGATACCGCCGGTTTGCTGCTGGCCACCACCTGCGTTGTGCAATTTACCGTCAGCGTGCTGATCGACCGGCGCTATGAGGAACGGCTGTTCGGATCGTTGTACTGGATTGTCTGGTACCCCTTGCTGTACTGGCTGATCAACTTTACCACCACCCTCGTCAGTTTTCCCTGCGTCATGCTGCGTGCACGGCGCCAGCGCGCGCGCTGGATAAGCCCTGACCGCGGTATCAAGGAGCTCACATGATTATTACCACGCCACGCACCTGCCTGCGTTTTATTGCAGAAACGGCAGCAACCACCGCCCTTTGGCTGGGTTTTGCTTACCTTATTGCCGACACCATAGAGCCATGGGTCAGCAGCACCGCCGCCACCCTGAACCTGGAAACCGGCGATCTGTCCTCGATCGGAAGCTATCTGAACGAACTGCTGCTGTTCCCCGGCGCCGTCCTTATGACCAGTGCGGCAGCCACCTGGCACATCCGGCGGCATCGGAAGTACGGGGAATACCGCGACTCGGCACCTACACCCAACCCGCTGAACGACGTAATTCTGGCCGATCATTTCCATCTTTCCAACGATGACCTACGACATGTGCACGATAGCCGGATTACGGTGATTCACCTGACGGGCACCGGGGAAATTTACCGCCTTGAACACCCCGGCACCACCGGATGGTCTAGTCCGAACCACCGTACACCACTCGCCGCCTAGCGTAAGCCGTTCGCGGCCAATGACGTAAGCCGAAGACCACATGTTACCAAGCGCCACACTCTCTAGCATGTGTACATGGCTTGTAAAACGCAGCGGAGACAACAGATGGCCACGCCGTTCCTGATCATAGTACCGATCGTCCTTGCAATCGCCGGCGGCACACCGCCGGCGCTGGCTGCAGCGAGTGCACCCGCCGCCCCAGCCGCATCGGCCGGCAACGGAAACGGTAATGGCGCCTTGCCGGAAACGCGCATCGAGCGCGCCGAACGGGAATCAAAGACGCGAACAATCTTCGATGACCCGCTGGGCGGAGCGGTGGTGAACCGGACAGTGACGGTGATTGGTCACGATTTCTATCAGTCCTTCACCACACTTTGGCGTCAGAAAGACGTGAGCAGCCACGTCAGTATTGCAGTTTACGAGCGGCCGACGGCACGGTTCGGCAGCGAAATCTGGGTGATTTACCGTCAGAAACGCATGTTCCAGACCTTTCTGCCCCCTGCCCGGGCAAGGGCGCGCGATATCAGCGAGCAAGCCGTTGAGATCGTGTACCGGAATATTGCGAATAGTGAAGTCGAACGGGTGATGATGCGCAGCCCGGATTTGGCCCCTGAAGAGATGTAAGCGCATACCTGGGAGCAGACCATGAAGATACGCAAATTTCATCGCATTACCTGCATCGTCGCACTGGCCGCTTACGTAACCGGCATGGGAACGGCGGGCGCCACCGAACTGGTGTACTACCCTCTTAATCCCTCGTTCGGCGGCAACCCGCTGAACGGCACGGTGTTTCTGAACTCGGCGATCACCACGAACAAGCACACCGATCCCGATCTGGACGAAAACGCGCTGGGGTTTCAGGAACAATCCCCGCTGGAGCAATTCAATGATACGCTGGAGCGAGCGATTCTGAGCCGCATGGCATCGGCCGCCAGTTCCAAGATTATCGGCAGCGACGGGCAATTCGTTCCGGGACGGCTGGAAACAGACAACTTCACCATCGACGTGACCGATACCGGCAACGGCGTGCTGACCATCACGACCATCGACAAATTGATGGGCGGATCCACCACACTCCAGGTGAACAAATGAACGCGCCCGCCACTATAACCGCCCCCCTGCGGACCGCCGGCCGCTGGCTGGTGATCGGGACGGCAACCGCGGCACTGACCGCCTGCGCCGTTCCGCATACGCCGGTGGCCGTTGCCACACCGGCACAACTGACACCGGCATCGCCTTCCACCCGCGACCTGCTGAAACTGCCGCCGCTGCAGACCAAGGTAATCGCCGCCGTCTACGGTTTTCGCGATCAGACCGGTCAGTACAAACCCTCACCCGACAGCTCGTTCTCCACCTCGGTTACGCAGGGAGCCGCGTCAATGCTGGTGAAAGCGTTGAAAGATTCGGGATGGTTCATGCCCGTTGAGCGCGAAAGCCTTCAGGAACTGCTGACCGAGCGCCGTATTGTCCGTGCCCTGGACGGCTCCCAGGGCGACAATGCCTCGCCGATCCGCATTCCTGCGCTGATGCCCGCGTCGATCATTGTCGACGGCGGCATTGTGGCCTTCGAAAGCAATGTACGTACCGGAGGGCTGGGCGCACGTTTTCTGGGCGTGGGGGCGTCAACGCAATACCGCATGGACCAGGTAACCGTGGCCTTGCGCAGCGTAGATATACGCACCGGCAGAATTCTGCAATCCATTTCGACCACCAAAACCATTTTTTCGTACGAAGTGCGGCCAAGCGTCTACAAATTCGTGAACTTCAAGGATTTGCTGGAAATAGAAGGTGGCATCACCACGAACGAGCCTACCCAGCTTTGCGTGAAAGAAGCCATTGAAGCGGCTGTCATTCACCTGGCGGTTCAAGGGTTGAAAGACCGGAACTGGAATCTGCAGCGAAATGAGGACTGGAACAACCAGATCATACAAAGCTATCTGAACGAACACAGCACCTATGCACTGGATCTGGAACCAGTGGGTAGCGCGCGCACAGAATCCGCTCCCGGCGCCGTCGACACAGCGGCGATGGGTTCCTAGCGGAAACCTTGGGCGTGCGGGCTACGGAGACCACCAGCACGCTCCCTTTATCATGGTCTTCATCAGGGAGAAACACCATGAGTATCAAACTTTCCATCATCGCTTTGGGCATAAGTCTGGCCTACGGGGCAACCGCCGCTATGGCGGCCAACACAGCAACGGTGAACCAGACCGGCATGCAGAACGTGGCGACCATCGAGCAGTTCGCCAATGATGACACCAGTGCCACGATCACGGCGTTTGGCAGCTACAACGATGCCAGCATCAACCAGCAAGGCAATGACAGCGTAGCGGCAACCATTACCGCCTTCGGCAACCTGAACGACGCCGTTGTGGTTCAGACCAATGTCGAGAACTCGACGGCCACCGTCTTCCAGGCCGGCGATGCGGGTGATGCCACCATTACCCAAACCGGTGGTCATGGCGGCCATCCCTACTATCGGGGCGGCGGTTATGGGGGCCATAATGGCCATGGGGACGGCGACAATCAGCAGGCCACCATCAACCAGTACTGGGGCTGGGGCAATGTTGCCTGGATCACCCAGACCGGGGATGACGTTGACGCACTCATCAACCAGTCGGGCTTTCGCAACAAGGCCGGCATTGTCCAGGATGGCAGCGGCCGCGATGACCTGACTGCCAGCATTACGCAGCAGGGCATGCTTAATGACGGGTATATAAAACAAGACGGCTACAACCTGGTCGCCACCGTCAACCAGAGCGGCAGCATGAATGAAGCAGTCATTCTGCAGAAAGGGTCGGGTTACACGGCCAGCGTCACCCAGGTGGGCTTTGCCAATAGCGCCTACGTGAACCAGCGCTGATCACAACGTTGTCAACGGGTACGACGCCCGTCGCAGGAACGCCGGCAACGGCGCCACGCCAACGACCCGCGTCGTCACCCGCCTTTCGGGAGCCCAGAATGAATGCCGATGCCGATTTACACGTGTGGCTGGAAACCCAGCACCAACCCGAACAGGTCATTCCGTATGTCATGAGCCGGAATGAACAAACCGTACGCTACCAGATCGATGTATTTACCAGTAACAGTCATGGAAAATCCCAGGTGCGTCAGGGAGGCAAGGTGTGGCTGTCGGCCAACCAGCCCACCCCGCTCAGCCGCCTGTCCATTACCCCGCGCCCCTTTGGCCGTTGCACACTGAATGTTGCGATTTCGCAAGAAGGGCAACCGGAACGTACGTATGATTTTGATTGTCCCGCCGTCGGCAATGGGCAAAGGCAGCATTGACCAACGGCGGAACCCACTGAAGCGGTAAGGATGCTTTTGCTAAATATACATATTTAGTTACATATATTCTGATAATTTTGATATAAATACTATATATTCTAATTTAGCTCCCATTCGATTAACATCAAAAAACCAAAAAAATTGAACTTAATTATTAATAAAAACGTTGCAAGGCAACCGAATGCTTATCTGACCGGCACCAGCTGATCAAATGCAGTTCCCCCGCCCAGCAGGTGCAAGTTGCATAGCCATGACGTTTTCTCGCTACGAATATCACACGGAAAACCTATCATGAGCACGATTATCGTCATCGAACCGCACACCCTGTTGCGGCTAGGTATTGTGGATCTTCTGTCAAGAGCACAAACGTTTCGACAGGTTGAAGGGGTCGACTTAAGCCGACTCGCCCAGGATCGCCACGACCCGCGACCTTGCGACCTGGTCGTTTTGTCTGTGAGCACCACCGATGACATCGCACGATTTGTTCCGGCAGCCGACCGGGCTTTTTCACCTAAAGCAATTCTGTTGCTATCGGACAGTCCCACGGAAATCGGCTCACCCGACCACCTGCCTTCCATCGTTGCCGGCTGCGTGTCAAAGGGAGCGCTGCCCGAAATTGTTGACGCCTCGGTTCGTGTGATTCTGGCCGGAGGCACCTGCTTTCCTCCGCGTACAGTGCGCAAAGCCGCCGAAGACCCCATCACTTCGGCACCGATGGCAAAATGGCCCCCTGCCCCCCACTCCTTGAACGGTTCGGCCGCAACCCTTGATGATGGTTACCGTCGATACGCCGATATGGCGAAAGAAACACCCGGTACACCATCGAACGGGACCACTGCCGACCCCCGGGCGCTTTCCTTGATTACGCACGAAAATGCACCGAAGGAATGGGAGCTTCTGGGACTGACGAAACGCCAGTATGAAGTGCTGGTGCTGCTGGCGCGCGGCTATCCCATGAAGACCGTGGGGCGTTACCTGAACATTTCAGTGGCCACGGCAAAAGCCCATACCGAAACCCTGTACCAGCGGCTCGATGTACACAATCGCAACGCTGCAGTCTTTGCGGCAGTGTCAAAGGGACCCACCCTGGGATGGCCCAGTATTACCAAAGCCCAGGAAGCGCTGGACAGCTAAAAAAGACCGGTGACGAGCCACCGGTCGATGCAACCAGGTTTACAGCAAACCCATTTGCAAGCGGGCCGGCTCGCTCATCATTTCCCGGCTCCATGGCGGATCCCACACCAGATTCACGGCAACGTCTTCAACGCCATGAATGGACAGCAGCTTCGTGCGGGCTTCATCGGCAATGAAAGTACCCATGCCGCATCCGGGTGCCGTCAGCGTCATGTCCATATCGATGCGGAACTTGCCCTCTTCGCTGCCGGGCGAGACATCACAGCGGTAGACCAGGCCCAGACTCACGATGTCGACGGGAATCTCGGGATCGAAGCAGGTGGCCAGGCGCTCCCAGGCCATATCGGTGACATATTGCTCGGTCACCGGGCCTTGCGGCTGTGCCTGTTCGGTGCGTGTCGATTCGAAACCCAGCGCGTCACCGTCGGCGCCTTCCACACGGTAAAGGTTGCCTTCCACCATGACTGTATAGGAACCGCCCAGTTGCTGGGTTATCGTGGCCTCGCACCCCTTTTCTATGGTGACGGGCTGGCCGTAGGGAACCGACACGGCGGCGCAGTCACGGCTCACGATGACATCATTCTTGGTGTAGCTCATGGTGATTCCTTTTGACTACTCGGTCTTGGCAATGTCGCGGGCCTGGTGAATGGCATTGTGCAAGGTGTGCCAGGCCAGCGTGGCACACTTGACCCGCGCGGGGAATTCGCGCACGCCTGACAGCACTTCAAGCTTGCCGAAGTCGCGCTCCTGAGGGTGCGCTTCAGTGAGCAAGGTGTGCATGTCGTTGAACAACGATTCCACTTCCTGGATCGATTTGCCCTTGACCGCTTCGGTCATGAGCGACGCCGATGCCGTGGAAATAGCACAGCCATGCCCGATGAAGCTGACTTTTTCTACTTTGCCGTCAATGACCTGGGCATAGACGGTAAGCTGGTCGCCGCACAACGGGTTATGGCCTTGGGCCGAGTGGCTGGCATCGGACAGTTCCCCGTAATTGCGGGGGTTCCGGTTGTGATCGAAGATGACTTCCTGATAAAGCTCGCGAAGACCGCCAAAATCATTACTCATAGTATCGTTACGCGAATCCAAAAAGTTTTTGTGCCTTGCGCAGCGCCGCCAGCAACACGGCGATGTCGTCCTCGGTGTTGTAAACGGCAAACGAGGCGCGCGCCGTGCCGGGCAGGCCGAAACGCGTCATGAGCGGCATGGCGCAATGGTGGCCGGCACGGATGGCCACACCTTCCATATCCAGAATGGTGCCCAGATCGTGAGGGTGAATACCGTCGATGACAAACGACGCAATGCCGGCCTTTTCAGGCGCAGTACCCACCAGCCGCAGCCCCGGTAGTGCCGTAAGCTCGCGCGTTGCCGTCTCCAGCAAGGCGCTTTCGTGGGCGGCAATGGCATCCAGCCCCAGGGCCTGCACGTACTGAATGGCCGCGTCGAGCGCCACCACACCGGCAATGTTGGGAGTGCCCGCCTCAAACCGTTGGGGGACATCGGCATATGTGCTGCGCTCGAAGCTGACGGTGTGGATCATGTCGCCACCGCCCTGCCACGGCGGCATGGCATTCAGAATGTCGAAACGGGCATACAACACGCCAATACCTGTGGGCCCGTACAGCTTGTGGCCGGAAAAAGCGTAGAAGTCGCAGCCAATGGCCTGCACATCGACGGCCTGGTGGGCCACCGCCTGGGCGCCATCGACCAGCACAAGTGCGCCGGCGTCATGGGCCAGGCGGGTGATTTCCGTCACGGGATTCACCGTTCCCAGGGCATTGGATACGTGGGCCACCCCGACCAGCCGGGTGCGCTCGTTCAACAGCGAAC
>JBFWLP010000059.1:0-21607 GCA_050252075.1 Burkholderiaceae bacterium | reverse complement strand
GAACAGGTTGCCTCGCTGTACTCGGGTATGGATTTGCGGCGGAACTACTGATCATGTCGTTGCCGGTTCCGGGGGTGAATGTCTGGACGCAGCGTGACATCAGCCGCTTCAAACCCCTGTTGTTTCTTCTGTGTCTGTATCCTTTGGGGCGCTGGATCTGGCTGGGCTACACGGGTGGCCTGGGTGTGAATCCTCCCGAGTTTTTGATTCGCTCCACGGGTATCTGGGCCCTGGTCGTTTTGTTGCTGACGCTTGCGGTAACTCCGGTGCGCCGGCTTGTCCATCAGCCGGCACTGGTAACCCTGCGGCGTATGCTGGGCCTGTTTGCCTTTTTCTACACCGTGCTGCACGTTGCAGGTTGGGCATGGTGGGAGGCGAACGGTTCACTGTCCATGATGCTCAACGATATTCTGGATCGAACGTTCATTCTGCTGGGCGCCCTGGCGGTTGTTCCCATGACGCTTCTGGCAATAACCTCCACGCGTGGTTGGATACGACGTCTGGGAAGGAACTGGCAGCGGCTGCACCAAACCGTTTACGCCGTGGCTGTTTTGTCGGTGTGGCACTTCTGGCTGCTGCGTACCGGCAAGAACGATGTGCTGGAACCCTACATTTACGGGCTGGTTCTGGCCGTTTTGTTGCTGTTTCGCCTGGTGTGGCGGTTTACTGCAGTGCCTTCAGGATCCCCAGTGTCTGGGCATCGGCCAGGCCGTCGTGGCGCGCCGGACGGTAGCGCATCTGGAAAGCGGTGATCACATTCCGGGTGGCTGGGTCGAAAACGCCGGTTTGCGGGGTGCTGTAGCCCAGCCGTTGCAGGTTGGCCTGTACCTCTGACGCTCCTGGCAGGCCATTCAGCTCGTAGTGGGTGGTGTAGCTTGCGGCGGCGGTTTCATCGTACCAGCGGCCCACACCGTGCTCGGCCAGCAGTTTCCAGGGAAAAAGCGGCCCCGGATCCTGTTTTCGTTGCGGCGCAATATCGCTGTGTCCGACCACGTTGCGCGGGTCGATGTTATGGCGTTTCGCTATATCTTTGGCCAGTCGTACCAGCACATCGATTTGTTCCGGTGTGTACGGTTGCCAGGAATCTCCGACAGGGCCCTGGTTGACCAGTTCAATACCAATAGAGGCGTTGTTCAGATAGGTTCTTCCGCGCCATTCGCTCAGGCCGGCGTGCCATGCCCGACGCTCTTCATTCACCAGCAAATAAACTTGCGGGCGCGGCTCCCGGGTGATCAGGTAGTGGCTGCTGACGTTGTGTTTTGTCAGGGTGGCCAGCGATGCCTCGTTGCCGGAAGCCGTGTAGTGAATGACCAGAAAGTCTACGCGGCTGTCCTGGCCCTGGGCCGGGTGGCTGCGGTTCAGGCTCAGCCCGCCCGGCCCGGGGGCGGCACATGCGGCCAACAGCAAGGTAAGCAGCAAAGGCCACCAGAAAGGGCGGCGGGCAAGCAGGTGCAAGGTCATGGACGGCTATGCCAGAAAAAGAAAAAGTGTGGGCAATTTGGACAGGTGGGGTTTGGGGCGCTGTTTCCAGTCGGCCACAGTATGGGTTTGAATCCATTGCTCGGGTGTGGTCAGTGCCCGTGCCACGCACAGCTGCGTGGTGCCGCTCAAGGCATCGAGAAGGGTGTCAAACATGGCCTCGTTCCGGTACGGGGTTTCGATGAGCAATTGGGTTTGCTGGTGTTTGCGTGAGTACATTTCCCACGCTTTCAACTGGCGCGCCCGCTCGGCGGAATTGACCGGCGCATATCCATGAAAGGCAAAGCGCTGGCCGTCCAGGCCGCTGGCCATCAGCCCTAGCAGTATTGACGACGGGCCAACCCATGGGCTGACGGTCAGGCCTTGTTCGTGCGCTTGTCGCACCACGCGGGCACCGGGGTCGGCCACAGCGGGGCACCCGGCTTCCGAGACCAGCCCGATGTCCACGCCGTTGTGCAGCGGGACCAGCCATTGCCGTATTTCCTGGGCCGATGTCTTCGCGGTCAGGGTGTGAATCGTGATTTCCTGCAGGGGGTGCGTCGTACCGATCTGTTTCAGGAAAGCACGGGCCGATTTGGCATTCTCGGCGATGTAGTGCGTCAGTTCGCCGGCCACTTGCTGCACGTGTGCCGGTAGCCAAGCGGAAGTCGGGGCGTCGCCCATGCCGACGGGAATAAGGTGAAGTATGCCTTTGGTGCTCACAAGTACATCCTGGGGTTTGGGGTGTCAGATGCCGGGTGGCTGCTCGACCAGCGGGTCGATGCCGGCTCGGCGTAACATGCGCGACAGGGCGATCAGGGGCAGGCCGATGATGGCCGTTGGGTCGTCGCTGGCCATGTTGTCCATCAGGGCAATGCCCAGGCCTTCCGCCTTGGCGCTTCCGGCCGTGTCGTAGGGTTGCTCTTTATTCAGGTACATGACAATTTCCGCGTCGGTCAGCTCGCGGAACCGGCACAACGTTACCACATCGTCAACTTCGGTACGCTGTGCGGTTGCCACGCAAAGCGCGCTGTGAAATTCTACTGTCCGGCCCGAGAAACGGCGTAGCTGGGCCAGCGCGTTCTGGAAGTTTCCCGGTTTGCCGATGGGCTCGCCGTGCAGCGTGGCAACTTGATCAGAGCCGATCACCACGGCATCGGGGTGGTGTGCCAGAATCGCCTGGGCTTTTGCCATGGACAATCGCAAGGCAAGCTGTGTGGGAGATTCGCCGGTCATGGGCGTTTCGTCGATATCGGGGCTGACGGTGGAGAACGGAATGCCGAGTCGTTCGAGAAGGGTTCGCCGGTAAGGAGAGCTTGACGCTAGAATGAGACGCATACGAAGGGCTGCCAGGGTAGAGAGTTGACCAGTAAGGCCTGGGCAGGCTATTATCTAATGTTTTCCCGGCTTACGAAAGCCATGTCAGGTGCCGTCAATGCTTGATGTCTTTGATTTTGCCCGTCACGGCCGAACGCTTGAAGGGTGTGAGCCCATTGTTGCTTATCGCCGTTTTGTGGCCGATCTGCCACAGCAGCAGGATTCGCCGGTTCAATGGCATCTTGAGGGCTGGGCCGATGGCCAGGGGCAGCTGTTTTTGCAGGTGACGGTAACTGCGCAGCCATGGGTGGTCTGCCAGCGTTGCATGCAGCCCATGGCGTGGCCTGTGCATTCAGTAAGCCGGTTTCACCTGGTTCGTTCCGAGGCCGAACTCGATCTCGAAGACGATCTCGACGACCCGGATTCGCCCGAAGCCCTGGTGGGCTCAACGCGATTCGACGTACAGTCGCTGGTGGAAGATGAATTGATATTGGCAGTGCCCTACGTGCCCAGGCACCAGGAGTGCCCGTCGTTGCCGCCTGTACAGGAAGCCGACGAGTCGCCTGTTGAAAAGCGCCCGTCGCCGTTTGCAGTATTGCGGCAATTGAAGAAAGATTGAAACAGATTTAACCCGTAACTTCAGGTTGTAACCCTTTGGGTGTCATTCCTTATAATGGCACCTTCGCTTTCAGGAGTCATCATGGCTGTTCAGCAAAACAAAAAGAGCCCGTCCAAGCGCGGTATGCACCGCTCGCACGATTTTCTAAACACACCGCCCACGGCGATCGAGCCCAACACCGGTGAACTGCATCTGCGCCACCATATCAGCCCCAACGGCTTTTATCGCGGCCGTAAAGTACTGAAAACCAAGAACGACGAATAATCTTCGTGTTTTCCATCTTGCCTGAACGCCAACGCCCGCGCGCTTGATGCTGAAAACACCTGTTCGTATCGCCATCGACTGCATGGGCGGCGACTTCGGTTTGCCGGTCACGGTGCCGGCGGCGCACGACTTCGCCCGGCGTAATCCCCAGGCATTCGTGCTGCTTGTCGGCAATGCTTCCGCAATTGAAGCGGCGCTGCAGGGGCTCCCGCCCCTGGGCCGCACCTGGTACGACATCGTTCCGGCTACCGAGGTCGTCCTTATGGACGATCCCGTCGAGGTCGCATTGCGTCGCAAGAAAGATTCATCCATGCGGGTTGCCGTGCAGGCCGTCAAGGATGGGCGGGCCGATGCGTGCATTTCTGCGGGAAATACCGGCGCCTGGATGGCCATTTCCCGTTACGTGCTCAAAACCCTCGACGGTATTGACCGTCCAGCCATTGCCACGTCCATTCCCAACCAGAAAGGTGGGGCCACCACCGTTCTCGACCTTGGCGCCAACGTCGATTGCACGGCCGAGCACCTGTTCCAGTTCGCCATCATGGGGGCGGCGCTGGTGTCCACCGTTGATCGTCGTGACAATCCCAGCATCGGGGTGCTGAATATCGGCCAGGAAGTCATCAAGGGCAACGAAACCGTCAAACGCACGGCCGAGCTCTTGCGTGCCAGCACGCTCAACTTTTACGGCAATGTCGAGGGCGACGATATTTGCAAAGGCACGGTCGACGTTATCGTATGCGATGGTTTCGTCGGTAATGTGGTTCTCAAATCCATGGAAGGCGTTGCCAAAATGGTGGCGTCCATGCTGCGGGCCGAGTTCAAGCGCACTATGTTCACTATGCTGGCGGCACTGGTGGCGCGCCCCGTTCTGAACCGTTTGCGTGACCGCGTTGACAACCGTCGTTACAATGGCGCAGCACTGCTGGGCCTGCGGGGTATTGTCATCAAAAGCCATGGCTCGGCCGATGCCTATGCGTTTGGTTGTGCGCTGCAGCGCGCCTGCGAAGCTGTTCAGAATGGCCTGCTTGACGGCACTACCCGCGCTATCGATCACCTTCGTCAGAATTTGAAGGCGGCTGCTCAAGATTCGACGGAGCCCAACCACTCAGTCACAGATCCTGCTCCCTAGTCAGGTCATTCGGAATCCACTATGCCGTATTCGAAGATAGTAGGGTCGGGGGGCTATTTGCCACCCCGCATTGTGTCCAACGACGATCTGGCCGCCGAATTGGCCACGCGACAAATAGAAACGTCGGATGCGTGGATCACCGAGCGAACCGGCATACGCCAGCGTCACATCGCCGACCCGGGAGTCACGACCAGCCAGCTCGCCACCGAAGCGGCCCGTCAGGCCCTGGCCGATGCCGGTATCGCTGCCGATCAGGTTGATCTGATCGTCCTGGCCACGTCCACCCCCGACTTTGTTTTCCCCAGTACAGCGTGCCTGGTACAGGCCAATCTTGGCATCAAGGGCAGCGCCGCCTTCGACGTTCAGGCGGTCTGCAGCGGCTTTGTGTATGCACTGGCAACGGCCGACGCGTTCATTCGTGCCGGCAGGGCTCGCGTGGCGCTGGTCATCGGTGCGGAAGTATTCTCTTCCATCCTCGACTGGAACGACCGTTCAACCTGTGTGCTGTTTGGCGACGGCGCCGGTGCCGTGGTTCTCAGGGCCGATGACGAACCCGGAATCATGGCGGCACGCCTGGGTGCCGACGGTAGCCAGATGCACATTCTGAAGGCGGCCGGCAACGTATCGCACGGTACGGTGGTCGGTGATCCTTTCTTGCGCATGGACGGACAGGCAGTGTTCAAGCTGGCGGTGACATCCCTTACCCGGTCGGCCCAGGAAGTATGCAAAGAGGCCGGCATCGAGCTTGCCGATGTCGACTGGCTGGTGCCGCACCAGGCCAATCTTCGAATCATCAATTTCCTGGGTAAACGCCTGGGTGTGGCCGACGACCACGTGGTGGTCACCGTCGACAAGCACGCCAATACGTCCGCCGCCAGCGTTCCTCTGGCGCTGAATCAGGCACGCCGCGACGGCCGGATCAAGGCCGGCAACCTGGTCATGCTGCAAGGGGTGGGTGGTGGCTTTACATGGGGCACCGTGTTAGCACGCATGTAAATTTCATCCAAGGCTTGTTAGTCTAGTGCTGTCCGGCTTTTCCATTCCATCACTACACAGAACAACACCATGAAAATAGCTTTTGTCTTTCCGGGTCAAGGGTCGCAATCGGTAGGCATGCTCAATGCCTGGGCGGGTAACGCCGCCGTTGGCCAAACCATGGAACAGGCTTCCCAGGCGCTGGGTCAGAACCTGTCGGTGCTGATTGCCAACGGTCCTGCCGAAGACCTCAACCTCACCACCAATACCCAGCCGGTCATGCTGGCCTCGGCGGTGGCCGTTTACCGTGCCTGGCTTGCGGCCGGCGGGCAAGTGCCCGACGTCATGGCCGGTCACAGCCTGGGCGAATATTCCGCGCTCACCGCAGCGGGTGCGTTCCAGCTGTCCGACGCCGTTTCCATTGTGCGTACACGCGCCAATGCCATGCAGGACGCCGTGCCGGTCGGGCAGGGTGCCATGGCCGCCGTGCTGGGGCTGGATGACGATACCGTCATCCAGGTCTGCCGTCAGGCCGCCCAGTCGCAGGTGGTGGAGCCGGTCAATTTCAACGCGCCAGCCCAGGTGGTCATTGCCGGCCACAAAGAAGCCGTCGAGCGTGCCTGCGAACTGGCGAAAGCCGAAGGGGCCAAGCGCGCCCTGGTGCTTCCCGTGTCCGCGCCGTTTCACTCCAGCCTGCTCAAGCCCGCCGCCGCTGTTCTTGAACAGGCGCTTGCCCGGGTGGCGCTGTCCACTCCTGCGGTTCCGGTGATCAACAACGTCGATGTCGCCAGCCCCAATGAACCCGCTGCCATTCGCGACGCCCTGGTAAGGCAGGCCTGGCATCCGGTTCGCTGGGTTCAAACCATACAGGCCATGAAGGCCCAAGGGGTAACGCACGTGGTCGAGTGTGGCCCGGGTAAAGTGCTGAATGGTCTCACCAAGCGCATTGATCGCGATCTGGTCGGTCTGGCTATCACCGACCCCGAATCGCTCGACACGGCATTGCAAACTTTGCAGGGGTAACGCATGGAACACAGCTTACAAGGGAAACTGGCCCTGGTCACCGGCGCAACGCGCGGCATCGGCAAGGCCATCGCGCACGAATTGTCCCTGCGCGGTGCGGTTGTTGTCGGAACGGCAACTTCGGCAGGGGGCGCCGAAAGCATTTCTGCGGCGCTGTCCGGTTCGGGCGGGCGCGGCGTGGTCCTCGATGTCACCAACGCGGCGGCTTGCGAAGCCCTCGTCGCCGAGCTCACACAGGAAAACGGCGGCCCTCATATTCTGGTCAATAACGCGGGCATCACCCGCGACAACCTGGCCATGCGCATGAAAGACGACGACTGGCAGGCCGTGCTCGACACCAACCTGTCGGCTGTTTTCCGCCTGGCCCGTGCCGTCACCAAGCCCATGATGAAAGCGCGCTGGGGCCGTATCATCAATATCACGTCGGTCATAGGCTCCATCGGCAATCCGGGGCAAGCCAATTATGCGGCGGCCAAGGCCGGGGTGGCGGGCATGTCGCGGGCGCTGGCGCGCGAGCTGGGCAGCCGCAATATCACTGTCAATTGCGTTGCACCAGGGTTCATCGATACCGACATGACCCGTTCGCTCAACGAGGCCCAAACGGCGGCAATTCTTGCCCAGGTACCCTTGGGTCGTCTGGGCGCGGCACACGATGTCGCGGCGGCTGTGGCGTTCCTGGCCGGCCCCGATGCCGCCTATATCACCGGCACAACGCTGCACGTGAACGGTGGCATGTACATGTAATTTAAGCTACAGATTCACCTTCCTGAGGTAAAATCTGTCGATTTCGTCGGTGTTGCGTAGCGTGGGCTGTTTCTTTTTCCCGGCCCACAGCGTTCAGGTAATACCGTTTTTTTGTCACAGCCAGGCAACACACAGCGTGTGCTTTGGCTATAATTCGCGGGAATTTTTCCCACTTGGAGATCTGCATGGAAAGCATCGAACAGCGCGTCAAGAAGATCGTCGCTGAACAACTTGGCGTCAACGAAGCCGAGATCAAAAACGAATCTTCTTTTCTCGACGACCTCGGTGCCGATTCACTCGACATGGTCGAGCTCGTGATGGCACTCGAAGACGAATTTGAAACGGAAATTCCCGACGAGGAAGCCGAGAAAATCACGACGGTCCAGCAAGCTGTTGACTACATCACGTCACATAGCAAGCAGTAATTTCAATCGATTGGGTGGGGGCACGGTGTTTGCCGGCGTCTCACCGGGGCGGTTTACAGGAAACCGGCTGCCATGCCGAATCCATCGTCGGATTGGCTGTCTTGCGCGCCGGTTCCCGTAAACCGCTTTTTCATTTAGGAGTCTTCCGTGAAACGACGTGTCGTCATTACCGGTCTGGGTATCGTTTCTCCCGTGGGCAACGATATCGACAGCGCATGGGACAATATCGTCAACGGGCGGTCAGGCGTAGGCCGAATCACGCGCTTTGACCCGTCTGCGTTCAATGCTCAAATTGCGGCCGAAGTGAAAGGCTTCGACGTAACGCAGTACATGCCGGCCAAAGAAGCCAAGCAAATGGATACCTTTATCCATTACGGGGTGGCTGCAGCGCTGCAGGCCTGGAAAGATTGCGGTCTTCAGATTACTGAACAGAATGCCGACCGCATCGGCACGATCATCGGTTCGGGCATCGGCGGGCTTCCGCGTATCGAAGAGCAGCAGGTTGAGTACATGCAGCGCGGTGCCCGGCGTATCTCGCCCTTTTTTGTACCCGCATCGCTCATCAACCTCATCTCGGGGCAGCTGTCCATCATGCTGGGCCTGAAAGGCCCCAGCTACGCCGTGGTTTCCGCCTGCACCACCGGGTTGCACTCCATTGGCGATGCCGCGCGTCTTATCAGCTACGGCGATGCCGATGTCATGGTGGCCGGCGGTGCCGAATCCACGGTGTCGCCCCTGGGGATCGGCGGGTTTGCCGCCATGCGTGCGCTGTCAACGCGCAACGATGATCCGGCCACGGCTTCCCGCCCCTGGGATAAAGACCGCGATGGTTTCGTGCTGGGCGAGGGCGCCGGTGTTCTGGTGCTTGAAGAGTACGAGCATGCCCGCAAGCGCGGCGCACGCATTTATGGCGAATTCGCCGGTTACGGCATGAGCTCCGACGCCCACCACATCACCTCGCCTGATCGTGACGGCCCGCGTCGCGGCATCTTGAATGCCCTGCGCGACGGCGGTATTCAGCCCGAACAAGTCAGCTATGTGAACGCCCACGGCACGTCCACCCCGCTGGGCGACAAAAATGAAACCGAAGCCCTGAAGCTTGCGTTTGGTGATCACGCCCGGAAACTGGTGGTGAATTCCACCAAATCCATGACCGGGCATTTGCTGGGGGCCGCCGGCGGTATCGAAGCCGTGTTTACGACACTGGCGGTTTACCATCAGGTTTCTCCGCCCACCATCAATATCTTCAACCAAGATCCCGAATGCGATCTGGATTACTGTGCCAATCAGGCTCGGGAAATGACCATAGACGTCGCCCTGTCCAATTCGTTCGGGTTTGGCGGCACCAACGGATCGATGTTGGTCCGGAGGGTTTAATCTGAATCCGGCGGCGTTTCATACCCGCTGGTGGCCTGTCTGGTCGTGGCGCCCGGCAGGCCTTTTCAGGTGCCCTCGTTACTTTCTTTGGCAACGCGGCCATCTGCGCTGCCGTGCCCCTTCCCGCTGGTTTTATCTGGAAGGCGGTCGGCGCACCGTCGTGCACCCGCAACGGGTGTGGTTTGGTGCATTCTGGGTCACCGTGCAATGCCGGGCAAGTGCCTTGCCCACGCCCCAAGCGCCTATGGCAACCGAAAAAGACGGTACCCCTGTCACCCATACCTTCAATGTAACGGTTTTCAAACCGCAACTTTCCATAGCCGCCTGGAGTGACCTGCGTCTGGCGATTGCCCGTCAGGCGGCTATGCCGGCCCATAGTCCTGAAAAGGAAAAAGCATGAGTGAACGCGATGTCGATGCCGACCTTGTCGCTCGTGTACAACGAGGGGACAAACGTGCATTTGATCTGCTGGTGCTCAAGTACCAGCGAAAAATCATGCGCTTGTTGTCCCGTCTTGTTCGCGAACCGTCGGAAATCGAAGACGTGGCTCAGGAAGCTTTCATCAAAGCTTACCGAGCATTGCCCCAGTTTCGTGGCGAAAGCGCTTTTTATACCTGGTTGTATCGTATTGCCATCAATACGGCGCGCAACTGGCAGGCGGCGAATGCGCGACGTCCCATCACGAATAATTCAATAGAAAACGAAGATGGTGAAACTTTTAGCCAAATTGACAACCTAACAGACATAAACACACCGGAATCAATGATGGCGAGCCGCCAGATTGTCGAGACGGTGAACGCGGCCATGAATGCGTTACCCGACGAACTGCGAACAGCCATTATTTTGCGTGAGATAGAAGGTATGAGCTACGACGATATTGCTGAAACTATGGGTTGCCCGATCGGCACCGTGCGCTCGCGTATCTACCGGGCCCGGGAGGCCATCGCGGCACAGCTCAAGCCATTGTCCAATCACGATTCCGAACATCGCTGGTAAAGGAGCACTTGAATGTCAGTTTCCAGTTCCTATCAACAGGTAAAGCTTGACGATGACCACGCAGACGCGTGGGAAGCGAGTGTGTCCGCGTGGGTCGACGGCGAGGCCGAAATGCGCGCCGATGAGCTCGATACGCCTTATGGTCGTCAAGTGTGGGATACCTACCACCTGATCGGCGATGTTTTGCGCAGTGAAGAATTGGCGGTCAAGCCTTCCGACATGTTTTATGCCCGGGTTTCCCGTGCCATTGATGACGAACCACCCATTGTGGCGCCGCGTGCGCGTGCGCGCCGTGGTTTCTGGCGGGCCGGCGTGTCCGGGGTTGCGGTAGCCGCCGCTGTGGCGTCGGTGGTATGGGTGGCCTTGCCCTACCTTACCGAATCGGGGGGGCTGGGTTCCGGCACGCAGGTTATTGCCAGTGCCGATGATCCCGCCCTTGATCACTATGTGCAGGCGCATCGCGACATTGTCGGTGTGGGGCCCGTGCGACAGGCATCGTTCGAGGTTCGGCCATGATGGGTAAAGCACGCGTGCTGAGCAAGTTCTGCCGTCCCGTTCTTGTCTTGATGGTCATGGGTGCCGGTTTTCAGGCGGCAGCCCAGGAGCCCGATGTGGCCGAGACGCCGCATGAGCGGGTGCTGGAGCTGTTCAAGAAAATTCAGGCGGCCGCCCAGGAGCTCGATTACTCCGGGGTTTACACGCAGTATCACAACGGCGTCCTGCTTTCCTCTCGCGTGGTGCATGTGGTCGATGGCACCGGCGAGCGCGAGCGGGTAGAGATTCTCGACGGTTCTCCGCGCGAATTTCTTACCCACAATGACACCACGCAATGCCTGATTCCCGAGCACAAAGTGGTCATACAGCAGAAGAGCGCCAAAGACCGCTTTCCGTCGCTGCTGCTGGGCGAGCCGCTGCGTATTCCCGACCACTACAGGGTGCAGCTCGACGTCAGCCGCGACCGGATCGCCGGCCGTGAGTGCATGCAAACCGAGCTTTTCCCGCGTGATGTTGATCGCTACGGCTATCGTCTGTGCACCGATGCCCAGAGCAATTTGTTGCTGCGCGTTCAAACGTTAAGCCCCGACCGCAATGTACTTGAGCAAATCGTCTTTACCAGTCTCGATATGGGCGACGCCGTCAAGCACGATTTGCTCAAGCCGTCGTGGGATACCAAAGAGTGGCGCGTGGTTGAAGCCGTCATGGCGCCGGTCGATCTGGCAGAACGCGGCTGGCGCATTCCGTTTCCACCGGGTTTTGAACCCCTTATGCAAGTGTCCCGGCCATTCAGCCAGGGCAAGGAAGTCAAACAGTTGGTGCTCACCGACGGTCTGGCGGCCATTTCAGTTTTTATCGAGCCCTATGTTTCGGCCAACAACGACGTATTTGAAACGCGTCAGGCCTCGGCGGGGGCTGTCAACATTTTCCGTACCCGTATCGGCAACCATTGGTTAACTGCACTGGGCGAGGTGCCGGCCCTCACCCTGCGCACGATTGCAGAGCGAACTGAATACGTTCCGCTGGGCAATGCCGATTAATTCCAAGTTCCTGAGGGAGTCTTACGATGTCATTTACTAATTTGGGAAACAGCAGAATAAAGCGCTGGCTGGCCTGCGTGTCTACCGGCTTTCTGGTGGCCTGCTCCTCGGTAGGCGCGGCGACTGATACGCAAGCGCCCGTCGTTCCGGGCGCCGCTCTGCCCGATTTCACGCAAATTGTTGAAAAAACCGAGTCCTCGGTGGTGAATATCCGCACAACGGCCAATGTGCCTGTGCGTCGCTCGCCCCTGGGGCCCAACGGAACCGATCCTTATGAAATGTTCCGCTGGTTCTTCGGTCCCGATTTCGTTCCGCCGGGGGCCGCTCCCCAGCAGCGTGAACGCAATGCTCCCGAGGCCCAGGAGCGAACCGTTCCGCGTGGTGTGGGTTCCGGTTTCATCATTTCCGACGATGGCTACATCCTGACCAACAATCATGTGGTTGCCGATGCCCATGGCATTTACGTGACCCTGACGTCGGGCAAGGAACACAAGGCAACGGTGGTAGGTACCGATCCGCGCACCGATATTGCCTTGCTCAAGATCGACGCCAAAGGTTTGCAACCGCTGCCGATCGGCAGTTCGCAAAGCCTGAAAAAAGGGCAATGGGTGCTGGCGATCGGTTCGCCGTTCGGGCTCGAGTCCACTGTTACGGCTGGTATCGTCAGCGCGATCAACCGTGACACAGGCGACTATCTGCCCTTCATTCAAACCGACGTTGCGGTGAACCCCGGCAACTCGGGTGGCCCGCTGATCGACCTTTCCGGCCGGGCGGTGGGTGTGAACTCGCAGATTGTTTCCCAAAGCGGCGGTTTCATGGGTATTTCCCTGGCAATCCCCATCGATGAGGCCATGCGCGTCGTCAGCCAGCTCAAAGAGTACGGCAAGGTGAGCCGGGGCCGTATCGGTGTCCAGATCGGCGTGGTGTCCGATGATGTCGCCAAGGCGATCGGTCTCGACGCCGCCAAAGGCGCCATGGTGAGCCATGTCGATCCCGAGGGCCCGGCGGCCGCTGCCGGTGTCCAGGCCGGCGACGTCATCCTCAAGTTTGACGGCAAAGACATCAAGCACATGTCGGATCTGCCGCGTGTTGTGGGGGAAACCAAGCCCGGCACAACGTCAGCCATGCAGGTTTGGCGCAAAGGCAAGGCCGTCACTCTTCGGGTCAAGGTCGGCGAAATGACCAGCGGCGCGACTGAGCAGGCCGACCAGGCTCCTGCGGTACCCGATGCCACGGCAGCCGATGCCCTGGGGCTGAAGGTGAAAGCGCTGACCGATGCCGACAAGGCGAAACTGGGCGTCCAGGGTGGTGTGCAGATCACTGATGTGCAAGAGCCGGGCCAGTCCGCCGGTTTGATGCCCGGAGATGTTATTGTCACCATCAATACCCAGGACGTCACGTCGCCCGCCGATTATGCCAAGGTGGTTGCCGGGTTGCCCGAGGGTAAAGCGGCGGCTCTGTTGGTCCGGCGTGCAGACCAGTCGCAATGGGTCACGGTAACCCCCAGAAAATAATCGCCAGAAACGGCTAAAATGCCAGTTGGCCGAAGGGGGCGCCTTCCAGCGCCCCCTTTTTCTTGATGCTTCTTTCCCCCAACTATCCGGCCGCCGTGCCGGGTCTCACCTGTCTGGTTTATGGATCACATCCGCAATTTCTCCATCATCGCTCACATCGATCACGGTAAATCCACGTTGGCCGACCGGCTCATCCACCGTTGCGGGGGGCTGGCTGATCGCGAAATGGCCGCGCAGGTTCTTGACTCGATGGATATCGAACGCGAGCGCGGAATTACCATCAAGGCCCAAACGGCGGCATTGCAGTACACGGCAAAAGACGGCAAAGTTTATGCGCTCAATCTTATTGACACTCCGGGCCACGTTGATTTTTCGTACGAAGTGAGCCGGTCGTTGTCGGCCTGCGAGGGCGCGTTGCTGGTCGTCGATGCCTCGCAGGGGGTGGAAGCCCAAACGGTGGCAAATTGCTACACGGCCATCGAGCTCGGGGTTGAGGTTCTGCCTGTGCTGAACAAAATGGATCTGCCGTCGGCGGAGCCTGAAAATGCCCGGCAGGAAATCGAAGACGTTATCGGTATCGATGCCTCGCAGGCCATTCTGTGCAGTGCCAAAACCGGCATGGGCATCGATGATATCCTCGAAATGGTCGTTGCCAAGGTACCGCCGCCCAAAGGCAATCCCCAGGATCCCCTGCAGGCGCTGATCATCGACTCGTGGTTCGATAACTACGTGGGCGTGGTCATGCTGGTACGTATCGTGAACGGGGTGTTGCGGCCCAAGGATAAAATCCTGCTCATGGCCACCGGTGCCACGCATCTGGTCGAGCACCTGGGTGTGTTCACCCCCAAATCGGTACCAAAGACAGAATTGTCGGCGGGCGAGGTGGGTTTCATTATTGCGGGTATCAAAGAGCTTGAGCATGCCAAAGTGGGTGATACCGTCACCCTGGCCGGCAAGCCGGCCACGAAGGCGTTGCCGGGTTTCAAGGAAGTCAAGCCGCAGGTCTTTGCCGGCTTGTACCCTGTGGAAAGCAGCGAATACGATCAGCTGCGCGATTCGCTCGAAAAGCTGAAGCTGAATGACTCGTCGCTCATGTTCGAGCCCGAAGTCTCCCAGGCGCTGGGTTTTGGGTTTCGCTGCGGCTTTCTGGGCTTGCTGCACATGGAAATTGTGCAGGAGCGCCTGGAGCGCGAGTTCGACATGGATATCATCACCACCGCGCCCACGGTGGTATACGAGGTTGAGCAGCGTGACGGATCGGTGGTCATGGTGGAAAGCCCCTCGCGCATGCCCGAGGTCGGCAATATCGTCGAGATTCGCGAGCCTGTGGTTACAGTCACCCTGTTCATGCCCCAGGATTACGTTGGCCCGGTCATGTCGTTGTGCATGGCCAAGCGCGGTATTCAGGTGAACATGACCTATCACGGTCGCCAGGTGCACCTGGTGTATGAAATGCCGTTGGCGGAAATCGTTCTCGATTTCTTCGACAAGCTCAAGTCGGTATCCCGGGGCTATGCTTCCATGGATTACGAGTTCAAAGAGTACCGGTCTGCCGATGTGGTCCGGGTCGATCTGCTGATCAACGGCGATCGCGTTGATGCGCTGTCCATGATTGTTCACCGCTCCAACGCGCGGTATCGCGGTCGCGAGGTCGTTTCCAAAATGCGCGGGCTCATTCCGCGCCAGATGTTCGATATTGCCATTCAGGCGGCCATCGGTGCCGAGGTCGTGGCCCGCGAGAACGTAAAGGCATTGCGCAAGAATGTGTTGGCAAAATGCTATGGCGGCGATATCTCACGCAAGAAAAAGCTCCTGGAAAAGCAGAAAGCAGGTAAAAAACGCATGAAGCAGGTCGGGAACGTTGAAATTCCCCAAGAGGCGTTCCTTGCTATTCTTCAGGTCGACGATAAATAAACGAAGAACTCCAAGGTGAAAAACGTATGAGCTGGGACTTTGCCCTGATTCTTTTTGTGTTGCTTGTGCTGACGGGCATTGTCTGGGCGCTGGATTTCTTCCTCTGGCGGTCCCAGCGTCGCGCGCGCGGCGTGGCGGCCATGGCGTCGGCCGGAGCATCTGTAGCGGGCCTGAGCCCCGAACAGGCAGCCCGTATTCGTCAGGAAGCCTACGACAAGGCCAACCGGGCGCCGTGGTGGATCGAATACTGCGTCAGTTTCTTTCCGGTGATCCTGTTTGTTTTCGTGCTGCGTTCTTTTCTGGTTGAGCCGTTTCGCATTCCCTCGGGCTCCATGCTGCCTACCTTGCAGAACGGCGATCTGATCCTGGTGAATAAATTCGAGTACGGCATCCGCTTGCCGGTGGTCGACAAGAAAATCATCGATATCGGCAATCCGGAACGTGGCGATGTCATGGTGTTTCGTTATCCCGTGGATCCAAACGTCGATTACATCAAACGGGTGATCGGTTTGCCCGGCGACACAGTGCAGTACCGGAACAAGGTGCTCACCATCAACGGCGTCGAGGTCAAGCATCAGCGCGATGGCGATTATTACGAGCCCGACCGCGCCGCGTATATCGGGCGCTACACCGAATTTCTCGACGGGCGCACTCATTCCATCTTGCTGAACAGGCAGGCGCGACAGGATTTAATGCCCATTACCCAATTCCCTTATCGGGAAAATTGCGATTATTCCAGCGACGGAGTGCGTTGTGTCGTTCCCCCGGGGCACTATTTCATGATGGGAGACAATCGGGATAACAGTCTGGACAGTCGTTACTGGGGGTTCGTGCCCGATGACTACATTGTGGGCCGTGCCTTCTTTATCTGGATGAATTTCAGTGCGCCAAGCCGGATCGGCGGTTTCCAATAATGGCAAGCCTTGACGCTCTTCAAACCGCCCTGGGCCATCGTTTCAACGACCTGTCGTTGCTGGAACAGGCGCTGACCCATCGCAGCCATAGCGCCCGCCACAACGAGCGGCTTGAATTCCTGGGCGATTCCGTGGTGAACTTTGTGGTGGCGGCGTTGTTGTATCGTCGTTTCGATGCCATTGACGAAGGCGATTTGTCCCGCTTGCGTGCCAGCCTGGTCAAGCAGGCCTCTCTGGCCGACATCGCGGCGCGTCTGTCCTTGTCCGAGTATCTAAGGCTTGGGGAAGGGGAGCTGAAAAGCGGTGGTTTCCGCCGGCCTTCCATTCTTGCCGACGCCCTGGAGGCTATTTTCGGGGCTGTTTTTCTCGATGCCGGCTTCGACGTGGCGCATCGTGTGGTGGCCCGGCAATACGAGCCCGTCCTTGAAACGGTTGATCCCAAAACGCTGGGCAAAGATGCCAAGACGCTGCTTCAGGAAATGCTGCAGGCCCGCAAGCTTGAGCTTCCTGCCTATAACGTTGTGGCAACGCACGGTGCGGCGCATAATCAGTTGTTCGAAGTGGAGTGTGTCGTGGCTACGCTGGATATCCGCGTGGCCGCCGCCGGTGGCAGCCGGCGTGCCGCCGAGCAAGAGGCGGCACGATTGGCCATTCAGGCGGTGCAGGCCTTGCTGCCGTCGAAAAACAGTCGTATTCCCCGAACGCGCAAAGCGGCGCAACTGTCGTTACCGGTGGCGGTGCCCCAGGAGAACAAATGAGCCAGCAGCCTTTTCGATGCGGTTTCGTGGCGGTGGTCGGGCGTCCGAATGTGGGAAAGTCCACCCTGACCAATGCCTTGATCGGCAGCAAGATTTCCATTGTGTCGCGCAAGGCGCAAACCACCCGGCACCGTATTCATGGTGTTCTTACGCAAGAGAACGCCCAGTTCGTCTTTGTCGATACACCCGGGTTCCAGACGCGCCATGGCGGGGCCATGAATCGCATGATGAACCGTGTGGTTACGCAGGCGCTGGCCGATGTCGATGTCGTGGTGCATGTCGTCGAAGCAGGCAAGTGGTCGCCCGGCGACGCCCAGTTGCTGCCATTGTTGCCCAAGCAAGGCAAAACCCTGCTTGTGGTGAACAAGGTGGACACGCTGAAAAACAAGAATGACATGTTCGCATTCGTCAGCAAGATAATGGCCCAGCACGCCTACGATGCCGTTATTCCTGTCAGCGCCCTGCGCGGCGTGCAGCTTGAAAGCCTGCTGTCCGAAATTGCCCGGCGCCTGCCCGAGGGCGAGCCCATGTTCGAAGCGGATACCCTTACTGACCGACCCATGCGCTTTATTGCCGCTGAACTCATACGCGAAAAGATTTTTCGTCTGGTGGGAGACGAGCTTCCTTATGGTTGCACGGTGGTTATCGAACAATGGGACGAAGACGATAGCGGTGCCCGTATCGCGGCTTGCGTTGTGGTCGAAAGGGAGTCCCATCGCCCCATTCTTCTGGGGGCCGGGGGGGCGCACATGAAGCGCATTGCCACGGAAGCGCGCCAGGACATGGTGCGTTTGCTCGACAAGCCGGTTCACCTTGAGGTGTATATCAAGGTGCGCAAAGGCTGGTCGGATCGTGAAAGCGCGCTGCGCGAACTGGGGTATGAGTAAACGGCTTCAGCGTGCTGCCGATGTTCCCGCGTTTTTGTTGCACGCGGCGTCCTGGCGTGAAACCTCTCTTTTGTTGCAGGTTTTCACGCGCGACTATGGAATCGTGGCACTGGTGGCCAAAGGCGCCAAGCGTCCGCATTCGATGCTCAGGCCGGTATTGCATGCCTTTCAGCCCCTGCTGCTGTCGTGGTCGGGGGCGGGCGATGTCCGCACCCTGACGCGGGCCGATTGGGCAGGCATGCTGCCATTGAGCGGCCGTGCCTATATGTCGGCCTGGTATATGAACGAATTGCTGGTGCGCTTGTTGCCGCGCGACGATCCCCACCCCGTACTTTTCGATGCCTACGACGAGGCGTTGCGTCAGTTGGCCGCCTCGACATCGGCGGTCAGCGCCTTGCGCCGTTTCGAGTGGGTTCTGCTCAGTGAAACAGGTTACGGTTTTGGCGATCCTGCTCCTGATTTCGATCATCTGGCAGACGAGCGCGGGCTGCGAGCCCTGTTACGCGAGCGGCTTGACTCCGTTCTGGAGCGGCCCTTGCTCACACGCAAGGTTCTTATGGAGCTGCAGCAATTTTGACGCCCACGCTACCCTCGGCGGTTGTCCTGGATACCTGTGTCCTGCTTTCCAGTGTGTTGCGCCGTCTGTTGCTGCAACTTGCCGGCCGGAACTGCTTTTCCGTCTTCTGGACACCGGTGATCGGCGATGAGTGGCGCCGCAATGCGGCACGACTGTGGCAGTCGGCGCCGGACGATATCGCCCTTCAGTGGCAGGCGATTCAACAGGCATTTCCCGCCGCCGATCTTGGCGATGTCTCGGCGTTCAAAGAGGGATTACGCCGCAGTGACCCGAAAGATTTTCATGTGATTGCGGCCGGGCGGGCGGTGGTGTCCCGCCACCCCGAGGACAGCGTCGCCATCGTGACGCGCAATCTGAAAGACTTCAATCGTTCCGAGTTGCGCGGATGTGGTCTGGGTCTGCTGGAGCCGGATCAGTTCCTGGTGCAGTGCCACGCCCGGTTTCCGCATCTCTTGCAGACGGCACTGGTCGATTTGCAGAACACCGAGGTGGCGCCGGGTCGAACCATGGATCCGCTGGATCTTATATTGCGCCGCGAGCGCCTGTTCCGTTTTTCAAAGGTGCTTGCGTGTCCCCGATAGCGCGTGGCGTGCTGTATTCTGTATTGTCGTCAGTGCTTTTCGCGCTGCTGTATTACGTGGCAACACTCATGGATCCACTCGATGGCACCCAGGTGTTTGCGTGGCGTATCTTGCTGGGGCTGCCCGCGCTGGCGCTTATCATCAGCCGGGCACGTGGCTGGTCCGATGTGGGCGAAACGACGCGCCGCATGGCTGCAACGCCGTCGTTTACCGCACTCATGGTGCTGGGTGCCGGCCTGATCGGGGTGCAACTATGGCTGTTTGTCTGGGCCCCGGTGCATGGGCACGGTCTGGAGGTTTCCCTGGCCTACTTTTTGCTGCCCTTGTTCATGGTGGTGGTCGGTCGCTTTTTTTACGCGGAACGACTGACCCTGTTGCAACGCTGGGCGGTTGCCTTTGCCGTGATCGGGGTTGCCCATGAACTGTGGCGTGTTGGCGGGCTGTCATGGGTGACGGCTTGCGTGGTCTTCGGCTATCCCCCGTACTTCATGCTGCGGCGCTACCTGAAGGTGGGGTCATTGAGCGCGCTTTGGTACGACATGGCATTTTTGCTGCCGGTCGCACTGGTGGTGATGTATCTGCAACCGTTGCCGCTCTGGGATCAGTTTTCAGCTTATCCGAAATTGCTGTTTTTTGTACCGCTCGCAGGCTTGATCAGTGCCCTGGCGCTGGTGTTCTACCTGTCGGCGAGCCGCTTGCTGCCTTTGGGGCTGTTCGGCATATTGAGCTACGTCGAGCCGGTGCTGCTGTTTCTGGTGTCGCTGCTGTTGCTTGCCGAACCCATTAGTGTGGCGCAATGGTTTACGTATGTGCCTATCTGGGTGGCAGTGGGCTTGGTGGCCGCGGAAGGCGCCATGAAAAGCGGGTTGTTTGTCCGAGGCAAAAAAACGGGCCGTCATTCCTGAGAACGACGGCCCTGACGCGTAAGGGCGACTGGTTCAACAGACGCCCCGCAGGGGTTCAGTTATTCGCGGTCGCCCCCGAAAATGCCCAACAGCATGAGCAAGTTCGCAAAGATGTTGTAAAGATCCAGATAAATGGCAAGCGTTGCCGATACGTAATTGGTTTCACCACCGTTGATGACCCGCTGCAGGTCAACCAGCAGCAATGCCGAGAAAATACCAATGGCCATGACGGACACGGTCAGCATGAGTGCCGGCAATTGCAGGAAAATATTGGCCACCGACGCCACCAGCAGAATGATGACGCCGATGAACAGGAATTTCTGCAAGAAGGAGAAATCACGCTTGGTAGTGCTGGCCACCGAGGCCATGGCGCCAAAAACAACGGCGGTGCCACCGAAAGCCAGCATGATCAGTTGCGCGCCGTTGGCCATGCCAAGCACGAAGCCCAGCAGCCGAGACAGCATCACCCCCATGAAAAAGGTGAAGGCCAGCAGCAGCGCCACACCCAGCGAGGAATTCTTGTTGCGCTCAATAAGATACATAAGCCCGAAAGCGCCGACCAGAAACAGAATGGTGGTAATGCCGGGGCTGGCACCCATAACCTGGTTGAACCCCGACGACAAGCCAAGCATGGCGCCGAGCACCGTGGGAACCATGGACAGTGCAAGCAGCCAGTAGGTATTGCGCAGAACGCGGTTGCGCGCTAGCTGCGACTGGCTGGTGTCGTAGCCGGCGCGCCCGGTTAACGGTTGACGAAAATCGCTCATGATGAATCCTCTGAGTGGTTAGTCAGTAAACACCAAGATTAACTGACAGAAAACTGAATTAGCAAGGGGAGAATACCCCATACACAACAAACCACGTTACGCCGGGTTACGACGGCGGGCGAGCTGATACGTCGTGTGCATGCACATGGTAACCCGCCTGCTTGTAGATCACCCAGCGGTCCCGCGCGCGCTGCCGGTCGGTTTCTTCGTTGGACACAATTTCCAGCACCCGGGGAAACCGGTCGGCATGCGGCGGGCAATCGTTGTCAAGGTTGAGCAACCAGGTGTCGGTGTTTCCTGACAACTGATTGTTTGACAAATTTTCCCAGTCGCCGGTTCCCGCCAAAACCACGCCGGCATGCCGGGCCAGCGGGTCGTTCATATGGGCGTGCGGTAAAAAACTGGTGTCCTGAAACGCCCAGAGCAAGCGATCCAGCCGTTCGAGCAAAGCCGGTGCGCGCGAAAAAATGACGATACGCCGGCCGGCAAGGTAGTGTTTCTGGCTTACCTCGCAGGCCATGCGCAGTTTGTCGGCTGCGCCAAAGGCAAAATCCACACGTGTCATGGGTGCTGCCGGCAAGGCCGGTTAGCCGGCATGGTTCAGCAGGTAATTGACCAGCAGCGGTACAGGCCGACCGGTGGCGCCCTTGTCTTTTCCACTGCGCCAGGCCGTACCGGCAATGTCCAGGTGCGCCCAGGGGTAGCTTTCGGCAAATCGCGACAGGAAGCAGGCGGCGGTAACCGAGCCGGCCGGCATGCCGCCAATGTTTGCCATATCGGCAAAATTGGATTTCAGCTGGTCCTGGTAGGCATCATCGAGCGGCATGCGCCACACGGTGTCGAATATATTCTTGCCCGCCTGAAGCAGCGACTCGGCCAGCGCATCGTTTTTGCTGAACAACCCGGTGTTGACATGGCCCAACGCAAC
>JBFWLP010000058.1:0-21872 GCA_050252075.1 Burkholderiaceae bacterium | reverse complement strand
GGTACAGCCAATCGGCAACATTCATAACCTATCGTCCTTGTGGAAATTCTTGAAAACGGGGTCAGAGTAAGATTGGGGTCAGAGTAAAAATTTACTCTGACCCCAATCTTACTCTGACCCCAATCTTACAAAGCGGCACGCAATATGGCTGCTGTGGCGCGCAAGGAGGGCAGGAATTTTTCGACGGCTTCTTGTTCGGTAATCTGGCCTGCCGGCAGGCTGACGTTGATGGCCGCCAAGGCCCTGCCGTCGATATCTTTCAGCGCGACGGCCAGACCGCAAATTGCTTCGTCGAGCTCACCGTCGACCCAGGCATACCCTTGCTCGCGTACCTTCGCCAATGACTGGCGCAGCAGCTCCGGATCCGTCACGGTGCGGCTGGTCAGGCGTCGCAACGGTGCCGTCGAGAAAAACTCGTTCACCACGTCTTCGCTGGACTCTGCCAACAGCGCGCGCCCCATCGACACCAGATTCGCCGGTAAACGACTGCCCAGCGTGGGGCTGGCCCGCAGAATTTTATACGTTGGCACGCGCACGACATACACAATGTCATTACCGTCCAATATGGACATAGCACAGGACTGCCTGATTTTCTGGGACAACTCTTCCAGCTCCAGCTGCGCCTGGCGCCAGAAAGGTAGCGAGTACAAGTAGGACAGCCCCAAATTCAACACTTTGGGCGTCAACGCATAACTGCGACCGTCCGAGCGGGTATAGCCCAAGTCCGTCAACGTCAACAGATAACGTTTCACCACGGAGCGACTCAACCCGGTTTCTTCCGTGAGATTCGCTATTGTCATCCCCGGCTTGCTTTTTCCAAGCGCTTCAATCACTTGCAGCCCACGCGCAAACGTTCGCACAAAGGTTTCGCTATCGGCATTTGCCATCGTGTTCTCTCCCATTCGTCCATGCTGTCCGGCGGCGTTTTACGTCATTTCGTGGGCGCAAGGATAACCGCAAATTCAATCCCCATTTGTTCGAAATCAACCCGCCTTCATTGACAGCCAATTTAAGACATCGCTACAATTGATCGTATAGCGGTTACTAACAACCGCCTAACGGTTATTTTAGCGCAGCTTTCTTTTTCCAAACACTGTCATTCGGAGAGAATTCCCATGAATTACAAATACGACACTGATTTCTGGGCGGGCAACTCGGCCAGAAAAATCTGGGACGACATCGTCCCCGGCGAGCCGCGCAAAACCCTGCCCTATACGTTGACCAAAGAGGCCATTTACAAGCTCTGCAAGGCCACAGGCGACATGAACCCTCTGTATGTCGACGAAGACTACGCCAAAACGACTCGCTGGGGCGGCATCATTGCCCCTCCCAACATTCATGTCTTGCTCATGTTTTCCTGCACGCCCAACGACGACTGGATGCGCAGCCCCGGCACCATCAACGCCAGCCAATCCTGGAGCTACAACGTTCCCGCGCGGCCGGGCGATGTCATTACGCTGCACGCGCGCGCACTCGACAAGTTCATCAAGGGCGACCGCCTGTTCGCCATTCACGACAACGTCTTCTTTAATCAAAACAACGAAGTTATTTGCTCCGGCCGTGGCTGGACTATTCGCCCCGTTTAAGGAATGAATATCATGGAAAACACATTCGCTATCAAAGAAGGCCTGGCCATTCAAGGCACGCCGTTTCACCCCACACGCGAAACCATCTGGGAATTCTGCGAAGCGTCCCTGGATTACAACCCGCTGCACTGGGATGACGACTACATGAAGTCCGATTTTGGCAAAACCAACTTCGGCGGCATCATCATGCATGGCATGTCGAATTTCAGCCTGATTACAAAAATGATGACTGACTGGTGCCTGCCGCTGGGAGGCACACACCGCCGTTTGGAAACACGCTGGAAAAGTCCTGTGAAACCAGGCGACACCATTACACCATCGGGTGTCGTAAAGAAAGTGAAAAAAACCGAGAAAGCCAACTGGGTCGTTCTTTCCATTCAGGTGACGAACCAGAACAGTGTGATCGTGGCTGAAGGCGAAGCCATGGTGGAATTCCTCGATTAAACCCAACGTCGGCCGGACTCACGGCATTCGCCACGCCGGCCTTCATTTCAGGAGACTAATAATGAAACGTGCAATTCGCTTGATCAGCAGCATCACCGCCGCCCTGGCCTGCTCTGCGTCCCTGGCCGCCAACTACCCCGACAAGCCCGTCACCATCGTTGTGCCGTTCCCCGCAGGCGGCACGACCGACGTACTGGCCCGCCACCTGGGCCAGGCCCTTTCCGACGAATGGAAGCAATCGGTCATTATTGAAAACAAAGGCGGCGCAAGCGGCACCATTGGCTCGGCCCAGGTGGCTCGCAGCAAGCCCGACGGCTACACGCTGCTGCTCACTGCGACACATCACATCATTAATCCGTCACTTCAAAAAGACATCATTCCTTACGACACGAAAAAGGCATTCACATCGCTGGCCATGATTGCCACGGTGCCCAACGTGCTGGTCGTCAATAAAAACTTTGCGCCGAAAACAGTCCAGGAGCTGATTGACCTTGCACGTGCCAAACCCGGTGAAATCAATTTCGGATCCGCCGGTATTGGCGGCGCCAACCATTTGTCAGGTGAACTGTTTGCCTATATGACAAACACGAAATTGACCCATGTACCCTACCGCGGTGCAGCACCCTCGCTGAACGATCTTCTGGCCGGCCAGATTCCCATGATGTTTGACTCGGTTCCCGGCGTTATCGCACACATTCAGGCAGGAAATTTGCGTGCCCTGGGGGTCACATCCTCCGAGCGTGTTCCTCAACTGCCCGACGTACCCACCATTTCGGAAGCCGGCGTCAAAGGGTTTGAAGCGATCGCCATGTTTGGTTTATATGGCCCCCAGGATATGCCTGCCGACGTAGTAAGCACCATTTCCAAGAGTGTGAACAACGTACTGGCCTCACCCGCCATCAAGGAAAAGTTCGCCGGTCTGGGAGCAACCCCCGGAAAAATGGACCAACCTGAATTCGCAGCCTACGTGAACAGCGAAATCGACAAATGGGGCAAGGTCATTGATGCCGCCGGCATCACCTTGCCAAAGTAAGTCAACCGGTCAGTATCCGCCAACCGCATTAAAGAGAAAACTATGCTGGACAACGTGCCAAACCCCGCCGCTGCGGGCTTGGGGTTACCTAGTGACACCAAGGCCCTCTCCAATATCCGCGTGCTCGATCTTTCAAGGATTCTCGCCGGCCCCTGGTGTACCCAGAACCTGGCAGACCTGGGTGCCGAGGTAATCAAGATCGAGCGTCCCGGAACGGGGGATGACACTCGGGGGTGGGGGCCGCCCTGGCTACCGGGCCAGGATGACCACCATGCCCCGGACTCTTCCTATTATTCCGCCGCGAACCGGGGGAAAAAATCGGTGACCGTCGACATCACTACCGCCGAAGGACAGCGCCTCATCCGGCAACTGGCGCGTTCCAGCGATGTTTTCATTGAAAATTTCAAGGTGGGCAACCTGAAAAAGTACGGGCTGGATTACGAGTCCATCAAACAGGAAAACCCATCGATCATTTATTGCTCCATCACCGGATTCGGCCAGGATGGGCCGTATGCCCATCGCCCCGGATACGACTTTGTATTTCAGGGCATGGGCGGAATGATGAGCATCACCGGCGAACGCGACGATCTGCCCGGCGGCGGCCCGCAAAAGGTCGGCATAGCCCTGGCGGACATCATTACCGGCATGTACTCCACCATTGCCATTCTGGCGGCGGTCAATCACCGGAACAAGTCGGGTAAGGGACAATATATCGATATGTCCCTGCTCGACTGCATCGTCGCGCTGGGCAGCAATCAGGTGACGGGCTACTTTGCCGGCGGCAAAGTACCGCAACGCATGGGTAATGCCCACATGAGTCTGGTGCCTTACGGCGTCTATGCCACCGGGGACGGGCACATCATTATTGCCGTCGGCAACGATGATCAGTGGCAACGCCTTTGCGCCGTCATGAAGCGCCCGGATCTGGCAACCGACCCTCGCTTTACCAAAGTAACCCATCGAATCATCAACCGTGAGGCCTTGGATCAAGCGCTGAACGAAACCCTACACACCCGTGATTCGGCCGTCTGGCTGGAAGTCATGGAAAGTGAGGGCGTTCCTTGCGGGCCTATTAACAATTACCAGCAGGTTTTCGAGAACGAGCAGGTCATTCACCGGCAATTAAGGCTCGACCTGGAGCGTGACGATGGTGCACGCGTCGGCTGTGCCGCGTCTCCGCTGCGCTTGTCCGAAACGCCCCCGTCGTACGAGCTCCCCCCCCCGCGTATCGGCCAGCATACCGATCAGGTGCTTCGCACCATCGCGGGATTAAGCGACGAACAGCTTCAATCCCTGAGAGCCGGCAAGGTTATCTGAACATCAACCCATCACAGCACGAGATACTTCATGAAAGAAGCTTTTATTTGCGACGGCGTACGAACGCCGTTCGGCCGCCATGGCGGCGCCTTGTCGTCGGTACGAACAGACGACCTCGCTGCGCTGCCGTTGCGCGAACTGATGGCACGCCACACAAACGTTGACTGGGCAGCCCTGGACGATGTCGCCTATGGCTGCGCCAACCAGGCGGGAGAAGACAACCGGAATGTAGCGCGCATGGCCACCCTGCTAGCCGGGCTACCCATCGATGTTCCGGCATGGACGCTGAACCGCTTGTGTGCATCGGGCCTGGATGCCATTGGCACCAGTGCGCGCGCCATCAAATGCGGCGAGGCGCAGTTGATGGTCGCCGGCGGTGTAGAAAGCATGTCACGCTCACCCTACGTCATCAACAAAGCGGAAACGGGCTTGTCGCGACAACAACAGATGTTTGACACCACCCTGGGCTGGCGTTTCGTGAATCCGGCCATGCAACGTCAGTACGGTATCGATTCCATGCCGGAAACCGCCGAAAACGTCGCCGCCCAGTTCGGCATATCGCGTGAGGACCAGGACGCTTTTGCCTTACGAAGCCAGCAGCGTGCGGCACAAGCCATCGCTGAAGGGGTGTTCGCCCCCGAAATCGTTCCCGTTGACGTTCAGGGCAAAAGAGGAGCCGTCGCCCGGGTAGAGCACGACGAACATCCACGCCAGACAACACTGGAAAGCCTTTCCCGGCTCAAGCCGGTGGTACGTGAAAACGGTACCGTCACAGCCGGTAACGCGTCTGGAGTCAACGACGGATCGTGCGCCGTACTGTTGTCCGACGAGTCGGCTGCCGGCCGGTTCGGCTTGACGCCCAAAGCCCGTATTGTAGGCATGGCGGTTGCCGGTGTTGAGCCTCGCATTATGGGTTTTGGCCCTGCCCCCGCCGTACGCAAGGTTCTTGCACTGACAGGCTTGAGCCTTGACGCCATGGACGTTATTGAACTGAACGAAGCCTTTGCAGCACAAGCCTTGGCTGTCACACGCAACTTAGGGTTGCCCGACGACGCCCCTCACGTTAATCCGAACGGCGGCGCCATTGCACTGGGTCACCCTCTGGGCGCATCGGGCGCACGCCTGGCATTGACAGCCACTCACCAGCTGCATCGCATTCAGGGTCGATATGCCCTGTGTACGATGTGTATTGGCGTGGGCCAGGGCATCGCTCTTATCCTTGAGCGGGTTTAATGTACCGGAGCATGTATGCTGAACAAAGTGTATTCCCGCGCCCTTGAGGCAGTAAGCGACCTGCCCGACGGGGCCACCGTGCTCATCGGTGGTTTCAGCGGCGCGGGCGTTCCCGAACTGCTGATTACGGCCCTTATTGAACACGGCGCGAAAGAGCTGACCGTTGTACACAACAATGCCGGGAATGCGATGACAGGGGTTGCCCGCTTGCTGGCGGCCGGTCAGGTACGAAAAGTTATCTGTTCCTTTCCGCGTTCCTGGGAGTCCCATGTCTTCGAATCGCTTTATCGCGCAGGAAAAGTTCAACTGGAATGCGTTCCGCAAGGCACGCTGGCGGAACGATTGCGGGCGGGCGGGTCCGGACTTGGTCCGTTCTTTACACCCACCGGCTATGGCACCGAACTGGCCGACGGCAAAGAAACGCGCGTCGTGGAAGGGCGAGGTTACGTTCTGGAGCAACCTCTGCGCGGCGACTTCGCGCTGGTAAAAGCCCGGCGCGCCGACCGCTGGGGCAACCTTCAGTATCGAATGACCGCCCGCAATTTCGGGCCGGCAATGTGCATGGCGGGCGGCGTCACCATTGTGGAGGTCGACGAGGTCGTACCCCTGGGTACGCTGGATCCGGAAACTATCGTCACATCCGCCGCCTTTGTCCAACGTATCGTCAGCCTGAAAGGAGCCAACCCATGACGACGGACTGGAAACCCGTGAGTCGCGAGATCATCGCCCGACGTGTCGCTCGCGATATACCCGCCGGGGCTATCGTGAACCTGGGCATCGGCATGCCCGAGCTCGTGGGAAACTATTTGAATCCGGCCGATGATGTACTGATTCACACCGAAAACGGCATCGTCGGATCGGGGCCGACGGTCGATGGCCCACTGCAAGACTTCGACCTGATCAACGCCGGACGCAAACCGGTCAGCCTGCTGGCCGGAGGGCATTTTCTGGATCACGTGGATTCCTTTGCCCTGGTTCGGGGCGGGCACCTGGACATCACCGTGCTGGGCGCGTTTCAGGTGTCTGTGTCAGGCGACCTGGCCAACTGGTCCACCGGTGACAGCTCGGCACTGCCATCACCCGGCGGAGCGATGGATCTGGCGGTCGGCGCCAAACAGGTCTTCTGCATGATGAACCTGTTTGGCCGCGATGGCTCAGCCAAACTCGTCAAACACTGTACTTTGCCCCTGACAGGCTCCGCCGTCGTGACACGGCTTTACACGGATATCGCCGTCTTCGATCTCGCTCACCGCACCCCCGTCGTTCTCGACCTGGCTCCCGGCATAACACTGAGCGACCTGTCACAGCGCCTGAACCTGCCCCTCACCGCCCACCCGCAAGGAATCGGCAACTACAACTAACGTCCGCGAAAAATGGGGTCAGAGCATTTTTTTACTCTGACCCCGTTTTTACTCTGACCCCGTTTTAGCCACCGAATGTCAGGGGTTCGGGCAGGCGGGTTGGTAAAGGGGTATGCCCCAGGAGTTGCCGCAATGCGTGCTGCAGTGACTTGGCGGCGCTGTGTTCATCTTTGTCAAAGAAGTTTGCCGCGATGTAGCCATCGGGGCGCACGAGGGTCATTTGCTCTTGACGACGGCAGTACAGTGCAGAAAATTTGGTATCGCCGGCACGATAATGGCCACCTTCGCCGACACCAATCATGCGTAACTCAATGCCTTGATTCCCGGCAACCTGTTGCACCGCCGCGAACCAACGCGCCGCGTTATGTGCCGAGCCGATCAATACAAACTGACGCCCCCAAAGATCAACGGTCGACAAGCGTGCACCGTGAGCATCAACAAGCCAGGCATGCGGTGCCCGAACGCCTGGCAGCGTGGTTTCCACGTAATTCACCAGTTCCGGGGAAGGGGGTAGTTCATCGGTTGGCACGACAGCCTCTGATGAATACACCGTACCTAATTGATAACCGGTATGCAGCACACTGTTATCCCCGTGCGGCGCCACACGCTGTCGCAAGAAGGCAATCGCTTCCTCGGACATTGTTCCCTGGGCGAACTGGGCCCCTTCGCCCACTCTGACGGCTTCCGCTATCGCCTGATAGTGAAGGGAATTGTAGGTCGCCGACTTGACGGTTTGCAGTGCCTTTGACCGGCGCTCAACCTCGTACGTATCGAGCAGCCTTTCACTGGCAATACCTTGCAGCACCAGAGCAAGCTTCCAGGCAAGATTATTGGCATCCTGAACACCCGAGTTCATGCCAAACCCACCCCAAGGCGAGTGCCAATGCGCCGCGTCTCCGGCAAACAGCACATTGCCTTCACGCCAACGACGCAGCAAGCCGGTGCTGTAGTCGAAGCGATACGTGCGTACCAGCTCGATGGGTAAATCGGGCATGCCCAGCGCCCCCCGCAATCGTTCCAAAACCACCTCATCCGGCGGCAAAATGTCTTCATCATGGCGAAAGCTGTAACGCCACAGACCTGTATCCGGGTGCTTGCTGCCAAACCATCCCGCGTAGCGAGGATGAAGCACAAAGGAATGAAAAAATCCGTCTTTGCCCAAGGTGTCATCCAGCGACGCACGAAATTCCACCAGAATCTGATTTCCGAACGTCGGCCCGTGATCCTGGCCACGGCCCAGGCAACTGCGCACAAAGCTGTGGGCACCGTCGCACGCCAGCAAATAGCGTGCACTTACCGTCTTTTCCTCATTCGTTTCCGTGTTCTGTACACGCACACTGACATGGTCGCCGGAAGACAGCACATCGATCACACGTGTATTGAATACCAATGACACGTTGGGCCAGCCGCAGGCCTGGCGGCGTATTGCCGACTCATAGTCTGACGCCGGCACTTTACGCGGGTACACCGGACTATAGGCTTGCCATTTGGCCTCGTAATCGGCATGATCCGCGTCGGTGGCCCGAATTTCAGCCACCGGCCCATTCGCGACGTTCACATAGAAACCCTGCCCGTTTGAGCGCTCGGTTTCCCATCCGGACTTGCCCAATAGATCCCACACCCCCCATTGGCGGAAAAGCTCGCCCGTGGAGGCATGCAGATATTGCCCTTTCGGTAGGGTGGTTGTACTGGGACGGCGCTCGAACAGCGCAACCCGTGCCCCCGCACGCCCCAGCAAGTAAGCGGCAGACAGCCCAACCGGGCCGCCTCCGCAGATAATTACATCCACATCGCCAAGGGAAGCTTTTGAACTTGTTGTCATCACACACTCACCTTATCGCTATAGCTTTTCGCCATACGGCTCGGACACCTGCTCCATTCCGACCAAGACCCGACAAACAATCGCGTGCGCTTGCCCAGCGCGCCAAGAACCAGCACCTCAAGCGCCGACAACACACCGCCGCCGCAATACACAACCACATCTTTGCCCGATAAGGCGCCTGCCTGCCGGAAAAGCTCCTGTATTTCCTGTGAAGTCCTGAGGTTCGAGGCCGGTGTCCACAGCTCGGACGCCGGCAAGTTGACCGCGCCGGGAATGCACCCCGCCAGATACGACGGCTCATCGCGGGCGTCGATGAGCAACACGGAATCATCGAGCGCGTCAACTTCCTGCACCGAAATGCTCGGCAGGCTGTCGGAACGCAACACCACATCGGACGCCGCGTCATGCATCGCGGGCAGATAATCGCCTTGCGCCAGCCCGCCCCCGCACGCCACCCAGGCCTTCATGCCTCCGTCCAGTACGCGAACACGGCTCAGACCGGCCCAGCGCAACACCCACCACGCCCGTGCAGCCAGCGCCATCGAGGGCCCATACACAATAATTTCCGTGTCCTGCGTCACGTGCCACTGACGTAACCGGGCCTGAAGCACAGAAATGTCGGGCAGCGGCAAATTACCGGTTTGCAAGGTGGGAGGCGACGCAAAAACCTCTCTGATCTGCGCGTAGACCGCGCCGTGAATATGGCCTTCCCGGTAACTCCTCAGCTCATCTTCGGGAACGGCCCCCAGGCGCGCCTCAATAAACAAACGATGCGGGGCAGGATTGTTGAGTAGCTCATCGGGTTGAACGATCTGGTCGGTTCGCGATGAAAGTTTATGTTCCATGAAACATCCTTGTTACGTAACGCGCCACGCACGCAATGCGCGTGGTGCGTTCGCCGTAAGACCGGCTAGCTTGCCGTGGGCAGGTTCTTTTCCTTGATAAGCTTGGCCCAGGAGCTTTTCTCGTCACGAATGACCTGCTCCAGGTGGGATACGCTGGTGTCCGGAATTTCTGCTCCCCAGGAAGCCACTCGCTCGGCCACCGCCGGATCCTTTGCGATGGCCGCAATCTGCGTTGACAGGCTCTGCACGATGGCGGGGTCTGTACCTTTAGGCGCGAACATGGCAATCCATGCGCCGATCGACGGAATCCCTTTCAAACCCGACTCGACCAGCGTGGGTACATTGGGCGCCACGCTGCTTCGCTTCGTTGAACTGACGGCCAGCGCTTCCAGATTCCCGGCTTTGATTTGCGGTAACGCGGTTACCAGCGAAATAATGGCCACGTCCACATCGCCGGCAAGTACAGCCTGAAGCTGGCGGGAACCCGAACTGTAGGGAATATGGACCATGTTCACATCGGCACTGGAGTTGATGAGCTCACCCAGGTAGTGCATGCCTGTGCCTACGCCTGCCGATGCAAAGTCGATTTTGCCGGGCTCGGCCTTCGCCTTGGCCAGAAAGTTGGCAAAGTTGCCGAACGTACCCGACTTGGCCACGATAACGTAAGGCGTTGTGGTCAGTTGGGCTATCGGCTGCAGATCACGTTCGCCATCGGCATTTTTTTCGTCGCTTACTGCACGAATGGTGATGGATGAACCGGTGACCAGCAGAACCGACCCGTCGGAGGCCGAACCCATCACCTGTTTCGCAGCCACTTCACCGCCTGCGCCAGGCTTGGACTGCACCACAAACGGCTGGTTGTACCGTTTGGCCAGCTCTTCTGCATAAATACGTGCGGAGTTCGCCGGAAACCCGTCGCCCCACGGCATGATGACGCCGACCGGTGCCTGGGGATAATTTTGTGCCTGAGCGGGTGACAACCATCCGACCACACCTGCCACGGCCGCCACGCACGCAAACTGCACAGCCTTCGAACGAATAGACGGCGGGCCTGCATCGCCAAAGAATTTTTTCATATGCAACATAAAGGAGTCTCCTTGCCTGATCTGCTTTATTGCCTGATGGAATATGCTTAGATAAAATAACCGCTAAGCGGACGAAAATATCCGCCCTGCGAACACGGATTATGCAAGACGCCCGTTTTTTGTGTCAATACGAAAATCAAAGGAAAGGAAGGGAAAATCACCATGGCAACACCCGAAAGCGAATCCTATGTCCGCTCGTTCGCGCGTGGTCTACGCGTGATTGAAGTAATGGGCCAGTCGCCAGGCCATCAAACCATCGCGCAGATCAGCGACGCGGCTGATTTGCCGCGCACCGTCGTACGACGCCTGTTAATGACCTTGATTGAGCTGGGGTTTGTCAACAGCGACGAGCGCAGTTACTGGCTCACGCCGAAAGTGCTGCGTTTAGGCATGACCTATCTTTACACCCTGCCGTTCTGGAAACGATCTCAGGAAGTTCTGGAAGAGCTGGGCACCAAAGTGGGGGAATCCTGTGCGATTTCCGTGCTGGATGAACAGGACATTGTTTATGTACAACGCTTTCATACAAAACGCATTCTTGCCATGAGCCCCTCGATTGGCAGTCGGCTGCCCGCCTATTCCGTGTCTATGGGACGCGTGCTGCTCAGTGCCTTGTCCGACACTGCTCTTGAAAGCTATTTGACCCGAACAGACCTGAAACAACTCACCCCAAAAACCACCACAGACAAGCAAAAACTCATTCAAATCATAAGCTTGGCAAGAAACAAAGGCTATGCCTGGGGAGACGGTGAATATGATGAAGCCATTTCCGGCCTGGCCGTGCCCGTGCGCGATCAAAGCGGTCAAATCATTGCCGCGCTTAACGTCAGCCTGCTGGCCGACCAATACACCGAAGACCAAGCCACCGCAACATTTCTGCCCATGCTCAAACTCGCCGCATCCCGCCTGAAAGCGCACACCTGAAAACGGCAAAAACGGGGTCAGAGTAATTTTTTACTCTGACCCCGTTTTTACTCTGACCCCAATCTGGCGCTGACCCCAATCTGGCGAAGCAAAGAATCTAACAATTTTTTTGTTGGAGGTGGGGGTGAGGGTTGGTAACGTCTTGAAGTGAATGTTAAATATTAAGCATACGGCTTATATTGATGGGAGCGACCACTATGACTACGCCAGGCACTCTGCACGCCACCCGCACGTTGTTTCGTGACGATTTCTCGCGCGATGGCGCGATTGACGCTGGTTTGTGGAATTACAACGTGTGGAACCCCGATGGCAGCTCGTTCTACGGCAGAACGCAGCAACGCCAGGAATTGCCCGCGGCCGAGAACGGTGTGCTGCGGTTGAAGCTCGATACGTTCAACCCCACCGGCAATGCCGCCAACCCCACTTTTCTGGGTTCGGAAGCCATTTCACTGCAAAAATTCGATCTTTCCCAGGGGGGCATTGCCATTGAGTTTGTTGCCCGCTATGCGCAATCCCAGCCGGGCATTGTGGGCGGATTGTTCACGTTTGGCGGGGGCGGCAACCATCATGACGAGATCGATTTTGAGGGCCTGTCGAACCGGCTGTCGTTCATTCAAACCAACGTTTACAAGAATGAGCCGCCGGGTGCGGGGCGGCCCGAACATCACCCGCTCGACCAACCGATTACCGAGTTCCACACCTACCGTGTGGAATGGCTGCCCACCAAAGTACGCTGGTTCGTGAACGATGAACTGGTGCGGGAAAATACATCCCATGTGCCTACCCTGCCCCAGGCCGTGCATTTGAACATCTGGGCACCGGCGAGCGAGTGGGCCGAGGCGTTCAGCCCGACTCTGGCTGCGGCAAGTTCGGCCGCGCAAAACCAAAGCTTTTACTTTGAGGTGGACTCGATCAAAGTGGACCAGTTGGCTTCCTATTCGGGCACCGGAGCCCGGGACAGCCTGCAAGGGTCGGAAAATGCCGACTATCTGCACGCCGGAGCCGGCAATGATCATCTGCAGGGTCTGGCCGGCGATGATGTACTCGACGGCGGCGACGGTGTCGATGTCGCCCGCTTCAGCGTCAACCGGAACGATGTCACGGTGACGGTTCGCGACGATGGCGCGGTAGTAGTCCAGAACGATGCCATCGGTACCAATACCCTGCGCAACGTCGAGCTGCTGCAATTCAACGATCAAATCATCCTGGGCAGAATTCCGCGTGATCTTGAGCCCACTCTGTTTGACGCCGACGGCTACCTTGCGCAGTACGCCGACGTTGCCGCGGCGGTTCAGGCGGGAACGATTCAAAGCGCCTATGCCCACTACGCCGCGTGGGGCGCCGGCGAGCATCGCGATCCGAACGCCCTGTTCGATGAAGCGTGGTACCTGAGCCGACACGCCGATGTGGCGCAGGCGGTGGAAGCGGGACAGCTCACCAGCGGCTTCGACCACTTCCAGAACCATGGCTGGGCCGAGAACCGCGACCCTTCGGCCTACATGGACCTGAGCGCCTACCTGGCGGCCAACCCCGATGTGGCCGCCGCCGGCATGAACCCGCTGGCCCATTATCTGCAGCACGGTGCTGCCGAAGGGCGCCCGCTCACGGCAGACGCCGACTTTCTTCTCGGTTAAGATCGGCTTTTGGTCTGGAAAGGGGTTTTGTTGCCATGAAAATTATCCCGCTTCGTCAGGCCGATCTGGGCGAAGGCTTTCAGGTGGCACGCGCCTTACCCACAAAAGACCAACGCATGGTGGGCCCGTGGTGTTTTCTTGATCGCATCGGCCCGGTCGCACTGACTGGCGGCGCAGGCATGCATGTAGCCGCCCATCCGCATACCTGTCTGCAAACGTTCACGTGGGTCATGGAAGGCAGCATCCTGCATCGTGACAGCCTGGGTACCGAGCAAGTCATTCATCCCGGACAGGTCAACCTGATGACCGCGGGCCACGGAATATCCCACACCGAAGACACCTTGCCGGGCACCGGAAACCTGCACGCGGCGCAATTATGGATTGCTCTGCCGCCTGAGCACGCCGATATGCCCCCCCGATTCGACCATTACCCCCGGCTTGCGCAATGGCATCAGGGCCGTCAGGGCCATCTGCGCGTCACACTTCTGGCGGGCCGGTTCGGATCAGAGCAGGCCCCCACTTACGTGCTGTCTCCCCTGGTCGGCATGGATATCACCGCCCAGGATACTGACGACGATACCCTGGCCCTGAACCCCTTGTTCGAATACGGTGTGCTGCCGCTGTCGGGCGACATACAGGTCAACGACGCCATGGTTTCCACCGACCAGTTTGCGTATTTACCGGCTGGGAGCCAAAAACTGACATTAAGCTTACAAAGGGAGGCGCGTTGTCTTATTATTGGAGGCGAACCGTTCCCCAACCCTATTAGCATGTGGTGGAATTTTGTAGGTCACACACGCGCCGCCGTCGAGCAGGCGCAGGCCGATTGGGTCGCACATCATGAACGGTTCGGCAGCGTACCCCGGGCGCAACACCGCCTGCAGGCGCCGCCTATCCCCTGGATACACCGGTAGCACGCCCTTGTCCTTTTGGAGACCGTCATGAGTTCCCGTCGTACCCTCGTTGCCTCTGCTGTTGTCAGTCTTGCCCTGTTGCACCCGGCCGCCTCGGCCCAGTCGACCCCTCCGCCCGCACCAGACTTCAGCCCTACGGTGGGCCAGATGGGTAAAGACGTCATCTGGGTACCGACGCACCAGTCGCTGGTGGACTACATGCTTGATCTGGTGAAACTGACACCGCAAGACTACCTGGTCGACCTGGGCTCGGGTGACGGACGCACGGTCATCACCGCCGCCCAGCGGGGCGCCAAGGCCCACGGTATCGAGTTCAATCCCGACATGGTGGCCTTGTCGCTGCGCAATGCCAAAGCCGCCGGCGTTTCCGACCGCGCCACCTTTGCGCAAGGCGACATTTTTGAGTCTGATTTTTCCGATGCCACCGTACTCACCCTGTTTCTGTTGCCGAACCTGAATCTGAAGTTGCGCCCCACCATTCTGAACATGGCACCGGGCACGCGCGTTGTGTCCAACTCGTTCGACATGGGCGACTGGACACCCGATTTCACCGGTGATGCCAAGAGCAATTGTCCGAACTACTGCACCGTGCACATGTGGGTGGTGCCTGCCAAGGTTCAGGGCACCTGGAAGCTGGCCGATGGCTCGGTGGAACTGACACAAACGTTTCAAATGCTCAGCGGCAGCCTGACACAGGCGGGCGGCGCAATGCCTGTGACCGACGGTCGCATGGACGGAACGCAAATCACCTTCTCTGTCCAGGGCAAGCGCTACTCCGGCACCGTCAACGGGAAGGAAATCAAGGGCATGATCGACGGAACAACACCGTGGACGGCCACCCGGTCCGGCTGATTCCCCCCGCCCGTGCCATGTCACTTCAACTGAAACGCGTATACGACCCGGCGGAGCCTGGCGACGGCTACCGCATTCTGGTTGACCGTCTCTGGCCCCGTGGAATGTCGAAAGACCAGGCCCACATTGACCTATGGCTGAAAGACGTGGCGCCCACACCGGCGCTACGCCGCTGGTTTGGCCACGATCCCTCAAAATGGCAGGCATTCCGCCGGCGCTACTTTCAGGAACTGGCGCAAAACACCCAAACGGTTCGGCTTATTACCGATCGGTCCGGCCGGGAAACCGTAACGCTGCTCTATGCCGCCAAAGACACCCAGCACAACCATGCCCTTGCCCTGCAGCAGTTCATTCAGCAAGCGGAGTAGTCTGCGGAGCAAAACGCACCAGTCGCAAGCCATTCGCTACCACCAGCAAGCTGGCACCGACATCGGCAAACACAGCCATCCACAATGTCGCCTGCCCGGTGACGGCCAGCACCAGAAACAAGGCTTTGATCCCTACGGCCAAGGCAATGTTCTGGCCGAGCACCCGCACGGTGGCATGCGAAAGCCGCACGAACAGGGGAATTTTTCTCAGATCGTCGTCCATGAGCGCCACATCGGCGGTTTCTATCGCCGTATCGGTTCCGGCCGCCCCCATGGCAAAGCCGATATCCGCCTGCGCCAATGCCGGCGCATCATTGATGCCGTCTCCAACCATGCCCACCTTGCCCTGCGCCACATTGAAAGATGCCACGGCATCGCGCTTTTCCAGGGGTAGCAACCCCGCCTGCACATCGGCCAGCTGAACCTCGCGGGCAATGGTTTGCGCGGCATGGGCGTTGTCGCCGGTGAGCATGATGGTGCGGATACCCAGCGCCGCAAGCTGGGCAATGGCTTCCCGGCTGTGGGGCCTGACCGTATCGGCCACCGCAAACAATGCCAGCACCTGTGTGTCGTTGCTGAAAGCCACCACACTCTTACCCTGTTTTTCAAGCGCAACAAACACCTCTTCCAGCCCGGGCGAGCACAGCCCTGATGCATGGATGAGGCGATGGTTGCCCAGCCGATACGGCACGGAGCCAATTGTGCCTTGCACACCCTGCCCGGGAATCGCCTGAAAGGCCGCCACAGCATCGAGGGGGCCATCGTAGGCCCGTACCAACGCCTGCGACACGGGGTGATCGGAGCGTTGCGCCAGGCTCACGGCCAGACGCCGCACCTGAGCGGCATCGGCGTCGGTCAACTGCCGTACATCGGTTTGCTGTGGCATGCCGTGCGTCAAGGTGCCGGTTTTATCCAGCGCCAGTACCTTCATGTGCCGTCCGGCCTCCAGAAAGGCGCCCCCCTTGACCAGAATGCCCATACGGGCGGCGGCCGTCAGCCCGCTCATGATCGTTACCGGCGTCGAGATCACCAGCGCACAAGGGCAGGCGATCACCAGCAGAACCAAGGCGCGGTACACCGCGTCGAGCCACAGCCATTGCATGAACAACGGCGGAATGACGGCCACCAGCAGCGCCAGCACCAGCACCACCGGTGTATACACGCGCGCAAATGCGTCAATCACGCGCTGCGTGGGCGCACGCACCCGCTGTGCCTGTTCCACGGCATGAATAATGCGCGCCAGCGTGGTGTGCTGTGCGCCCGCCGTGACACGGTACTCCAGCCCCCCGAAACCGTTGATTGTGCCGGCAAATACGGTATCGCCCACGGCCTTTTCCACGGGCAGGCTCTCGCCGGTGATGGGCGCCTGATTCACGGCCGAATAACCGTCGACCACCTTGCCGTCCAGGCCAATACGCTCGCCCGGACGCGCACGCACGATATCCCCCACAGCCACTGTCGTCACGCTACGTTCCTGCCAGCTAGCGTCGGGCTGTCGCACCATGACGGTTTCCGGCGCCAACTGCAGCAAGCCGTGAATGGCATCGCGGGCGCGGCCCAGCGATTTGGCTTCGATCCTTTCCGCCAGGGCGAACAGAAACATGACCATCGCCGCTTCGGGCCAGTGCCCGATCAGCACAGCCCCCGTTACGGCAAGACTCATCAAGGCATTGATCGACAGATCACCGCGACGGATGGCGACCCATCCGTTTCTGTAGACCGGCAAACCGGTGGCCAGAATGGCGATCATGGCGCACACCATCACCCAGGCGGGCTCCCCCCACCCGGTATAGTCCAGCGCCTCGGCGCCGACAGCGGCAACACCCGACACCACAAGAGCCCACGGCACGCCGCCTGACCGGGCGACGGCGGTGGAACATTCCGACTGACAACATGACGACATAAGGTTCTCCTGATCAATTGTTGTACAGTATGAACCCTGAAGTTACTATAGAGTCAAAGCATTGCTGGAGTCTGTTGATGAAAATCGGTGATCTTGCCCGGCAAGTGGGTTGCCCGGTGGAAACCTTGCGGTTCTGGGAAAAGGAGGGCTTGCTGCCCGAACCGCAGCGCAGCCAGGGCAACTACCGCCTGTACGGCCCGCGCCACCTTCAGCACGCGCGCTTTATCCATAATTGCCGCACGCTGGACATGAGCCTCGAGGAAATTCGCCGGCTGCTGGCCTTGCAGGCCGCCCCCGGTGAAAGCTGCGAGGCCGTCAACGCGCTGGTCGACGAGCATATTCGCCATGTGACCGACCGTATCGCATCGCTGCGGTCGCTGGAGCACCAGCTGCGCGAGCTTCGCCGCCGCTGCACAGAAGGGCGCGAGGCGGCCCTTTGCGGCATTATCGAAGGCCTGTCCAACACCGAACTGGCGTCAGGCGGTACCGCCGCCGGCGTGCACGGCACCCACCGCCACCACGGCGCCTGACCATCAATACTGGTACTGCAAGCCTAACCAGTAGCGACGCCCGTCGGCCACATAGCCGTAATCGTCGTAGCGAACGGTTTTGTCGAACAGGTTGTAAATACCGGCGTATAAGGTAAGGTTTTTTGTGGGGTTGTAGGAACCGCCCAGATCCACAAAAGTCGACGACGGCGCAACGGTGGAATCAGACGAAGGGCCGGTAGTCGGGTCGCTTTCCTTGCCCCGGTAGGTCAGTTTTACCCAACCGGTTACGGCGTCGGCAGGATACCAGTTCACCGCCGCATGGAATAAATGCCGGGGTAACTGATTCAAGGGGCTACCGGCATAGGCGCCGCTTTTCTGCTCCGAATAGGTATAGGTGTACGACGACGACAGATCCACGGTTTTGCTGACCGGCATGGTCAGCGACCACTCCACCCCCTGCGTAATCGCGTCGTCAACGTTCACATAGGTGGTCGGCGAACGGCCCCACGCGTTCGGGGGCCCGCAGTCGGGGCACGCCACCCGCGTAATCTTGTCGGTGAAGCGGTTGTGAAATACTGTGAACGATGACATGAACCCGTCGGGCGTGGCATACACCACGCCCAACTCTGTATTGACCGATTTCTCCGGTTTCAGATCGGGGTTGCCATACATATTGCCGCCCCGGCTCACCGCTCCCCAATCGGGAATGGTTTGCCGCATCGACGGCGCCCGGAAGCCCGTTGACACGCCGCCCTTGACCGTCCAGTTCTGGCTGACGTCCCACACACCATATACGCGCGGGCTCCAGTTGCCACCGGCCTGGCTGTCATGGTCGTACCGCAACCCCGTCGTCAACGAAAACGTATCGGTAATCGACCATTCGTTTTCCCCGTACAGGGCGTAAAGGGTGCGGTCCGCCGCACTGGTGTCGGACAGCCGGTTGGTGGTCGTGTCTTTCAGGTCTTGCTTGTTCAGATACACGCCAAACGTGGTGATGTGGTTATCGCCCAGCGGAGCCACCAGGCTGGAATCCAGCTCGGTGGTGCGGATGGTCATGTCGCGCGATACATTCTTTACCGAGTCGTATTGCAAACTGGTGTTCGAACGGCCGATACTCCACGTTCCCTGATGGGTTAGCGACGCGAAATCACGATGAAAGTCGCGATCGCTGAGCTCCTCGCCCGGCTCCAGCGTCTTGCCCGGCGTGGAGCGATAGTTTTGCCGTGCCATGCCGCTCTCGAGCGTGACGCGGTGATTCTTGTTGGGCGAAAACGCCAGCTTGGCCGACACTGATTTGTTCTGATGGCGGTTGTAGCCGTTGGAAATGTTGTCCTCGCCCCGATGGTTCACCACCCCCTGAATGCTCAGCCCCAGCTTGTCGTCCTGAATCGGGCCAGCCAGATAGAAGGTTGAATTGAAAATATCACCCGAATCGCGGTTTTCCTGGATCGTGGTGTCCATACGCACCGTGCCCGTCCATTGCGAAGGAATCTGGCGCGTAATGATATTAATGACGCCGCCAATAGCGTCGGATCCGTACAGCGACGACATCGGGCCGCGAACCACCTCGATACGCTCGATGGCGCTTAACGGAGGAATCCAGCTCTGATCCGTGCCTGTGCTGCCGTTGGTTTGGGTTTCGCGGGTGGACAAGCGTTTACCGTCCACCAGAATCAACGTGTAGTTGGCCGACATTCCGCGCAGGGAGATATCCACGGTATTGTTGTCAGACGGCGTTGTGATCACACCGGGCACATCGCGCAGGGCATCGGTCAAGTCACGGTAGGCGCCCTTTTCCAGCTGCTCGCGCGGGATCACCGATATGGAAGCCGGCGCTTGCCGAATGTCCTGTTCAAACCCCGAGGCCGTGACAACCACAGTTCGCATCGTCGTCACCGATGCGGTGTCCGACGACGACGTGCCGCCGGACTGCGCCTGTGCGCCGGCGACCAGCATCATTCCCAATGCGGCATGGACGGCGCCGGCGACTCCCCTGTGATACGGATACAAAGCAATTTCCCCCAAAATAAATTAAACGACAATAATAACGATTCGCATTCTATAATTAAATTATCTTACAATGCAATGAACACACATTGCCCAACGGCGTACCACCATGCCCCAGCCATCCAAACATCGCATCGAAACGCAGGCCATTCATGCAGGCCGCGCGCCTGATCCGGCGACCGGCGCCATTACCCCGCCGCTTCATTTGTCTACCACCTTCGAGCGCGATGCCGACGGCGGCTACAGCAAGGGCTATGTGTATTCACGCATGGGCAACCCGAACCGGCACAGCCTGGAAACCGCGCTGGCCGCACTGGAAGGCGGTGTCGAAGCCGCCGCCTTCAGTTCCGGGCTGGCGGCGATTTCCGCCGTTTTCGGCTCATTGCAGCCGGGCGACCATGTCATCGCGCCGGCCGACATCTACCACGGCACGGCCCGCCAGCTGGTCGACCTTTTCCAGCGCTGGGGGCTTACCGCCTGTTTTGTCGATATGACCGATCTTCAGGCCGTCCGGCAGGCGGTGCAGCCGTCCACCCGCCTGATCTGGATCGAAACCCCGTCGAACCCGCTCATTCAGTGTGTCGATATCGGCGCACTGGCCGACATTGCCCATCGCAACAAGGCCCTGGCCGTGGCCGACAACACGTTCGCCAGCCCCATCATGCAACAACCGCTTGCGCTGGGCTGCGATCTGGTGGTGCACGCCACCACAAAATATATCGGCGGCCACAGCGACGTTCTGAGCGGTGTGGTCATTACACGCGAACCGTGTGCCTTCTTTGAACAAGTACGCACCACCCAGATCCTGGGCGGCGCCGTTCCTTCACCCTTCGATTGCTGGCTGCTTCAGCGCAGCCTGCCCACGCTGGCCTACCGCATGCGCGCCCATGCGGAACACGCCCTTGCAGTGGCGCGCTTTCTTCATGAACACCCCGCGGTCGATACCGTCCATTACCCGGGCCTGGAATCCAGCCCGTACCACGCGCTGGCGCGCAGGCAAATGCTTGGTTTCGGCGGTATGCTGTCTTTTCAGATCAAGGGTGATCAGGCCACCGCCATGCATTTGCTCGAAAACCTGCAGCTGTTCACGCGGGCAACCAGCCTGGGCGGCGTGGAAAGCCTTATTGAACACCGGGCGTCCATCGAAGGGCCGCACAGCAAGACACCGGCCAACCTTCTGCGGGTGTCCGTGGGGCTGGAACACCCCGACGACCTGATCGACGACCTGAACAACGGATTGGCCCACCTTCACTGAGCACACCCTTCTTATGTTTGAACTTTCTGCCTCCACGTATGCCAGCAAAACGGAACACTATGCCGAGCTGGCCGACCAGGCCCGCGCCCTGCTGGCCGGCGAGCACAATCTTGTTGCCAATGCCGCCAATTTCAGTGCCCTGGTGTTTCACAGCCTTGGCCAGCTGAACTGGGCGGGCTTTTACCTTTTCGACGGCAAAGAGCTGGTGGTCGGGCCCTTCCAGGGTAAACCGGCCTGCGTACGCATTCCCCTGGGGGCCGGCGTCTGTGGCACGGCCGCGCAAACCCGCGCCACGCAAGTCGTTGCCGACGTCAATCAGTTTCCCGGCCATATTGCCTGCGATGCCGCCTCGCAATCCGAGATCGTGGTGCCGCTGTTCCGGGCCGACGGCACCTTGCTGGGCGTGTGGGACTGCGACAGTTTCGTCACCCACCGGTTCGACAACGACGACAGGCAAGGCATGGAAGCCTTGTGCCGCGTCTTCCTGGACAGCCTGAACCCCGCGGCCTAACCGCTCCCGATCGGGCCGGCATGATGCAGGATCGCAACGCTGAAGGCGACCACTGAACATAACTTAAAACTCTATGTTATGTTCTTTCTACTAAAAAATCGCATAAACAAACGCGCATTCCGGTAACATCCCCTCCTTTTGACCATGTCCGCGCCGTGTGAACATCACGGCAAAGAAGGGGAGCGCAGCGCCGTCGATCTACCGGCGGCCCCCGGGAAGAGGAACCGCAATGAAACAGAAGCGACACGCCCGCGTGACGCAAGTAATGGAATTTGTCATGGCCATGC